>NZ_UQGV01000023.1 GCF_900540665.1 uncultured Catenibacterium sp. | reverse complement strand
TTTTATATGAGGCGAAATACAATATTAAAAATATCACTTAAATGTTATTGATATAAGACCAAATTTATATAAAGAAATAAAGGTTATCGAAAAAGAATCTAACGTTATTCCATTAAATAAGAAAATTAGACTATTTATATGTAAATATTTTTTCTTTTTGATAGTTATGCATAGGAGAGTTTGAGTATGAAAGGAATTTCAATTATTATCCCAGTTTATAATACTGAAAAGTATGTCGAAAAATGTATACATTCCATAGTGAACGAAATGAAGAATGCAGATCAATTAATAATAATTGATGATGGATCTACGGACTCATCTGCAAGTATATGTAAAAAATATATTTGTGATAATGTTTCTTTAATTACTAATGATAATCATGGTGTGTCTTTTTCCAGAAACATGGGTATAGATCTTGCTCAGAATGAATACATTATGTTTGTTGATTCTGATGATTATCTATTGTCGGGATGGAGAAATACTATAGAAAAGGGAATTAATACAGGAAAAGATATTGTATATTTTTCTAAGAAACCGGTAAATAGAACGACTGTCAAAGAAATTGTAAATGATATATGATGTTTACCAAAGAGAAAAGTATTGAACATCAATGCTAGTGCATGTTGGGGAAAAATATTTAAACTAACTTTTATTAAGGAAAATAAAATTTATTTTGATTGTAAATTGATTAATGGTGAAGATGGATTCTTTTGCTTACAATCTGTTGCAAAAACTAATTCATATACTATTTTAAATTCAGATGAATTTTATTTTTATAGAACAGACAATATTAGCTCTGCAACACATACTTTTAATGAAAAATTCATACCTTCCAATTCTCAATATATTTCCCAATTAGAATCGGAATTAAATAGTATGGATTTATATAAGAGCAATGAGGTGACTGAAATTATTAACTATATCACTTTACAGAGTATATACTTAGTGATGAGTAAGTTATCTTTGATTAGAGAAAGAGATATTAGATGTACTTATTATCATTATCTAAAGGTTTTTGATGATTTTTTTGCTAAATATAAATTGAATTGGAATTTTGGTATTATGCAAAATATGAATTTTATTTTACTTAAAGGTAAACACTATGATTTAAGTGCAACAATAATACAAATTATAAGAAATCTTCGAAATATAATTAAAAGGTAGGTTAAATAAATGGGTAGAAATAGAAAAGTTGGTGTATTAACATTCCATGCATCTTATAATTGTGGCTCAATGCTTCAAACATATGCGATGCAAACATATTTAGATAAAATCGGATATAATTGTGAAATAATTGATTTTTCAACTAAAGAACAGAAAAAATTATATAGTTTATATACAAAGAAAAGAACTTTAAAATACTTGATTCGTGATTTTATTTTTTATTGCCATCACAAGAGAATTGAAAACAATTTTAAAAAATATGAGTTATTTAAAACTGATGTATTTCATCTATCAAAAACGTCTGCTGAAAAAAAGGAAGATATCTGTATTGATGAATATAATTGTATAATTGCTGGTTCTGATCAAATTTGGAATATTACTATAGATGACTTTGATGACGTATATTTTCTTCCTTGGGATGAAATAAAAAAAATTGCTTATGCTCCATCGTTTGGTGCTAAAAATCCTGCAGAGTACTCTGATTGTATCGAAAAATATATTGATTTGATGAATCAATTTGATTACTTATCAGTGAGAGAAAAAAATGGGCAGAAATGGATTAAAGAATTAACTGGAAGAGATATTCCAGTTGTACTTGATCCCACATTATTGATAGAAAAGGAAGATTATGAGTCAATAGTAAGTGACGAATTATCTTTACCAGAAAAATATATTTTCTTTTATTGTCCTTCATACTCAATTTCTATTAATAAAATGGTGAAAAAAATATCAAAAAAATATAATTTACCAGTTATTGCTTTTAATTCAAAACCTTATTACTTGAGAGGTATGAATTTTGATGGTTTTAAGCTTCCAGATTTTGAAGATCCAAAAGCTTATTTACAATTAATGAAAAATGCTGAAATGGTAATTACAACATCTTTCCATGGTACTGTGTTCTCAACAATTTACAGAAAGAAATTCTGGGTAATAAAAAATGGTGGGATGTATGGCAATGACGATAGAGTTATGACATTATTATCTGATTTAGCTATTACTGATCGATTAATTGAGTTACCATTTGATGAAGAATTTAATTATATGAAATCAGTAGATTATTCTGAATATGAAAAAAGATTGGAAAAACTAAAAAATAAATCTCAAACATATTTGAAATTAGCACTGGAGAATTGTGATGAAAGAACAAAGTAAAAATTTTATTTTTAATGTTGGATATCAGCTTGTAATGTATTTGTTCCCATTGGTTACTGCAGCATATATTTCTAGAGTATTAGGTGCAGAAAATTTAGGAACATATTCGTACGTTTCTTCTATAGTTACAATATGCGGGATGTTTTGCTTACTAGGAATATCAAATTATGGTAATAGAGAA
The DNA here is from genome assembly GCF_900540665.1 of uncultured Catenibacterium sp. GTDB lineage: Bacteria > Bacillota_I > Bacilli_A > Erysipelotrichales > Coprobacillaceae > Catenibacterium. The sequence continues at coordinate 21,734 of NZ_UQGV01000023.1, read as the reverse complement.
ATTGCGAAAATTAGAGATGATTATGATCTTCGCTGCAAAACTTTTTCAGAGATATTTTCATTACAGTTAGTATTGTCAGTAACAGTAATATTAGTTTATTGTGTAATTATTTTTGCATTAAATATAGAATATAAATCACTTTTTATTATAGAAATACTAAATTTATTAGCTATTTCCTTCGATATTTCTTGGCTATTCTTTGGAATGGAGCATTTTAAAATAACTTTAACCAGAAATTTTCTTGTTAAGTGCGTATCTATGATTTTCATAGTTATATTTGTTCGTTCGAGTAAAGATTTACCAATATACACCGTTATTATGTGTTTATCAGCGTTATTTAGCCAATTATTTTTATTAGTAATATCTAGAAACTTAGTTCACTTTAGATTTGTGTTTAACGCAGCTTTAATTAAACATTTAAAACCTTGTTTAGTTCTTTTTATACCAGTTATTGCATTCAGTATATATAGAGTAATGGATAAGACAATGATTGGTACATTTTCAACAAAAACAGAACTTGCATTTTATGATAATGCGGAAAGAGTAATTAATATACCATTAATGGTGATTAATGCACTTGGAACAGTAATGTTACCTTATATGGCACATTCAATCCATAACAATGGTGAAGAATACAAACAAACAATAAAGGAATCTATGCATCTTGCCACTATCATTGCAACATTTTCAGTAATAGGAATAGTTGTATTAGGAAATGATATTTCCATACTATTGTATGGAAATTCTTTTTTGAAATCCGGGTTATTAATGAAAATACTATCTATAACTATAATTGCATCTGCATGGGCAAATGTAATAAGAACTCAATATTTAATCCCAAATTCTAAGGACAGAACATATGTTATATCAACTGTTATTGGGGCAGTTGTTAATTTCATATTTAATATGATATTTATTAGACTATACGGGTCTATCGGAGCCTGTATAGGTACAATACTAGCAGAATTTTCAATTGCAATTTTCCAGACTGTTGCAGTTTATAAAGAATTAGAGACTATTATATCAAAGACTTTTTATTAAACTTAGCTAAATCTTTGCTAATGGGAATCATTATTAGTTGTATTGTGTATTTTGTTAGACCTATATATATACGTATTATTTCGTGTCTTTTTATCGCAATGTTGTTATTTATACTCTTAGATAGAAGATATTTATTTAATGTATTCTTATCAAAAAAATAAAATGTTTTATTTAAGGGAGGTTAATCAGCATGGATATAAGAGAAAATTCAAAATGGTCTAAATTATTTAACTTTGCATATGGGACATTCTTAATATATTCTACACTTGGATATATTCCTATGCTGCATAAACCATTACAATTAGTTTCAATGATCGGAATTATATTATTAATATTTGGATTTTTATTTCAATATCGAATTTGTAAAAGACAAGATTTTATATGTTATTGTTTATTTTTAGCATTGGCTTTAATTACTTCAGTGTATAACAGTAATTATGCATTTATCAAACTAGTACTCTTTGCAGGGTCTATAAGATGTGTAGAGATGAAAAGTATTGCTAAATTTGACTTGAAATTACGTACAGTGCTTATAGTATTACTCTATTTGATGAGTTTGGTTGGTCTGGCTACTGATAATGTCTTTTATTACAATGGTGTTGCACGACATAGTTTAGGATTTACTAATCCTAATGCATTGGGAGTAGCTGTTTATATTTTGGTCTGTGATATTGTTTTTTTAGCTGGAAATGAGATTAATATTAAACACTTATTAATTATAACATTAATTGCGGGATGGCTGTATTCAGTTGCACGTTGTAGAACATCTGTATATGCTATTTTATTATTGTTATTTTTGGCTATTTTATATAAATTATTTCCTCGAATATATAAAACAAAAATAATGAAATACATTTTTATGATTACACCATTTATTTTATCTTTTATTACATATATTAGTGTTCAAGGATTAATTCATCATAATTCTATGGCACTAGAACTAGATAAGTTATTATCTTCGAGATTGAGTGCGGTTGTAACATTTGTAACGCATTTAAAGCCAAAAATACTGGGTCAATCGATTGGAGAAACAGTGGCGCTTTCCATGGATAATGCGTATGGATTTGCCTGGTATGATTTAGGAATACTAATTTCATTAATACTACTATGGTTAACTATTAGAGCTTTTAATAAATATTTTAAAACACAAAACATTATGTTATGTATTATTATACTATCTTTCATTTGTTATGGTATTAGTGAACATTTATGGTTATTTGTTGATTATAATATATTTATGATTGCGTGGTGTCCAAATTTGGTAGTGGAAGATTATAGCTTATCAAGTTTTAGTAATAGACAATCTAAAGAATAAACTTATCTCATTTAATAATAATTTTAGATGAAAAAAGGGGACAGAAACCAATCGGTTACTGTCCCCAATATTATTTTTCTAATACCCCAAACAATCAAGAGGGTCTATAATATTTGTAATTATTAATAAGATAAAACTTATAATTGTAATTAAATCTGATATCATAGCAACACCTCCTTGAATATTAGCTATCATATTACAGCTCCCATTCACTTTACAAAAAGTACTATTAGCAACACAACCTTTCGATTGTGTGGGGCGGAGCACTTATATTGTAATATCTTTTTTTATTTTTTTCAATTGAATTTCTAGTTTTTTATATGTCGTAATTCTTTTTGTTGGATGTTTTTGCAATTCTGTCAAAAGTATCACTAAATCTTGAACTGAAAAATGTTGCTGAAGTAGGAATAGATTTAATTCGTTATATTTCTTATCAGAGATGTGTAGTAATTTATATCTACGTAAATAACTATTCTTATCATTCAACTGATTCAGAACAGATTTGAGTTCTTCTGTCATTATGGCCTTTGGATAGGTATTATACACTTGGGTAATTTTATCTAAAGAATCCATATTATGACATGTCGCTAAAGATGTATTGACTATAACACAATTACTTATATTTGCGTTTGAAAAATTGCAATTTGTAAATTTACAAGCCATAAATATGCAATTTGAAATTTCAGTTCTACTAAAATCACAGTTATTGAAAGTAGTCCCCCAAAAATCACATTCCCTGATTTTACAATTTTCAAATTTTACTTTGTTAAAAATTGAGCCACGGAAATTTGCATAAACAAATTCTACATTATTTGCTCTACATTTTACAATATGACTTTTGGCCAAATAACGATTACATATTGGTCTCAAAACTTTCTTTTTTTGACCTTTATCTGTTATAAGTTTTAGCCTATCTATTTTGATTGTTGTCAAAATGATTTTCTCCTTCACACTGCTTTAATACATTCTACCAAAAGCAATTAAATTTTTGAATACCCTTAATAATCTAAACTAATTATTTTTAAGAAGTTAGAGGCTACACTTTTTATTTTTTGGCTAAAATAAAAAGTGAGATTACATTTTAAAAAGAAATAAAAATAATGTGGTATTTACTCGTTCAGAATAATATTTCCATAAGAATATCGGATATTAATTCTGGTATTTTTTTGTTTTAGAATGGAACTAAATTGAGTGTAATTTCTCATGATGACATTTTATAATATTATAATTTGGTGGATTTAGTCAGACAAACGCCACGAGTTCATTCTTCTTTTTGAATCTTGTCATATTAACCTAATTCTGCAATAATACGTGTAACTAAATTATTTCCAATAGCCTTATGTTGTCTTTAAACGATATTTTAATTTTTATATTTTGCAACAGTGATTCATTTATTGATTAAAAAGCACTACTATGGCACGAAAAGTATACCTTTCGTGCCATTTTTTTAATAAACAGAAACAATAAGATATTTATTTATATTTGCGGAAAATTATAACATTTTCCGCTTTTATTTTAAAGTTCTTTTGTTACTAAAAGTATATCTTGTGTATAGACAATTTGATATACATATTGAACCAAATGATTTTGATTTGAAAGATATTTAAGGGAAGAATTCAATTTCTTCTCTTTTTTTATTGTATTTCATTAAATTTTATGATAATATGGCATGGTGTTTGAAATACACACACTATGGATTCATAGTTCGAGTGCCTAATAGGTGAGCTATGTTAGAAATAGTGGAGGAAAAAACAAAAAGGAGGAAATTACACATGCCAGTAATTTCAATGAAAAAATTATTAGAAGTTGGTGTTCATTTCGGACATCAGACAAAGAGATGGAACCCAAAAATGGCTCCATACATCTTCACATCAAGAAATGGAATCTATATCATTGACTTAAAGAAGTCTTCAGACAAATTAGATGAAGCTTATCAGGCAATGAAAGAAATCGCTGAAAAGGGCGGTAAGGTTTTATTTGTTGGTACTAAAAAGCAGGCTCAGGAAGCTGTTCAGACTGAAGCTGAAAGATCAGGTTCTTATTTCGTAAATTCTAGATGGTTAGGTGGAACTCTAACAAACTTTAAGACTATCCAGAAGAGAATTAAGAGACTTATCGAACTTGAAAAGATGGAAGAAGACGGAAGCTTAGAACAGTATACTAAGAAAGAAGCAGTTCTTCTTATGAAAGAAAAGGCTAAGTTAGAAAGAAACCTTGGCGGTATCAAAGAAATGAAGAAGTTACCAAACGCTTTATTCGTTGTTGATCCAAAGGTTGAACACAATGCTGTTGCTGAAGCTAAGATTTTAGGTATCCCAGTATTCGGTATCGTTGATACTAACTGTGATCCTGATGAAGTAGATCATGTTATCCCTGCAAACGATGATGCAATCAGAGCTGTTAAGTTAATCGTTGCTGCTATGGCTGACGCTATCTGCGAAGCTAAGGGTGAACCTACTACTGTAGCATTCGTTAAAGACGAAGAAGAAAAAGAAGTTACAATGAACGATGCTGTTGCAAGCGTTGAAGAAAATAAAAACAACAGAGGACCAAGATATAAGAACGGTCCTAGAAGAAATAAAGCTCCAAGAACTGATAAGACTGAAGCATAATCAAAAGGAGAAAGCATTATGCTTTCTCCTTTTTAATAAAATTACGGAGGAAAAACAAATGGCAATTAGTGCAAAATTAGTAAAAGAATTACGTGAAAAAACTGGTGCAGGTATGATGGACTGTAAAAAGGCTTTAGATGCTACTAACGGTAACATCGAAGAAGCTTTTGACTGGTTAAGAGAAAAAGGTATCGCAAAGGCAGCTAAGAAGGCTGATAGAATTGCAGCTGAAGGTTTATCTGCATTTGTAATCGATGGTAATAAGGCAGCTTTAGTAGAAGTTAACTCAGAAACTGACTTCGTAGCTAAGAATGCTGAATTCCAGGAATTAGTAAACAATGTTGCAAAGACTATCGTTACAAATGAACCAGCTGATTTAGATGCAGCTTTAAAGATTGAATTAGATGGTAAAGATCTTGCTACAGCAATCGCTGAAAAATCAGGTAAGATTGGTGAAAAATTATCTTTAAGAAGATTTGTTGTTATGACTAAGGCTGATAACGAAGTATTCGGCGCTTACTCTCATATGGGTGGTAAGATTACTGCTTTAGTTAAGATTGCTGATAGCGATGAAGAAAAGGCTAGAGATGTTGCTATGCACGTAGCTGCTAGTGCTCCTCAGTTCATTGATAGATCAGCTATCCCAGCAGAACATATTGCTAAGGAAACTGAAGTATTAAAGAAACAGGCTTTAGAAGAAAATGCTAAGTCAGCTAAACCAAAACCAGAAAACATCGTAGAAAAGATGATTGCTGGACGTTTAAATAAAGAATTAAAGGCTATCTGCTTAGTTGATCAGGAATTCGTTAAGAACCCTGATTTAACAGTTGCTCAGTTCTTAGGAAACGGCAAAGTTGTTGAAATGGCTAGATTCATGGTTGGTGAAGGTATGGAACATAAAGAAGAAGACTTCGCTGCTGAAGTAGCTGCTCAGATGGCTGCTGCTAATAAATAATTATGATTCTTAAAGGAAGTACAATATGTACTTTCTTTTTTTTACTGTTTTATTATAGTGATAAATCCATTGCATATTAAAGATTTACGTGTTATTATCTGAATTGTATTTTTTGTATACATACGAGGAGGAAATATGAGTAAAGATCAAACTAGTATGTCTGAAGAACTTTTCAAAATTGATGGAAAGCCTTCTACATCACAAGCTTTACCTTTAGCACTTCAGCACGTTGTGGCAATGGTTGTCGGATGTGTTGCACCTGCTATTATTATTTCGGGAGTTGCTGGACTGTCAGCAAGTGATTCAGTTATTCTGATTCAGGCTGCATTAACAATGTCTGCTATCTCTACATTATTTCAGGTTTTTCCACTATTAAGAGGAAAGAAGTTTTCTATTGGCTCAGGTTTACCTGTTATCATGGGAATCAGTTTTGCTTATTTGCCTACTATGCAGGCTATCGCTGGTGAATTTGATATTGGCACTATCTTAGGTGCGCAGATTGCTGGTGGTATTGTTGCAGTTATTGTAGGTATATTTGTTAAAAAGATTAGAAAATTCTTCCCACCACTTATTACTGGTACAGTTGTATTCTCAATCGGCTTATCATTGTATCCTACAGCTATTAACTATATGGCCGGTGGTGCAGCTTCTAAATCTTATGGTTCTTGGCAGAACTGGCTTATTGCGTTTATAACATTAGCCGTTGTTACTTTCTTGAACCATTATGGTAAGGGAATTTTCAAACTTGCATCTATCTTAATTGGTATTATTGTTGGCTATATTATTGCTTTATGCTTTAATATGGTGGATTTCTCAGCTGTTGCAAATGCATCTTGGTTTGCTTTGCCACAATTTATGCATTTTGGTGTTAAATTTAATCCAGCAGCCTGTGTTGCTATAGGAGTATTATTCGCTATTAACTCTATTCAGGCTATTGGTGATTTTTCTGCTACTACTACAGGCGGCATGGATCGTATGCCTACAGATGAAGAATTAAATGGTGGTATTGTTGCTTATGGTTTAACTAATATTTTCTGTGCTTTATTTGGTGGGTTACCAACTGCTACTTATAGTCAGAATGTTGGTATCGTTGGTTCTACAAAAGTTGTTTCTAAGAAGGTGTTTGGACTAGCTGCAGGTATTATTTTAGTTGCTGGTCTTATTCCTAAGTTCTCATCACTTCTAACTACAATTCCTTATTGTGTACTTGGTGGTGCGACTGTATCTGTATTCGCTTCTATCGCAATGACAGGTATTAAACTCATTGCATCTCATCCTATGGATTTCAGAAACACAACAGTTGTTGGTTTAGCTGTTGCTTTAGGTATGGGTGTTACTCAAGCGAACGCAGCACTTGCTACATTCCCATCTTGGGTTACAACTATTTTTGGTAAATCTCCAGTTGTACTTGCAACTATTACTGCGATTATATTAAATTTAATCTTACCAAAGAATAGTAATTCATAGATATAAATTACTTCCTGGACATTTGAACAGGGAGTTTTTTTATTAAAGAGTGTTTTTTGTCTCATTAGTTCACTGTTGACTATAAACTTAATTCTATTTATAATTAATTTGTAGATTTTACAGAAGGAGATCCATATGAATTATAAAAGAGTATTATTAAAAATAAGTGGTGAAGCTTTGGCAGGTGATCAGGGCTTTGGCATTAATCCTATTGTAGTTAAAGACATTGCAGAACAGATCAAGGATGCAAAAGATCTTGGTGTTGAAATTGCGATTGTTTGTGGTGGCGGCAATATCTGGAGAGGTAAGACTGGTGCCGATATGGGTATGGAAAGAGCAAGCGCTGATTACATGGGTATGCTTGCAACTGTTATGAATGGTCTTGCATTACAGAATGCCTTAGAATCAATTGGTCTTGAAACACGTGTTATGACTGCGATTGATATGAAGGAAGTTGCTGAACCATATATCAGAAGAAGAGCTGTACGTCATCTTGAAAAAGGTCGTATTGTTATTTTCTCAGCTGGAACTGGTAGCCCATATTTCACAACTGATACTACTGCTGCATTAAGAGCTGCTGAAATTCATGCAGATGTTATCTTAATGGCTAAGAATGGTGTAGATGGTGTTTATTCAGCTGACCCTAAGTTAGATCCAAATGCAGTTAAGTTTGACAAGTTAACTTATTTAGATGTTCTTAATAAAGATTTAAAGATCATGGATCAGACAGCTATTACTTTATGTAAAGACAATAACATTGATTTAAGTGTATTCAATATGCAGAAAGAAGGAAATATTGCGCTTGCATGTAAACAGGAAGTAGCTGGCACAATTATTTCAAAGGGAGAATAATAATGGTAGAATTAGTACTTGAAGAAGCAAAAGAAAAGATGGAGAAATCTATAGAAGCTTTCTCTAATGAATTAGTTAATATTAGAACTGGACGTGCTAACCCAAGCATGCTTGATAGAGTTATGGTAGAATATTATGGTTCACCAACTCCTTTAAATCAGGTAGCAGGTATCTCAGTTGTAGAAGGTCGTCAGTTAGTTATCAAGCCTTATGATAAGAATTCTATGAAGGATATTGAACATGGTATTTATCAGGCTGATTTAGGTTTAACTCCACAGAACGATGGAACTGTAATCCGTATCGTGATTCCACCTCTAACTGAAGAAAGAAGAAGAGAAATGGTTAAGCAAGTAAATAAACTTGCTGAAGAAGCTAAGGTTGCTTTAAGAAATATCAGAAGAAATGCAAATACTGATGTTGAAAAGACTGGTGAAACTGAAGATGAAGTAAAAGCAGGTAAGGAAGATGTTCAGGATTTAACAAATGAATTTGTTAAGAAGATCGATCAGATTGCTAAAGAAAAGGAAAAGGATTTAATGACAGTTTAATGTCATTTCTAGGAGGATTATTGAGTCCTCCTTTTTTGATTGTTTGAAAATGCAGTTCACTATGCTATAATACGGTTTATGAGGTGATTATAATGCTTTTTAAAAGAAAAGAAAAATATACATTAGATATGGATCGCATCCCAGCACATATCGCATTTATTATGGATGGAAATGGAAGATGGGCTAAAAAGAGAAAAATGCCTAGAACATATGGCCATCATGAAGGAACTAAAACAATACGTAATCTTGCTTTAGAAGCGAATAATTTAGGTGTTAAAGCAATGACAGTTTATGCTTTTTCTACTGAAAACTTCAAGAGAGAACAGAGTGAAGTGGATTATATCTTTAAGTTACCTAAAGAATTCTTCTCTCTTTATTTTCAGGAATTAATGGATAATAATGTCCGTATTATGACAATAGGTCATTTGGAACTAGCTCCAAAGGAAACTCAGGATATTATTAATGATGCAATCACAAAGACTAAAGATAATACAGGTTTAAAACTTGTCTTTGCATTCATCTATGGTGGTCGTGATGAAATTGTTGAAGCCACTAAAGCGATTTGTGAAGAATATAAAGAAGGAAAAGTGAACTTAGATAATATTACAGAAGATTATTTTGAATCACATCTAATGACTAAAGAATTACCATCTGTTGATCTCATGATTCGTTCAAGTGGTGAGTGTCGTTTATCTAACTTCTTATTGTGGCAGCTTAGTTATGCTGAATTTATTTTTGATGAAGCATACTGGCCTGATTTTGATGCGGAAAAATTACATGAATGTATCTGGAAGTATCAGAACAGAGACCGTCGTTATGGAGGAGTAAAAAAATGAAACAAAGAATCATAACGGCGATTGTATTAGTTGCACTTTTTTTACCATGCGTTATTGTAAGTGGTATACCTTTTAAAATCCTCATGGCTTTTATCGGAGTAACGGCTACTTATGAATTACTTTCTATTACAAAAGAACCTAAACCACATTTCTATTTATACATTGTATTAGGTGCTTATATTTTAGGATCATTATTCTTTTCTAATGGACTACTTGTTTCTAATATGTTTATTGTAATCTATATGGTTGTACTATTAACTTGTGGAATTTTTGATGCAGGTATGCCTTTTTTAAGAACTTCCTATTATTTTACAAGTGCAACTTTAGTTGCTCTTGGTCTTCATGCTGTTTATTATTTTAGAACAGCTCTTGATTTAAGATATGTCATCTTCTTAGCACTTGCCACTCTTGGTGCAGATACATTTGCTTATTTTGTTGGTCGTGCGATTGGTAAACATAAATTAAATCCACGTCTTTCACCTAAGAAAACTATTGAGGGCTCTATTGGTGGTATTGTGTGTGGGGGCTTATTAGCACTTGCTTATACTTATTTTGTGCATATTCCTTATCCATTGACTCATCTTGCTTTAATGAGCTTTGTGCTTGCAGCAACTGGGCAGATTGGTGATTTAACATTCAGTTCTATCAAGAGAACTTTTGAAGTAAAAGACTATTCCCAGATTTTTCCTGGTCATGGTGGTGTATTAGATCGTTTTGACTCAATTATCTTTAATTCCATGATTCTAGGATTCTTACTTACATTACTCTAATTTAGGAGGCAGTTTATGAAAAAAATTACAGTACTTGGTGTCACTGGTTCTATTGGAACACAGACAATAGATGTTGTATTGGGGCATCCAGATGAATTCGAGATTGTGGCCATGTCAGCAGGTCATAATATCAAGAAATTAGAAGAAATTATGAGTCAGCTTCCTGTTGCACATATCTGCGTACTAGAACAGGCGGATTATGATTATCTAACTGAAAAATATCCAGAACGTCATTTCTATCTAGGACAGGAAGGATTAATTCAAATCAGCACATTAGAAGAAACTGAAATCGTTCTTAATGCGATTGTTGGATTTGCTGGACTATTACCGACTATTGAGGCAATTAAGGCAGGTAAAGATATAGCACTTGCTAACAAAGAAACTTTAGTTGTTGCAGGTCATATTATTATTCCTCTTGCAAAAGAATATAATATCCAATTATTACCAGTAGATAGTGAACATAGTGCTATTTTCCAGTCAATGCATGGAGAATACCCAAGAGAGATTTCTAAAATTCTTTTAACATGCAGTGGTGGAAGCTTTAGAGATAAGTCTTTAAATGAACTAAAAGATGCTACTGTTGAACAGGCTTTAAATCATCCTAACTGGAGTATGGGTGCTAAAATTACCATTGATAGTGCGACTTTAGTGAATAAAGGATTAGAAGTCATGGAAGCTAAATGGCTTTTTGATGTAGATTATGATGATATTGAAGTTTTAATTCATCCTGAAAGTGTGGTTCATTCTATGATTGAATGTACAGATACAGCTGTGATTGGTCAGTTAGGTACACCAGATATGCGTCTACCTATACAATATGCACTGACATATCCTCATAGAATACCTTTAATTAATAGTAAAAGACTTTCTTTATCAGATATAGGAACACTTCATTTTTATAAACCTGATACTGAAAGATTTAAAGCATTGCCTCTTGCCTATCGTGCAGGAAGAGAAGGAGGCAGTATGCCTTGCGTTTTCAATGGTGCTAATGAAGAAGCCAATCAGTTATTCCGTGATGGAAAGATTAAATTCTTAGAAATTGTAGATTTGATTGAAGATGCAATGAATGCACATACTGTTGTAGAAAATCCAACTCTTGATGAATTAATCAAGATAGATGCAGATGCAAGAGCTTTTGTAAGGAAGAGAGTAGGTTTATAAGATGCAGACTTTAATTAATATACTAGTATTCCTGCTTATTCTTACAGGAATTATTGTAATACATGAATTAGGGCATTTTATTGCGGCTAAATTCTTTAAGGTTTATTGTGGAGCATTTAGTATTGGAATGGGGCCAAAAATTTTTGGTAAAAAAGGAAAAGAAACAGAATTTCAGATTCGTGCTTTGCCAGTAGGTGGATTTGTTTCTATGGCAGGAGAAGCAGATCAGGAAGATAATGAAGAATTTAAGGATGTTCCATTAAATCGTACATTAAAGGGCAAGAAGACTTATCAGAAGATTATTATCATGCTTGCAGGTGTCTTCATGAACTTTATGCTTGCACTTGTTATTATGTTATCTGCAAATCTTACAGGCGGACAGATCAACGTAAATCGCTGTGAAGTAGGTTCACTTGTAGAAAATAGTTCTGCAATGAAGTATGGCTTTAAAAAAGGTGATATCATCACTAATATTGAATGCAAACAGACAGGTGTTTCTTATGCAGTGGCAAGTTATGAAGACCTTCATAACGATATGACTAAGAAGGCATTAAAGATAGAATCTAAGAATGCGTCATTGGATATTACTGTTAGACGAGGTAAAGATAGTATCGTTATTAAAACTGTAACACCTTATAATGAAGAACAGGGGCGCTATGTACTTGGCTTCATGCAGGTAACTCGAACAATGAGTGTGACTGAAGCATTAAGCTATACATCTAAACAATTATGTGAGATGTCTACTGCAATTTTCAATGCGCTTGGACAGCTTGTAGTTAACTTTGCGTCTACTATTAAGCAGATGTCTGGACCAGTTGGTATTTATAAAGTGACTTCACAGGTGAGAGAATCTGGTTCTATTACGACACTTCTTTATCTAGTGGCTATGTTATCTGTGAATATTGGTATCTTCAACTTATTGCCTATTCCAGGCTTGGATGGATACCAGGCCATTCTTTCACTTATTGAAGGAATTATTCATAGGGAAGTTCCTGTGAAAGTGAAATATGCATTGCAGGTGCTTGGTCTTGCACTTGTATTTGGTCTCATGATTGCAGTAACTTATCAGGATTTGCTGCGATTATTCCAGTAAAGGAACTTCGGTTCCTTTTTTAAAGGTGATTTTATGAACAAATTAAGTATTTTATTACAACAATTACATATAGAAATGAATCAGGCTTTTTCTCATGCTGATATTACAAGAGTTGTTGTCCATAATGATAGCCGTTATACCTTTTATATTAGTTCACCTGAATTAATGCCTCTTGGTAATGTTAAGGCTTTAGATGAAGCTCAACACTTATTTCCTTATCCATGCGAATTTCTTTTTGAAACAACATCAAATCATTTTAAAAAGGAAGATGTAATTGAATATAGTGAGTATATAATGCATTCTCTACTTGGAAATGTACCAGAAATGCAGGGTATGACTAAAGATGATTTAGATTTAAAGGGTGATGTTTTGACCTTGCATACTGTTAATCATATTCAATGTGATTCAATTAAGACACAGCTTCCTGAAATGCGTTCTTTACTATCAGGTTTTGGAATTGATATTGATCTAAGAGCTGAGGTAGATAAAGATAACCACGATTATCAGCAGACTTTTGCGAAGATGGAAGAAAATAAAGGGGTGCATATTGATTCAAGTGCTTTAGAAAAATACAATGAAGCCATGAATGAAGCACCTGCACCTTCATATTCCAAGCCAGCAGGTAATTATAAACGTTATAAGAAAGAATATGTAATGACTCAGATCAGTCAGCTAGATAATACTATGCGTGAAGTAACTGTACAGGGATATTGTTTCCAGGAAGAGACAACACAGGTGAAAAGCGGTAAACATATCCAGACACTTCTTGTGACTGACTATTCTGATAGCATTATGATTAAGAGATTTGAGAATAAGAATCGTAATACATTAGAAGAAATGCAACAATTGAAAAAAGGTGGTAAATGGATTCGTGCTAAAGGTACTTTTGAATATGATAGCTTTGCACGAGAACAGGTTATTATTGCGAATGAGATAGAAATTATTCCAGCTCCTAAAGCACGCATGGATAAAGCAGAGAAGAAGCGTGTAGAACTTCATTGTCATTCTAATATGTCTACCATGGATGGTATTGCGAGTGTCGGCTCTTATATAAAAAGAGCCACTGAATGGGGCATGAAGGCGATTGCTGTCACTGATCATGGTAACGTACAGTCATTCCCTGATGCTCAGGCGGCTGCAGGAGACAAATTAAAGATGATCTATGGCATTGAAATGAACATGATTGATACAAATTTTGATTGTGTATTCAATGCAAACGGGTTAAAGCTTAATGATTTGACTTATGTATCTTTCGATTTAGAAACAACTGGTTTGTCTCAGATTGATGATCATATTACTGAAATTGGTGCTGTTAAGATAAAGAATGGTTTAGAGGTAGGAAGACTGCAGACATTTATTAAATCTCCTAAACCTATTTCTAAGAAGATTACAGAACTAACATCTATTACTAATGAAGATATTAGAAATGCGCCTACAATTGAAGAATTCATGCCTCGTTTGATGGAATTCTTTGGGGATGATCTATTAATTGCCCATAATGGACGTTTCGATATTGGTATGCTTGATAAAGCTTTGGAACGTATGGGAAAAAGTCCTATTAGTAATCCTTGGATTGATACATTACCTCTTTCTAGACGTTTGATTCCATTACAGCGTTCTTATCGATTAGGTGCTGTCTGTCGTTTTTATCATATTCCTTATGATACAGAAGCGGCCCATCGTGCGGACTATGATGCTGAAGTATTAAGCCACTCTTTTAATGTTATGCTTCAGGATTTAATTAAAAAAGGATTTAAAACAATCGATGAAATCAATGATATAGAAATTGAAGAAAGCTATAAACATGCTTTCCCTTATCATATGTGTGTTCTTGCGAAAACACCAGAGGGATTAAAAAACATGTTCAGACTTGTTTCCGTTGCGAATACAAAGTATTTCCATCAATGTGATCGTATTCCAAGAAGTGAACTTGAATTTTATCGTGAGGGACTTCTTTTTGGTAGTGGATGTGTTAATTCAAAAGTATTTGAAATAGCTTCTACAAGAGATGAAGAAGAATTAAGAGAAGAAATTAAATTCTATGATTACATTGAAATACAGCCTTTAGAAGATGCTATGTATCTTGTGGATCGTGGTAAATATGATTCCATTGATGACATAGAAAGAATATATAAGCGTATTATCAAGATTGCGAAGGAAGAAAAGAAACTTATCTGTGCAACAGGTGATGTTCACTTCCTAGATAAGAGAGACAAGGTCTACCGTGAAGTCTTCATTACTAATTCTAAGATTCAGATAAATGGTAAGCCCCATCCTCTTCTTGTAAGAAATAATCCACGTGCTTTAACACCAGATGTTTATTTAAGAACGACAGATGAAATGCTGGAATGCTTCCCTTATTTAAGTGATGAAGAAACATATGAATATGTTGTCACAAATACTAATAAGGTAGCTGATATGATTGGCGACGATATAATTGTCACTAGAGAAGGATTATATCCTCCTTCTATCGATAATGTAGATGTGAAGTTAAGAGAATTATGTAATAAGAATGCACATGAAACTTATGGTGAAGTATTACCTGAAATTGTGTCAGCAAGACTTGAAAAAGAGTTGTCCAATATCATCAAGCACGGATTCGCCGTTATTTATTTTATCGCTTCAGAACTCGTAAGAGTATCTAATGAAGCAGGTTACCTTGTAGGGTCTCGAGGTTCTGTAGGTTCATCATTCGTCGCTACTATGGCGGGTATTTCAGAAGTTAATCCATTGGCACCTCATTATATCTGTCCACACTGTAAACATAATGAATTCTTAGATGAAGGTGTTATTTCAGATGGTTATGATTTGCCTGATAAGAACTGTCCAGTATGTGGACATAAGATGAAGGGTGAAGGACATAACATTCCATTCGAAACATTCTTAGGATTCAATGCCGACAAGGTTCCAGATATTGACTTAAACTTCTCTGGTGAATATCAGCCTAAAGCACATGCTTATACAAAGACAATTTTTGGTGAAGACCATGTCTTTAGAGCAGGTACAATCTCTACTGTTGCAGAAAAGACAGCCTATGGATATGCAAGGGCATATGCGGAAAATTTAGGTTTAGAAGATAATATCCGTAGTGCTGAGTTACAAAGATTAGCTAATGGATGTACAGGTGTTAAGCGTACAACTGGTCAGCATCCAGGTGGTATTATCGTTATCCCAAATGATATGGAAGTATTTGACTTTACACCTTATCAGTATCCAGCAGATGATGTGAATGCGGAATGGCGTACAACTCACTTCGATTTCCATAAGATTCATGATAACGTATTAAAATTTGATATCTTGGGACATGTCGATCCGACTGTTATTCGTATGCTTCAGGATATGACAGGTGTAGATCCAAAGTCTATTCCTACAAACGACCAGAAGGTTATGAGCTTATTTAATAGCTCCAAAGCGTTAGGCTGTGATTTATCATTCCTTAACTGTAAGACAGGTGCTTTAGGATTACCAGAATTTGGTACGAAGTTTGTTCGTGGGATGCTTGAACAGACGCACCCAACTTGTTTTAATGAACTTGTCATCATTTCAGGCTTATCTCATGGAACCGATGTTTATCTAGGTAATGCTGAAACATTGATTAAGTCTGGAACGTGTACATTACAGGAAGTTATTGGATGTCGTGATGATATCATGGTGTACTTAATTGAAAAAGGCCTTCCTAACAAGGATGCCTTTGATATTATGGAATGCGTACGTAAAGGGAAATCTCCAAAAGTATTCCCTCAAAAGGGTTATGTTGAATTAATGAAGAAGCATAATGTGCCACAGTGGTACATTGATTCATGTTTGAAAATCAAGTACATGTTCCCTAAAGCCCATGCTGTTGCTTATGTATTAAGTGCCGTACGTGTGGCATGGTGGAAATTGTATTATCCAAGAGAATATTATGCTGTATACTTCACAACACGATGTGATTTCTATGATATTGAAACATTGATTACAGGAAAAGAAGCTGTTTTTGATAAATATCAGGAATGTTTGAAATTAAAGGCAGAACATAAAGCATCTAACAAAGAAGAAGGCTTGATTACTGTCTTTGAAGTTGCATTAGAAATGTTTGAAAGAGGATTGAAATTCAGCAAGATTTCTCTTGATCAATCTGATTCAAGAAAGTTTATTTGCAATCCTGATGATCCAGCTGCTATTATTCCTCCATTTACTTCTATTGATGGACTAGGAGATGCAGTAGGAGATTCAGTTGTAGAAGCAAGAAAGGAGAGACCTTTCACTTCTATTGAAGATATTAAAAAGAGAACACGTCTTTCAGGAACACATATTGAGACTTTACAGAAGATGGGTGTCTTAAATGGTTTTTCTGAAAGTGATCAGCTAACAATCTTTGATCTATAGTTTTTTTACGTGTTTTTCAACATTATTTGACTTATACATTTAACTGTGCTATACTCGATTTAGCAAAAGACGAGAGGGGAGACCCTCTCGTTATTTATTGAATAGGAGGTTCTATGCTAGAGAAAATTAAAGAAGGCTTATTGCCTATTATTGCTTCATTTGAATGTCATCTTGATTCAATGGAATATGTAAAGGAAAAAGGAGAATGGTATTTACGTGTTTTCATTGAAAAGAATGATGGAAATCTGGACATGGATACTTGTGTTGCAGTCAGTGAAGCTGTAAGTGAAAAGTTAGATGAACTTGATTTAATCAAGGACGAGTATTATCTTGAAGTATCTTCTCCAGGAATTGAAAAGCCATTAAAGACTTTTGAGCAGGTTGAAGCTCATGTTGGTTCATATGTTCACATTGATTTGAAGAATCCACAGAATGGAATTGATTCTCTAGAAGGAACATTGGCCTCTATTGATGGCAAAGAATTATTGATCCAGTATATGGTGAAAGCTGTAAGAAAGAAAATGACTATAAATTATGATGATATTAAATTCATCAGACTCGCTGTAAAGTTCTAGGAGGTAAAAAACGTGGCGAAAAAGGAAAAAGGTTACAAATCAGCTCTTGAAAATCTTATCGAAGATAAGGGGCTTGATAGCACTATTGTAATTGAAGCATTGACTGAAGCACTTGCTAAGTCATATAAGAAAAACTATTGTGGTACAGAATCAATCGTTGATTGTAAAATCGATGGTGATGGACAGATTAGAATTTTTATCACTCATCATGTTGTAGATGATGTAAATGATGAAGATTATGAATATTCTATTGAAGAAGCACAGGAAATTGATCCTAAGTATCAGGTTGGAGATGAAGTTGTTGAAGAAGCTGATATTTCTGAATTTGGTCGTCTAGCTGCTATTCAAACAAAACAGCTATTAAGACAGAAAATTAGAGAAGCTGAAAAAGAAGCGTTATACAACGAATATATCAATAAGCTTGATGAAATCATCAATGGTACTGTTGATCGTGTAGAAGAAAGATTTGCGATTATCAACATTGGTAAGACAGGTGCACTTCTATCATCTAAAGATCAGATTCCTGGTGAAACTTTAGTTGAAGGTGAACATGTTAAGGTTTATGTGAGTGAAGTAGAACGTACTACAAAGGGTACTCATATTAGTGTATCTCGTACTCATGAAGGATTAGTTAAACGTTTATTTGAAATGGAAGTACCTGAAATTTTCGAAGGAACTGTAGAAATCAAATCAGTTTCTAGAGAAGCAGGAGAACGTTCTAAGATTGCGGTTTATACAGCAAATCCTGATATTGATCCTATTGGTGCATGTGTTGGTCCTAAGGGAAACCGTGTTAGAAATGTTGTTGAAGAATTAAATGGAGAAATGATTGATATTATTGAATGGTCTGAAGATCCAATTACATTTATTTCTCATGCTCTTTCTCCTGCAAAGGTTGAAAGAGTTAAGTTGAATCACACTAAGAACAGCGCTTTAGTAGTTGTACCTGATGATCAGCTTTCTTTAGCAATTGGTAAGCGTGGTCAGAATGCAAGACTTGCAGTTAAGTTAACAAACTGGAAGATTGACATTAAGTCAGTATCTGAAATATTAGAAGAAGGTATTGATTTAGATGCACCTGAAGTAGATATGGAACTTCTTGAAAAGATGAAAAAATCTATGGAAGAACATGAAACTGAAGAAGAAAAGGAAGCTATCACTTTAACTCTTGAAGAGGAAGAAGTAGAAGATAAGGTTGAAGAAGACTTTGGTGATGATGAATCATTCGATGATGAAGATGATTTTGATGAACCAGATCATGATCCTAAATATGATGAAGATATTGATTATGATCAGTATGATGAATACTATAAAGACTAGAGGTGATCTTTTATGAAGAAAGTGCCTTTAAGAAAGTGTGTGGCAACTGGTGAACAGCTGCCTAAGAAAGAACTTATTCGTATTGTTAGAAATAAAGAAGGAGAAGTTTCTGTAGATCCTACAGGTAAGAAAAATGGCCGTGGTGCTTATTTGAAGCGTTCTTTAGATGCTATTGAATTGGCAAGAAAGAAAAAGATTTTAAATAGAGTGCTTGAGGCTGAAGTTCCTGAAGAAATTTATGAGGAGCTAAAAACATATGCTCAATAAGCAGGTTGCCTCTTTATTAGGGCTTGCTATGCGTGCTAGAAAGCTTGCGACTGGAGAAAGTGCTTTAAAGGCTATCCAGTCTCAAAAAGCCCATCTTGTACTTATAGCAAGTGATGCAAGTGACAATACGAAGAAGAAGTATATTGATAAGTGTACATATTATCAAGTAGATTATTATATGGCTGGCACAAGTGAGGAGTTATCTAATTCTGTTGGTAAAATCAATAGAATGGCGATTGCTGTTCTTGATGCTGGTTTTGCGAAAAGTATGAAATCGAAGTTAGGAGGGTAATTTATGGCAAAAAAGAAGAAAAACATAAAAAACAAGGGGAATGACAAAAAGAAGATGATCTCAAACTTTCCTAGCAAGAAAGAAGAAAAGGCCATTGTTGATGGTGTAGTTGAATATGAAGAAGGCATCACTGTTGATGAACTTTCTCAGAAAATCGGACAGACACCAGCAAATGTTATCAAGGTTTTATTCATGTTAGGTACAATGGTAACAATCAATTCATCATTAGATGATGAACAGGTTGAACTTATTTGTATGGAATATGGTCTTGAATGTAAAAAGGTTGTTCCTGTAAGTGAAGTTAATTTTGAAGATTTAGAAGTTGTTGATGATCCTAAGGATCTTGAGCCAAGACCTCCAGTTATTACTATCATGGGTCACGTTGACCATGGTAAGACAACATTGCTTGACCATATTAGAAAGTCAAGGGTTGCTGAAGGTGAATTTGGTGGTATTACTCAGCATATTGGAGCCTACCAGGTATCAGTAAAGGGTAAAAAGATTACTTTCCTTGACACTCCAGGTCATGAAGCATTTACTGCTATGCGTGCACGTGGTGCAATGATTACTGATATTGTTATTATTGTTGTTGCTGCTGATGATGGTGTTATGCCTCAGACTAGAGAAGCAGTAGACCATGCTCTTGCGGCTGGTGTTCCTATTATTGTTGCTGTCAACAAGATTGATAAACCTGGTGCTGATCCTCAGCGTATTATGGCTGAAGTTTCTGAACTTGGATTAATGCCTGAAGAATGGGGTGGAGATGTTCCTTACGTTAACATTTCAGCTAAGCAGGGTATCGGTATTGATGAATTATTAGAAACTGTTACAGTTGTAGCTGAACTTGCTGAATTAAAGGCAAATCCAAAACGTATGGCTTATGGTAGTGTAATTGAAGGTCGTCTAGATAAAGGCAGAGGTCCAGTTGCTACTTTATTAATTCAGAATGGTACTTTAAGAAGTGGTAACCCAATTGTTGTTGGTGCAACTTATGGTCGTGTTAGACAGTTAGTTGATGATCGCGGACGTGAAATCAAAGCTGCAGGTCCTGCTACTCCAGTAGAAATTACTGGTTTAAATGATGTGCCTGAAGCAGGAGACAAGTTCATGGTATTTGAAACTGAAAAAGAAGCAAGACATGTTGGTGAGGAACGCGCCCAGAAAAAGATTGAAGAAGAAAGAAATTCTACTTCAGCTATGAGTCTTGATGACTTATTCTCTCAGATGAAGTCTGGAGAAGTTGTTGACTTAAATATTATTGTTAAGGCTGACGTAAACGGTACTGCAGAAGCAGTTAAGAGTTCATTAGAAAAGATTGATGTAGAAGGTGCTAGAGTAAATGTTATCCGTTCTACAGTAGGTGCTATTTCTGAATCAGATATCCTTCTTGCAAGTGCATCAAAGGCTATTATTTATGGTTTCAATGTTAGACCAGATGCCAATGTTCGTCGTAAAGCAGATGAAGAAGGTGTAGAAATCCGTTTACATCAGGTTATCTATAAGATGGTTGAAGAAATTGAAGCAGCCATGAAGGGTATGCTTGCTCCTGAAATGGAAGAAGTTGTTACTGGTCAGGCAGAAATCAGACATATTTATAAGGTTTCTAAGGTTGGTAATATTGCTGGATGTTATGTAACAGATGGTTCTATTAAGAGAGATTGCGGTATCAGATTGATCCGCGAAGGTATCATCGTATATGAAGGTAAACTTGCTTCATTAAAGCGTTTCAAGGATGATGCGAAGGAAGTAAACCAGGGCTATGAATGTGGTCTTACAATTGAAAACTATAACGATATCAAAGAAGGCGATATTGTCGAAGGATACGTTATGCAGGAAGTTGAAGGTTGATTTATGGCTTCATTAAAAATTGATAAAATGAATCATTATATCATGAAGGAGTTATCATTAATTCTTCGTGATGAAGTAAAAGATCCAGCTTTACGTATGTGTACTGTCACTTCAGTAAGCTGTTCTAATGATATGTCAGTGGCTAAGGTTTATGTGACATTCATGAAGAACCAGGGTAAAGGTTTACAGGCATTAGATAGATGCAAAGGCTTTATTCGTTCACAACTTGCAAGAAGATTAAAAATCAGAAAATGCCCTGAACTTATTTTCAAGGTAGATGAATCTCTTGAATATGGTAATCGTATTGAAGAATTGATTAAGAACTTACACTAAGATTGAGCCTCTTTAAGAGGCTCTCAGACTGTTGACAAACTAAATGTTAACAGTCTTTTCTTTTAAAATCGAATAGTA
>NZ_UQGV01000022.1 GCF_900540665.1 uncultured Catenibacterium sp. | reverse complement strand
CGGCTTTTATATGTCTTATCGTCATGAAGTGGATACACTTTATCTAATAGAAAAATACATATCAGAAAAAGAAATCTATGTACCAAAATGTGTAGGAGAAGAACTGGATTTCCAGAGAATATATAGTATGGATGATCTAAAAGAAGGGGCTTTTCATATTCTAGAACCTTCTACTAATGAACATATGGATGTTAAGGGTTTAGATGTGATTGCAGTACCATTGCTGATGTTTGATAAGAATCATAATCGTATCGGCTATGGTCGTGGGTTCTATGACCGCTGTTTAAAAAAGACGGATGCCTTAACTATCGGTCTAGCATTTGATTTTCAAGAAGTAGAAAATACCCATCCTCATCCACTTGATGTCCCACTTAATCACATAATTACACAAAAAGGTGTCTTCTAAGACACTTTTTTTATAGTAACAAAGGGATAAATTTGATATAATAGATATGATTATGAGGTGTTTTATATGGAAAAAAATGTTGTAAAGAATATTCTCGCAGACACTGATCTGCGTCAAAATCTAATAAAATTAAAAGGTTCAATGACAGCAAGTGATACATTAGAAGGTCCTATTGTAGAAAAACTATGTGACTGTTTAACTCATGAAGATCCTAAGGTAAGAAAGAATGCGGCACTATTATTAGGATATACAAAGAATTCTTTAATGGCATCTGTTCTTTTAGATGCTTATAAGAATGAAGAAAAGGATTTTGTAAAGGATGCCTATTTGAAAGGAATGAGTCATTATGACTGTAAACCTTATATTAAGGAATTACAGGAAATACAGAATGGACTCATGAATTCTGAAGTGGTAGACAGCAAGCATATAAAAGCACAATTAAAAGTATTAAATCCGATGATTCGTTCATATTCTTATCATAAGAAGAAGTCAATCCGATTATTGCATAAAGAAGTCGATGTTATTCTTACAACACTTCCTTATTATCAATATACACTTTTTGAACAGGTGAAGCATTTACGTTATAAACCAGTAGGACAGGGCGTATTAGTCCGTACAAAGGCTATTTATGACCTTCTAGGCTTACGTAATTATAGAGAAATGATTTTCCCATTATCAGGTTGTTCAGGACTTGCTCAGGATGGGCATTTAATTGGTAAACGTATTGCGCAAAGTAACTTGGTAGACGTACTACACCGTTTATATGATGCAGAAGGATGTTTCTATTATCGCTTGGTTGATCAAATGAGAGAAAAGAAATCAGCTGTTATCAATGATGTGGTTCAAGAACTCATTGAAGAGATGCCTTCACATCTTCAGAATGTAACATCTGATTATGATATTGAATTATTAATCAGAGAATTAAAGCCTGGAACAGTGAATGTTTATTTGAAGTTGAGTTCATTAGACAATCCACGCTTTAACTATAGACGTGAAATCATATCTAACTCAATGCAGCCTTATGTAGCAGCAACACTTATGGAAGTGGCTAAACCTTATATGAGCATGCATTCTCGTGTATTAGATCCATTCTGTGGTAGTGGTGTTACACTTATTGAAAGATGTATGGCTAAACCAGTTAAGTTTGCGATGGGATTAGATATTTACGGAGAAGGCTTAGAAGCAGCTAAGAAGAATGCGATTGCAGCTAATCAGCCAATTCACTTTGTAAATAAAGATGCCAACCGTTTTGTGAATAATGAAATGTTTGATGAAATCTTTACTGATATGCCTACCTATGCACAGATGAAAGATACACGTGCTTTAAAGAATATCTATGATAACTTCTTTAAACGTATCCACAGACACGTTTTACCGGAAGGGTATGTATTTATCTATACAACTGAAATATCTCTTGTAGAGAAGAATTTAAGACTTAATTCAGACTATCTTACACTCATAGAACATTATGATGTACCTAGAGGTAAGACAATGGCTTATTTCTTCATTATTCAGGTAAATAAATAGAGGCCCCCCCCATTAGAGGACCTCTTTTTCTATCTGAATAAATAACGATAACCTTCCCAGAACCACTGCTTTACAGTTTCTGGATTATCTAAATAAAAACGTATACCAAACGCAAGTGCTACTAATATAATGACAAGTAATACTAATAATACGAAAGTCTTAATAAAAGTCATCACAGGATGTGATTTCTCTTTATACTTTACCTTCGTTTTAGTACGTTTAGGTAAAGAATGTGATCTTTTATGTTTCACTTTAGTCTTAACAACTTCTTTTACTTCTGGCTCTTTCTCTTCCTGTTGAATAGAATTCTCTCTTTTAGTATCTTTAATAGAGTCATCTTCATCATCAAATGTGAATTTTTGCATACTATCACCTCTGTTTTTAATGAATATAGCCTCTATTAGAGTATTTGTCAAATAAAAAAATGCTCTCATGACGCAATAAAAGCTCTTGAATAAGGAAAGCAAATGTATGTGTCATTGAGAGCGGCCTTAAACAAGAGCCTTTAAATATACCTATTTCTAGGTACAGTTAAATTGTAATCGTTCTTATAACAAAAAGCAAATAAAATACAAAAAAACATGAAAAATTCAATAAAAATCAATAAAAGAGTCATTTAATCAAATATATACAAATATAAAATTGTGAAAAAGTTCAGAATTTCTGTTGACTTAGAGTAAATATGATGATAATATAGTACCCGCAGCGGAGGTTTAGCTCAGTTGGGAGAGCATCTGCCTTACAAGCAGAGGGTCAGCGGTTCGAGCCCGTTAACCTCCACCATTTTTATTAAAATTTAGCAACACACGCCGACTTAGCTCAATTGGTAGAGCAACTGACTTGTAATCAGTAGGTTGGGGGTTCAATTCCTCTAGTCGGCACCAGTGGGGAGGTAGCGAAGTGGCTAAACGCGGCTGACTGTAACTCAGTTCTCTATGAGTTCGATGGTTCGAATCCGTCTCTCCCCACCATCTTTATTGGGATATAGCCAAGGGGTAAGGCAACAGACTTTGACTCTGTCATTTCACTGGTTCGAATCCAGTTATCCCAGCCATCTTTTTTGACTCGCTAGCTCAGATGGCAGAGCATCTGACTTTTAATCAGAGGGTCAGGGGTTCAAATCCCCTGCGAGTCACCATCTTGATGCGGGTGTGGTGAAATTGGCAGACACGCTAGACTTAGGATCTAGTGCTTCGGCGTGCAGGTTCAAGTCCTGTCACCCGCACCATTCTGAATGCAGACACCGAAGTATTCGGTGTTTTTTTTATGTCTTAAAATAAAAAAACCTACCATTGCTGGTAGATTACATTCTATCATAGAAGAGATGTTAATGAGGGGAAGCTCATTAATTGAGATATCTCAGATATTTGGGAAGCTATAACAGAATGCGTAATATATTATAGTACTATAATAAGATATACACAATATGTAAATATATAATGGCACAATGATGATACACTATATTATTCTCAATTATGAAATCCCTTGTTTTTCATAACTGAATGTTTTAACATAT
The DNA here is from genome assembly GCF_900540665.1 of uncultured Catenibacterium sp. Classification (GTDB taxonomy): domain Bacteria; phylum Bacillota_I; class Bacilli_A; order Erysipelotrichales; family Coprobacillaceae; genus Catenibacterium. The sequence continues at coordinate 20,891 of NZ_UQGV01000022.1, read as the reverse complement.
TATTATAATTGAAATGGGAGCTAATTTGCTGAGAGTAGACATAAGTCTTGACCATGAAACCTGATTTGGATAATGCCAACGTAGGAATTTTATGAGCACCCTCTTTCAGCGTGCTCTTTTTTATGGAGGAAAAGAATATGAACTACATTAAGAAATTAAGAGAAGTAAAACCATTAGTACACAACATCACTAACTATGTAACAGTGAATGATGTAGCCAATGCGATTCTTGCAATTGGTGGCAGTCCTATTATGTCAGATGAGATCACAGAAGTGGCACAGATGACTTCTATCAGTAATGCATTAAATATTAATATTGGGACTCTCAACCAGGTGAAGATTGCTTCTATGTTTGAAGCAGGTAAGGCATCTAATGCGTGTAAGCATATAACTGTATTAGATCCAGTAGGTGCTGGTGCGACTGATTTACGTACTAATACATGTAAAGAACTATTAGAACAAATTCATTTTGATGCCATCAAAGGGAATGTTTCAGAAATTAAGACTTTAATGGCTGGTACAGGTCATACTAAAGGTGTAGATGCATCAGTGGAAGATCAGAAGAACTCACATGATCTCATTGATGATATCAAAGCATTCGCAAAAGAACTCAATACTATTATTATTGTGACTGGTCCTGTAGATTATGTCACTGATGGTAATAAGTGCTATATGATCAATAATGGATGTAAAGAAATGAGTGCCATTACTGGTACTGGATGTATGTTATCAGGTATCTTAGGCTGTTTCTTAACAGTAGAAAATAGTGTAGATAGTGCTGCGGCAGCTGTTATGTCCATGGGTATTGCGGGTGAAATTGGTGCATCTAAATTAAAAGAAGGTGAAGGTAATGCAACACTTCGTACTTATTTAATCGATGCATTATTCAATATGACTGATGAAGAACTAGAAAAGAGTGGTAAATATGAAGTTCAATAATGACATGTTGAGACTCTATGCTGTTACTGACCGTCATTGGACAGGAGAGAAGACTCTATATGAGCAGGTAAGAGATGTTTTAATGGGTGGTGCCACTTGTATTCAGCTAAGAGAAAAAGATTTAGATGAAGCCTCTTTCTATGAAGAAGCAAAGAGTATTAAAGAACTATGTCGTTTGTTTGATATCCCATTTATTATTAATGATAATGTTATGCTTGCTAAGGAAATAGATGCAGATGGTGTTCATGTGGGTCAGGATGATATGGCATGCGTGAAGGCAAGAGAAATACTTGGACCGGACAAGATCATTGGTGTGAGTGCACATACTATAGAAGAAGCAAGAATTGCGAAAGAACAAGGTGCAGACTATTTAGGTGTAGGGGCTATTTTCCCTACATCTTCTAAAGATGATGCAGAAGTATTAGGTATCAAGCGTTTAAAAGAAATGACGGATACAGTGGATCTTCCAATGGTAGCCATTGGTGGAATTAGTTATGATAATTGCTTATTACTTAAAGATACAGGTATTGATGGTATTGCGGTTATTAGTGCTTTATTTGGCCAGAAGAATATCAAACAGGCTACTATTGATTTAAAGAAGCGTGTGGATGCACTTTATGAAACAATGCATACATGTTTAACTATTGCAGGTAGTGACTCTAGTGGTGGTGCAGGAATACAAGCAGACTTAAAGACAATGCTTGCCAATAAAGTATTTGGTATGAGCGCTATTACAGCCCTCACAGCCCAGAATACAACGGGTGTGACAGATATTATGGATGTTACTCCAGAGTTCTTAGAAAGCCAGATTCGTGCTGTATTTGATGATATCTATCCTGAAGCTGTTAAGATTGGTATGGTGTCTTCTAAAGCACTTATTCATACTATTGTAGAAATGTTGAAACATTATGATGCGAAGCATATTGTGGTAGATCCAGTCATGGTTGCGACAAGTGGCGCAAAGCTTATTAGTGATGAAGCTATCTCTACATTAAAGGAAGAATTACTTTCTATTGCTGAAGTCATTACTCCTAATATTCCAGAAACAGAAGTACTCACTGATATGGAAGTTAAGACTGTAGAAGATATGGAAATAGCAGCTAAGAAGATCTATGACACATATCATTGTGCTGTATTAGTCAAAGGTGGACATCAATTAAATGATGCTAATGATTACTTATACAATGGTGAAAAAGGTACTTGGTTTAAAGGACATAGAATAGACAACAGTAATACACATGGTACAGGATGTACTTTATCAAGTGCGATTGCATCCAACTTAGCTAAGGGCTATACACTAGAAGAATCAGTTAGACATGCTAAAACATATCTTTCTGGTGCAATAGGTGCCATGTTAGATTTAGGTCAGGGAAGTGGTCCTATGGATCATGGCTACAATATCTAAAAATATTGATAAATACACAATAATTCCATAACTGCCTGGTATAATCTCTGTTAAGAGGTTAAGGGCATGAAAGAATTCAAAGCATGGTTTATACTCATATTATTTATTTTGCTTCTTCGAGTTATATATCTATTACTTGAAGGTGGGCATATCTTATGAATATCCTCTAGATATATCATCTGGAGGATTTTTTTATTTAACTTAAAAATTTACACATTAACATTCACAAAGTTAAAATGAAATAAATTAAGTTAAAAGAAACCCCTATAGAAGAATTACACCTTCTATAGGGGTTTATATTATTTATTAAGTTTTTTCTGGTATTCTTTTAAGTCTTCTATGACGTTCTCTATTGTATCATATACCCAGCCAATCATTTCATCAGGAATATGCTGACTATAAAGTTCAGATAAATCCCTATGGAACTGGTTATGAACCTCTAATGCCTGATATCCCTTATCAGTAATACGTAGATATGTGACACGATGATCCGCAGAAGAACGTTCTCTTGTAAGAAAACCTTTATTCACAATAGTCTTCACATTAGTAGTTAATGTTCCTACAGTTACCTTCAATGTCTTTGCGACATTTGTCATAGTAGGAAACTGCTGCTTACTTACAGCCTCTATAATATGCATTTCATTCATTGATAATTCAGGAAAAGGACTATATTTAATATAATCTTCCTGTACTTTAATGGCGAGTTTAAAAACTGTATTAATAGAATCCATTAAATTATTCTTTTTCGCGTCCATAATTCCACTCCTTGACTCTATTCTACAATTTTATCACATATTTGAGAAGACTGATTATATACGACCTAATGATAATTCATTTAAGAGAATCGTATGCTTTTTCTTGTTTTCATCCTCTATCACAAGATGACAATTCTCATCTAGATATAAGAATTTCACTAAACCATATTCTTTGTAGGGAATCTTCTTACCTTGTAAATACGAATGACGATTCATGCCATCTAATAAAGATACAAAAGGCATATGAAGCATATTCTTAAATGTATCGATAATATTCAACATCAGCTTTTCTTTATCAATAGGATGATCTATCACATCAGATAGAGAATAGTAAGAACCCTTACTTATATTTAATCCTGTCCCAATAATAATACCCTGTAAAGTGTTCTCGTAAATCGTCTCTACAAGAATACCTGCAATCTTCTGATTATTTACATATATATCATTGGGCCACTTAATGAATGCATTGATCTGTTTCATTCTTAGAACTGTCACAATCGCATAAGCCATAATTGCAGACACCTTTAAAGGATCCACGTTCTGTTTCATATAATAACTAAAGAGAAGCTGTTCATTCTTTTTTGCCTCCCAGATATGATTAGAACGTCCACGACCATGAGTCTGATAATGAGCACGAACAATCGTATCATCATCTAATTCCTGATAATGATCATGTATATATGTATTAGTAGAATCAATTTCTTCAAATTCTATATATTTCATTATTCACCAATCGCAAAAGTGAGTTCAGCCTGTACAACAGTTTTACCATTTACTGTTGCTTTTGCTTCACCAATACCAATCTTACCTCTCATTCTTGTGAGTGTGCATTCTAATTCCATCACATCTCCAGGAATGACCTGACCTTTAAACTTACATTTATTGATTCCTGCAAAGAAGACAATCTTACCTTGATGTTCTTCCTGACTTAATATCGCAATACATCCAGTCTGTGCTAAAGCTTCTACAATCAATACACCTGGCATCACATGATGTTCAGGAAAATGCCCCATAAACTGCATTTCATTCACACTGACACACTTAATGCCCTTCGCATATTCTCCTGGCTTATAATCAGTAATACGATCTACAAGCGCAAATGGATAACGATGAGGATTAATCTTCGCAATTTCATTACTATTTAGTTCCATTGTCATACTCCTTGAATATAATACTTGCATTATGTCCACCAAAACCTAATGAATTACTCATCACATAATGAAGATCTTTCTTAACACCAATATTTGGTACTACATTTAAATCACATTCTTCATCCTTTACCTGATAATTTAAAGTAGGAGGAATAAAGTCGTGCTTTAAGGCTAATACTGATAGTACTGCTTCAATACCCCCTGCAGCCCCTAAACAATGTCCTGTATGACCTTTAGTAGAACTTACTGCAAGCTTGTATGCATGTTCCTTAAATACTGATTTAATCGCTTCAGTTTCACATAAATCGTTTAAATGAGTAGAAGTACCATGTGCATTAATATAATCAATCACATCATAATTGATGCCTGCATCATCTAATGCATTCTGCATTGCATAGGCACCACCTTCACCATTAGGAAGTGGGGCAGTAATATGATGGGCATCACAGCTTACACCATAACCAGTCATTTCACCATAAATATGTGCGCCTCTCTTTAAGGCATGTTCTAATTCTTCAAGAATAAGAATACCAGCGCCTTCACCCATGACAAATCCATTTCTTTCTTTATCAAAAGGAATAGAAGCACGGGTAGGATCAGTGGCATCACTTAAAGCCTTCATAGAAGTAAATCCACCAATACCTAAAGGAGTTACTGAAGCTTCACATCCGCCAGCAATCATCACATCCTGATATCCATCACGAATATTTCTGAATGCATCACCAATCGCATTTGTACCACCTGCACAGGCAGTCACTGGACAAGTACATAATCCCTGTGCATGATAAGCAATCGCAATATGTCCCGCTGCTAAGTTAGAAATAGTCATAGGAATAAAGAAAGGAGATACTCTATCAAAACCTCTCTTTTCTCCTGTCTGATAGTTCTTTTCGATAGAACCTAAACCACCAATACCACTTGATACAATCACTCCAAAACGATGAGAATTAATACTATTGATATCAAGTTCGCTATCAACCATTGCTTCCTTAGCCGCAATCATACCCATCTGGATAAAGCGGTCCATCTTTTTGGCTTCTTTCTTATCAATATACTTTGTGACATCAAAGTCTTTAACTTCACCAGCAAGAGTGACCTTCATATCTTTTGTATCAAACAAAGAAATAGGCGCAATACCACATCTTCCCTCTTCAATAGACTTCCATGTTTCTTCTACATTATGTCCAATAGGATTAATAGTTCCTATACCTGTAACTACTACTCTACGTTTTGTCATAAGCTCCTCCTTACATAGCCATTCCACCATCTACATGAATGGTCTGTCCTGTAATATACTTTGCATCATCACTTGCTAGGAATGCGATTGTCTTTGCAACATCCTCTACATGTCCAAGTGTTCCTAAAGGAATAGATGCCTTTAAACCCTCTTTTACTTCATCACTTAATACTTCTGTCATATCAGTTTCAATAAATCCAGGAGCTACTGCATTCACAGTGACACCTCTAGGACCTAATTCTCTCGCAAGAGACATTGTCATACCAATAACACCTGCTTTACTTGCTGCATAGTTGACCTGTCCTGCATTACCAACCACACCTACGACAGAAGATAAAGAAATAATATGGCCAGACTTCTGTTTCATCATTAAACGACTTGCCTGCTTCATACATAAATAAGTTCCCTTAAGATTTGTATTAATCACTGCATCAAAGTCTTCTATTTTCATTCTTAAAATCAACTGGTCTCTTGTAATACCTGCATTATTCACAAGAATATCAAGATGTCCAAAGTACTTCTTGATACTCTTGAAGATGTTTTCTACATCCTCTTCATGAGAAATATCACCTTCAACACATAATACATCTCTACCAAGATCTTTAAGCTTTTTTACTAATTCTTCAGCTAATACTTTATTCTTTTCACTTGCACGATAATTTAATGCAATATCTGCACCCTGCATGGCAAGTTCCATCACTGTCGCATGTCCAATACCTTTTAACCCCCCAGTGACAAGGGCAACCTTATTACTTAGTTTCATTTAATGCCTCCACACACTTCTGTAAAGAAGCCATATCTTCTACCTGATATGTCTTGATTTTTCTATCAATCTTACGGACAAAACCACTTAATACCTTACCAGGTCCAATCTCTATAATTGTATCCACACCATTATTAAGCATAGTACGAATACTATCTTCAAAATATACAGTACTCATGACCTGTTTCTCTAACATCTCCTGAACACTGCAATCTTCTAATACCTTACCAGTACAATTGAAGATTACTGGTACATTCATTTCATGGAATGTAACATCTTTAAATACTTCATGAAGTCTTGCACTTGCATCCTTTAATAACAATGTATGGAAAGGACCACTTGTATTTAAAGGTACAGCTCTTCTTGCACCATGATCCAATGCCTTCTGACCAGCTTCTTCTACTGCTTTCTTTTCTCCTGCAATAACTAATTGTCCAGGACAGTTATAGTTCGCAATAGAAACATACCCATCACAGCCAACACATATATCAAGTAATGGCTCACGTTCAAGTCCAAGAATAGCCATCATCGCACTTTCTATACCTTCAGCTGCCTTTTCCATTGCAAGACCTCTTTCTCTTACAACTTGAATTGCTGTTTCAGGGTCAAATACACCTGCTGCACTTAAAGCACTGTATTCACCTAATGATAAACCACATACATAATCAGGTGTAATCCCATTCTTCTTTAAAAGAAGAGTCGCCATATTGGCAACTGCTACCATCGCTGGCTGAGTGAAACGTGTCGTACTAATAGTCTTTTCATCACTATTAAACATGATATCCTTTAAATCAAAATCTAACTTTACATTATCTAATAAGTTCTTACAGTCTTCATCATTTTCATAAAAAGACTGTCCCATACCTACATATTGTGTTCCTTGTCCTGCATAGATAAAACCGAGTTTCATACAATACCCTCCATTAATTCATCAATCAGATCACTTACATGTACAAGCTTGTCAATGCGATATCCGTTTGTGCCAGTAAATACAAGACCATTCTCACAATCACCATTTACCGCATTAATTAAAGCCTGAGTAATACAATAAGGAATAGACTTCATATCACAGCTCGCAATACATCTAAAACATCTCTTGATAGGATGTGTCTTTTCCATAAAAGGTGTCATAAAAGCACGTCCTGGCATACCAACAGGAGACTGTACAATTTTGATATCTTCCTTCTTACCATTAATAAAATAATTCTTATACTCCATTGAAGCATCACATTCATAAGTACCAATAAAACGTGTACCCATCTGAACACCATCCGCACCAGCTTCTAACATCTCTTTAATATCTTCATTAGTATAGATGCCACCAGCGACAAAGACTGGAATAGAGTGATTAAATAGCTCTTCAAAGCTTTTTACAACTTCTTTAACATCCTTCAAGATATCCTTTAGAGAAGCACATGTATTCTCTAATAGTTCTTCCTTCTTAAATCCAAGATGACCACCTGCTTTATATCCTTCAATCACAATAAAGTCAGCTGTACGATCATATTGACGTTTCCACTTGTTTAATATCAAACGTGCTGCCTTACCAGAAGATACAATAGGCGCAATCGCTGTCTTTTCATCCACATATTCAGGAAGTTTTAAAGGAAGACCAGCCCCAGAAATGATCGCATCTACACCACTTTTAACAGCTTGTCTGACATGCTGTTCATAATCACTTAAGGCTACCATGACATTGACTGCTACCATGCCGTTATTATTTGAAATCTCTTTAGCACGTTTGATTTCTTCATCAATCGCTTCTAGATTCGCTTTCTTTGTATCTTTAAGAAAAGAAGGCTTTTTAAAACCAATCTGAGCTGTAGAAATAACACCCATTGCGCCTTTCTTAGCTACATTTCCAGCTAAAGAACTTAAGGAAACACCAACACCCATTCCTCCCTGAATTAAAGGGAGAGATAAAGAATGTGATCCTATTTTCATAGATGAACCTCCATCACACGCTTCTTTTCTTCTTCATATTCTTTAAATAAACCTTCAATGATGTCTTTAAGACTTCTTTCTTCATGCACCATACCAGCTACCTGACCACTCATTAAAGAACCGGTTTCTACATCACCTTCAAATACAGCGCGTTTTAAAGAACCTAATGTATACTTCTCTAGTTCCATCATTTCGGCTCCTTCTTTTTCTTTCTTAATATAAGTACGTGCCATCTTGTTTTTTAAGATACGTACAGGAGTTCCAGCAATACGTCCAGTTACTGTTGTATCAGTATCTTTTGCTTTAATAATCGCATTCTTATAGTTCTGGTGAATAGGACATTCTGTACTTGCAAGAAGAATAGTACCAACCTGTACACCATCAGCACCAAGTGCAACTGCTGCAAGAAGCTGTTTACCACTTGCAATCCCACCTGCAACAATCACAGGAATATTCACTGCAGCCTTTACCTGTGGTGCTAAAGCCATAGTAGTCAATTCTCCTACATGACCACCAGATTCAGTTCCTTCCGCAATAACGGCATCCACACCTGCTTTTTCCATACGTCTCGCAAGGGCAACACTAGGGACTACAGGCATCACAATAATACCTGCTTCCTTCCATTTCTTAATATAAATACCTGGATTACCAGCACCTGTTGTAACAACAGGTACTTTTTCTTCTACCACAATATCAGCCATTTCTCCTGCTTGAGGATGTAATAACATCAAATTAACACCAAAAGGCTTATCAGTAAGTTTCTTTGCTTCACGGATATTTTCTCTTAACATTTCAGGAGACATACCACCACCTGCAATAAGTCCTAAACCACCTGCATTAGATACAGCTGCCGCAAAAGCACCTGTCGCAATATTAGCCATACCACCCTGAATAAGAGGGTATTTAATCTTTAATGTTTCATTTAACCACATAGTCTTCTCCTTACCACTCTATCAGATTGGCACCATAAGTTAGTCCTGCACCAAAACCAACACAGAGTATCTTCATACCTCTTTTTAATAACTTCTTTTCATTCATCTCTCCAAGTACAAGAGGAATACTTGCAGCAGATGTATTACCATATTCATCGACATTCAGATAAAACTTATCCGATGTTATTTTCATTTTCTTATAGACATGACGAATAATTCTTTCATTCGCCTGATGCACCACAAAGTAATCAATATCATCTTTAGTAAGTGATGCTTTCTCTAATACTTTCTCTATACACATAGGAAGAACTCTTGTCGCAAACTTAAATACTTCTTTACCTTCCATATGTAAATAATCATTCTTTAAACCATAAAGCACTTCTTCATTGCCTTCTGATCCTTGATAATCACAAAATAACTTATTTTCTTTCTCTATGACAACAGCACCAGCGCCATCACCAAACAAGATGCATGTTGTACGATCTTTCCAATCAATGAGATTTGAAAGCTGTTCAGCACCAATAATTAAGGCATAACGCTTATCACTTGTATAAAGTAATGAACGTGCCACTGATAATGCATAGACAAACCCACTACATGCCCCGTTTAAATCAAACGCAAATACATTATTATTTAAACCTAAACGTTCCTGTAAGAGACAGGCAATAGAAGGGGTATTATAGGGAGAAGACATTGTTGCCACAATAATGATTCCAATATCTTCTTTATTGATGTTGTTTAATGCCTTTAAAGATGCCTTATAAGCCATATCTATAAGTGTTTCATCTTTACATATATGACGTTTCTTGATACCAGTGCGGGGGTAAATCCATTCATCACTCGTATCAACTATCTTTGATAGATCATCATTAGTCAGTACATTCTCAGGTACATAATATCCTGTATCGATGACAGAAATACCTTTATCCATTCTTCCATTCTCCAATCTTACGATATCTGTTATATCTCTTGCGTATTAAAGTATTTACATCCATTGGGACTAGAATATCTAACTGTTCTCTAATCACCTTACGTATATTTCTATATACAGCGACAGGATTTGTAGTCATACCACCTAGAGGTTCCTTGATGATTTCATCAATAATCCCATAATGATATAAATCTTCAGCTGTCATCTTCATGACTTCACATGCTTCCTCAATACGTTCTCCTTTCACATCTTTCCAAAGAATAGATGCAAAACCTTCAGGAGATAAAACAGAATAAACCGCATTCTCTAACATAGCTAAGTGATCACCGATACTTAGGGCTAAAGCACCACCACTTCCCCCTTCACCAGTAATAATCACAATAATAGGAACCTCTAAATCACTCATCATCATCAGACTCTGACCAATCGCTTCACCAATACCATTCTCTTCAGAACTAATACCAGGATAAGCACCCGGAGTATCAATAAAAGTAATAATAGGACGATGGAACTTCTCTGCCTGTTTCATTAAACGCATCCCTTTACGATACCCTTCAGGACTTGCCATACCAAACTGACACTTTAAATTTTCATCAATGCTTCTTCCTTTTTGATGTCCGATAATTGTGACTGGCATGTTATTAAACATCCCAATACCACCGACAATTGCCTGATCATCCTTGAAATAACGATCACCACGCATTTCTACAAACTCATCAAACACATGATCAATAAACTCATGTATATGAGAACGCTCGGGCTTTCTTGCAAGATAAACACGATCATATGCACAAAGATGTGAATATGTCTCTTTCTTATAATCATTGATTGTTTCTTCAATCTTACTGGAATCTATTTCTCTATCATTCTTAATGATTGCAAGCTTCTTTTCTAGCTCCGCAATCTTTTCTTCCTTTTCCTTTAAAGACATATAAACCTCCTTATGCATGCATACGTAATAATAAAGCCAATGTGTCACGCATCTTCTCACGTTCCACAATCATATCTACAAAGCCATGATTCTCTAAGAATTCAGCACGCTGGAATCCATCAGGTAGCTTTGTCTTCATAGTACTTTCAATAACTCTAGGTCCTGCAAAACCAACTAAAGCTTCTGGTTCTGCAATATTAATATCACCAAGCATTGCGAATGATGCAGTGACACCTCCTGTTGTAGGATGTGTTAAATAAGAAATATAAAGAAGTCCAGCATCTAAATGACGTTTTAATGCAGCACATGTCTTACCCATCTGCATTAAAGAGAAGATGCCTTCCTGCATTCTTGCACCACCACTTGATGTAAAAATAATCAAAGGTAATTTTTTTCTTGTTGCCATTTCAATTGCACGTGTAATCTTTTCACCAGCCACACTACCCATAGAAGCCATCATAAAACGATGATCCATCACAACGACAATCGTACGCATATGATCAATACGACCACCTGCGACAACAACCCCATCATGTAAACCTGTCTTATATTCATACTTCTCAAGTTTTTCTTCATAACCAGGGAATCCTAATGGATTTCCTGATTTCATAGAAGTGTAGTATTCCTTATATTTACCATGATCAAACAACGCATCTAAACGTGCATAAGCATCAATAAAGAGGTGATGACCACATTGTGGACATACCTGTAAATGATTCTTTAAATCAAGTGTACGAATTGTACTATTACAGTTAGGACATGCCTGATATAACCCATCAGGCACTTCCTGCTTCTTGACTTTGTTGTCTTTATTTAAATAACGACGAAAGTCCTGTAATTGTTGTTTTCTTTTCTTCCAGATACTATCCATTTTCACTCACCATCTCATCTAAATGTGTTTCAATAAAGCTTGTATTAAAATGTCCTTTAATATAATCAGGCTGATGTAGGATATAGAACTGTAATGTCTGGTTAGTCGTAATACCTTCAATCACAAGTTCACTTAAAGCGCGTCTCATACGCTTGATTGCTTCTAGTCGAGTAGGGGCATGGACAATCACTTTTGCGACCATTGAATCATATTGAGTAGGGAGTGTATAACCTGTATATAACATCGTATCCACTCTTACACCTGGTCCTCCAGGTAAATGCATGAAGTTCACCTGACCAGGACATGGTCTAAAGTTATGGAAGGGATCTTCCGCATTAATACGACATTCAATAGAATGACCTTGTAAAGTAATATCTTCCTGTTTAAAGCTTAAAGGTAAACCTGATGCAATACGAATCTGCTGCTTAATGAGATCAATACCAGTGACCATTTCAGTAATAGGATGTTCTACCTGAATACGCGTATTCATCTCAATGAAGTAATAGTTGTTGTGTTCATCTAAAACAAACTCAACAGTCCCAGCATTGGTATATCCAGCACCCTGTGCTGCTTTAACGGCAGATTCACCCATCTTTAAACGTAAAGAATCATCCAGTAATTTACATGGTGCTTCTTCTATCATCTTCTGATTACGTCTTTGAATAGAGCAGTCTCTTTCACCTAAATGAATGACATTGCCATGCTCATCCGCTAAAATCTGGAACTCAATATGCTTAGGATTCAATACAAGCTTCTCTACATACATATCATCATCCCCAAAGCATGCTTTGGCTTCTGCTTTGGCAGTCATAAAGGCATTCTCTAGTTCATCTTCACTAAAGGCCTTACGCATACCACGTCCTCCGCCACCGGCACTCGCTTTAATAAGCACAGGATAACCAATCTCATTCACAACTTCTTTTAATTCTTCATATGTATTGACTGAACCATTAGATCCAGGTACAACAGGAACACCTGCTTCAATCATCATTTCTCTTGCCTTGGACTTATTACCTAATGCATCAATAACATCACCCTTAGGACCAATAAATTTAAGTCCACATGTTTCCACTAGTCTTGCGAAATCACTATTTTCAGATAAAAAACCAAAACCTGGATGAATAGCCTGACATCCTGTCTCAACAGCTGCAGTAATAATCGCTTCCTTATTTAAATAACTATCAGCACTCTTAGGACCACCGACACATACTGCTTCATCCGCTAACTGTACATGTAATGCATTCTGATCAGCCGTAGAATAAATGGCTACCGTTAAAATATCCATCTCTTTACATGCACGAATAATACGAACAGCGATTTCTCCACGATTCGCAATTAAAATCTTCTTAAACATACTATTCCTCGATGATCATTAAAGTCTGATCAAAGCTGACTAAATCTTCATCCTTCACTAATAGAGAACGGACAGTGCCATCTACAGGCGCCTTGATTTCATTCATAACCTTCATGGCTTCAATAATACATAATGTCTGTCCCTTAGTGACTTTTGACCCTTCCTTGACAAAAGGCTGATCATCTGGGGAAGGAGAAGAATAATAAACTCCTACAAGAGGGGCCTTTACTTCTGTACCACTAATAACTGTTTTTTCTTCCTTTACTTCTTTTACAACAGGCGCACTTTCACTAGATACAGTGACAGGTGCAGTTACCTGCACCTGTTGACTCTTTTCAAGTTCAAGTTTCACGCCTTCCATTTCAATTTTCATCTTATCGATATCAGCTTGTTCAAAAGCTTCCATCAACTCTCTGACTAAATCCATAGAAAACCTTCTTTCTTTGAAATTCAAACTATTTATTTAAAAAATTAAGCATTTGCTTCTAAGTAATCAACAATATCCTTTACTGTTGCCATGTTGTTAGCTGCTTCATCAGGAATCTGTACATCGAATTCATCTTCTACAGCCATAATTAATTCAACAGCGTCTAATGAATCTGCATCAAGATCATCCTTTAAAGATGCTTCTAATGTTACCTGTTCTTCATCACAGCTAAGTGAGTCTACAATAATATCTTTTACTTTATCAAATGTTGTCATGTTTATATCCTCCTTATGACAATACTGTCTTTCTTAATACAACTTTTTCTAGCTTAACTGCCAGTGTGCAGCTAATTGCAATCTTCAAGGCATCACCAAGAAGAAATGGGAATACACAGGCCATTAATGTACTTGTAAGTGTAGCTTTCATTGTATACATGAAGTAAATACTTCCAAGTCCATAAGTAATGGCTGTTCCAATGATCATGGCAAGAATATGACCCTTTAATGAACGATCATGAGTAATTACTGTACTCATTACCAATGCCATGATAGGAAAACTAAATAAGAATCCACCTGTTGGACCTATAAGAGCACCCATACCACTATTAAAATGACTAAATACTGGAAGACCAATAGCTCCCATAATCAAATAACAAAGCACTGTATAGAATGCATGACTAGGTGTCATAAGACACGCTATGAGATAGATGGCCAGGGTCTGCAATGTGATAGGAACAGCTGTAGGCAAAGTTACAGAAATCTGTGATAAACAGATTAATACTCCTAACATTAATGCGTCTCTGACTAGATTTGAAACATTAGATTTCATATCATTCTCCTTTACTACTTGGAATATCAAAGTATTCCTTGAAATGCATTATAGACTCTTACTAGAAAAAATCAAATATATCAGCACCAAATGTGACAAAAGTAGCATAATTGTACAATATTAATACTTGTTTGAAGTTAAAAATAATATGTGAAGCACTTACATTCTAGTCATATCAGTTGATTAAATAGAGAAAAAAGAGAATAATAGAGACAGAAAGCGAGGGATGTATATGAAAAAGATCACAATGTTTTATTTAGAAGAATGTCCATTTTGTAAGAAGGCACAAAAAGCGATGGATGAACTCATGACGGAAAATAAAGCATATCAGTCATTGGATATAGAAAAAATTGAAGAAAGTGAAAATGTCGCTTTAGCTGAAAATTATGACTATTATGCGGTTCCTTCTTTATTTATTGGAAAAGAGAAATGCTTTGAATGTACAATCCAGGATGATTATGATTCAATCAAAGCAAACTTCAAACGTGTATTTGATGAGGCATTAAACTAATGGGACATTTCTATTTTACACGTCATGGTCAGACAATCTGGAATGTAGAAAATAAGATCTGCGGCGCAACAGATATTGACTTAACAGAATTAGGACATAAGCAGGCTATAGAACTCGGACAATGTATTAAGGAACATCATATCCATATAGATCAGATTCTCTATTCACCACTTAGTCGTGCAAAAGATACAGCATTACATATTGCATAAGTGGCAGGTATTCCAGCAAGAGAAGAAATAAGACTTAAGGAACAGAATTTTGGAAAATATGAATCCACTCCTAGGGATGGTGAGGAATTCAAACAGGCGAAGACAAATTTTGTGAACTCATTTGAAGGAGGAGAGACAATGCTTCATTTGGCGCATCGTATATATAGTCTCATTGATGATGTGAAGAAGGACGACAAGCATGTTTATCTCTTAGTCGCTCATAATGGTATTTCCCGTATTATTGAATCTTATTTTCACGATATGACTAATGATGAATTTTCAGCCTTTGGCATAAAAAACTGCCAATTAAAGAAGTATAATTACTAAGAAGTACAGCAAGTACTTCTTTTTGTGATTAAATATGTTACGATATCAGTATAATAAATAGTAAGATGGAGGTATACAATAATGAGACCAGAACTACACTTTACAGCACCTAGAAACTGGATCAATGATCCAAATGGGCTGATTTATTTTAATGGAGAATATCATATTTTCTATCAGCATTTCCCATATGATACTTCATGGGGCACAATGCATTGGGGACATGCAGTCACTAAGGATTTCCAGACATTTAAGCATCTCCCAATCGCTTTATATCCTTCTAAGGATTATGACAGAAACGGAATCTTCTCAGGTTCAGCACTTAACTATAATGGCAAGATGTATTTATATTACACAGCCATTAAGTATCGTATTGAAAATCCTGAATATATCCATAAGCCACTTATTAAAGATGACTTAATCGCATCACAGGCATTATTAATTAGTGATGATGGATATCACTTCAATAATAAAGAATCTAAATATAAGGTTGTTGATGTAATTACTGATCCTTCTTTAGGACATCTTCAGCATACAAGAGATCCTAAAGTCTGGTTAGGTAAGAATGGACATGTTTATATGATTCTAGGAAGTAAGATTCCTCATGGGGATGATTTTGATGGAGAAGTATTATTTTATGAAAGTGAAGATGGAATGACATTCACTTATAAGAATAGATATACTGATCCTGATATTGGAAATATGTGGGAATGTCCAGATCTATTTGAATTAGATGGACAGTATTTCTTAGTCTTCTCACCTGAAAACTTAGATGGTTATCCATGTCCTAATAGTAATGCGGCTATTATGCCAGTCAACTTTGATGAAGAAACATGTACAATGTCTAAGGCAGGAGACCCTATGTTTATTGACTATGGCTTTGATTTCTATGCCCCTCAGACATTCTTAGATGAAAACAACAAACGTACTATTCTAGGATGGATGCGTATGAAGGAAGTCTTAGAAGGTGAAGAATGGATTGGTTTATTCACAATGCCACGTCATCTTTCTTATAAAGATGGACATGTTTATCAGAATGTACATCCATTCATTAAGAATACATTTATTCATAAAACAGATACTATTGACTTTGATGCACCTTTCTTAATGAAAACAACTCTAGAAGACAATGAAACAATCACATTAGGTGGTGTTAAGATTTCTTATATGAATGACCAGCTTGTTGTAGATCGTACAGCTGTATCTGTGAATAATGATGAACTATACAATATTCATAAAACACCTGTATTAAATGGTCAGTGTGATTTAGAAATCTATTATGATGAAGGTGTTATCGAAATCTTTGTGAATGATGGCTATTATGTAGTGAGTCAGATTATCTATCATTTAAAAGAAGAAGAGACACAGATTTCTGATTGTACAATTTTCACAAGATAAATCATTTGCATATTTCTCACATATTATATATAGTTAGAATATACTAACTAGGAGGCGCACATATGATGAGAGATATACTTGCGACTTTATGTTCACTTGGATTTGTATGTATCAGTCAAAAAGTGAAAAGACAATTGAAATATTATGCATATAGAAATCAGAAGGGACATTAATCTCTTCTGATTTTTTTGATAGAATACATATAAGGGAGGATTATATGATGAGAAAAGTATTATTTTTTGATATTGATGGAACACTCGCTATTCATGGACATATTCCAGAATCAAATAGAGATGCGTTAGAAGCATTAAAAGAGAAGGGGTATGATACATTTATCTGCACAGGACGTGCACCTTATTATGCAGAGAATCTTTTTGGAAAACTGGTTTCAGGTATTATTTCATGTAATGGACGTTATATCAGCTACAAGGGTGAAAAACTTCATGGCGTTCCATTTACACAAGATGAGGTAGATAACCTTAAGTATAAGCTAGATACTTTAGGATGTGGAGGACTGTTTGTCTCTGATGTGTTTTCTACGCCTTATCATTTAGAAGGAGATGTACTCACACATATAAAGAAGGAATATGGTGAAGAACATATTAAAGATGAAGAAAGAACTTATTATACATGTGATTTCTTCTATGATACGTTAGAAAAGAGAGATACGATGATAGAAGCGTTTAAAGATAATCGTATTATTAATGATCATGGTGGCGCTGGTTCATGCGATACTTCTACTCTTATCTTTGATAAAGGACATGCAATCAAGTATATTATTGAACACTTCTCACTTAACAAAGATGATGCTTATGCATTTGGTGATGGCTATAATGATCAGGCTATGTTTAGAGAAGCAGGACAACGCATAGCGATGGGAAATGGTGTTGATGTTTTAAAACAGCAGGCAACTTATATCACTGATACAGTGGATAATGAAGGAATTTCTAAAGCTTTAAAACATTATAAGTTACTTTAACATTAAAATGTGGCATAATAACCCGAGGGAGGTCACTATGAAACAAAAAACTGATTTTCAAACATTTATATCTTATTTTAAACCACATCGTCGTCTATTCTTTTTAGACCTTGCATGTGCGTTAATGATTTCTTTAATTGATCTTGCTTTTCCATTTGTCTCTAGATGGTGCATGTATACATTATTACCAAATAGTATCTATAAGACATTCTGGATGGTGATGATCATCTTCTTATTGGCTTATTTAGTTCGTTCATTCTTTACTTATATAATTTGTTATTATGGGCATACGTTTGGTATTCTTGTAGAAGCAGATATGCGTAAGGACTTGTTTGAACATATGCAGTCATTAAGTTATGGTTATTTTGATAATAATCGTATTGGGCAGTTAATGAGCCGTTTGACTACTGATTTATTTGATATTACAGAACTTGCACATCATGGACCAGAAGACCTATTCATTTCTACTGTCACTATTATTGGTTCTATTATTATCATGTTCACAATTGAATGGCGTCTTGCTTTAGTTATTGCGATTATGATACCTGTTTTCATACTTGTTGTATGGAAATCACGTCACTCTATGAGTGAAGCCTCTATTCGCGTTAAACAGAAGGTTGCAGTTATTAATACTGATATCGAATCAGGTCTTACTGGTATGAAAACAGCCAAAGCTTTTGCGAATGAAACAATTGAACAACAGAAGTTCAATACATCTAATGATACATATAAAACATCTAAGAAGCAGTTTCATAAGGCTATGGGTCGTTTTAATGCGATTATGGAATTCTTTATGTGCTCATTATCACTGATCGTTATTGCAGTAGGTGGTGTACTTATAATGCAGGGAAAGATGGATACAATTGATCTTATTACCTTTAGCTTATATGTTTCTACATTTGTGAATCCAGTGCGTAAATTATCTAATTTTGCGGAATTATTTGCGAATGGGACAGCAGGATTACATCGTTTTGTAGAATTATTAAATACAAAACCTCAATTAGAAGATCGTCCTGATGCAAAAGAACTCACACATGTAACTGGACAGATTGATATTGATCATGTCAGCTTTGCCTATGAAAAGGATAGAGATATCTTAACAGATGTTGATTTACATATTCATCCTGGTGAAACACTTGCTTTAGTAGGATCTTCAGGAGGAGGTAAAACAACTTTATCTCAGCTTATTCCTAGATTCTATGATGTCACAAAAGGGGCTATTTTAGTAGATGGTCATGATGTAAGAGATGTGACTCAAACATCTCTACATAACAATATCGGTGTAGTCTCTCAGGATGTCTTCTTATTTGCGGATAGTATTGCGGAAAATATCCGTTATGGTAAATTAGATGCAACAATGGAAGATATTATTGAAGCAGCTAAACTAGCTGAAATCTATGATGATATTATGGAAATGCCTGATGGCTTTGAAACCAACGTAGGAGAACGTGGTGTCTTATTATCAGGTGGACAGAAACAGCGTATTTCTATCGCAAGAATATTCTTAAAAAATCCACCTGTTCTTATTTTGGATGAAGCTACAAGTGCATTAGATAGTGTTACTGAAGCTAAGATTCAGAAAACATTTGATAAGTTATCACTGGGACGTACTACTATTGTGATTGCGCATCGTTTATCTACAGTCAAGAATGCAGATCGTATTGCGGTTATTGATGAAGGAAGAATCATTGAATTAGGAACGCATCATGAATTATTAGAAAATAATGGTGCCTATGCACAACTTGTACATACACAGGAATTGATGAAATAAGAAAACGACCTCGCGGTCGTTTTTAAATATAGTAATAAATTGTATTCATCACACCAGCAAGAAGCATGACAAGAATAGGATCCCATTTATATTTAGTGAGCAGGATAAGGCATATACTAAATATCACGACAAGATGTATTTTAAGTGTATTCAAGCTTTCACCAAAGAATGCAGTAGTAAGAATAGAGACACCAGCAGTCGCAATTAAAGCAACAACGGCTGGTCTTAACATCTTTAAAACACTCTGTAATTTATCCATATGTCGATATTTGAGATAGAAATAACTGATTATACCTACAATAATGCATGAAGGTAATACACAGCCGATAGTGGCACATATTGCGCCAGGAATACCAGCTATCTTGATACCGACAAAAGTCGCTGAATTGATTGCGATAGGGCCAGGTGTCATCTGTGAAATAGATATAAGATCAGTGAATTCAGAAACAGATAACCAATGATGAGCTGTAATAACCTGCTGCTTAATAAGCGGCATAGCTGCATAACCGCCACCAAAACTAAATGCACCTACCTGTAAGAAACTTAAGAATAGCTGTAAATAGATCATGACTCCACCCCTTTCATAGAATAAAGTAATTCAATCATGATACAGATGAGTATCACAATCATAACATTGATATTGAATATATAATTGGCGACAAAAGCACCTATCATAATAACAGGATAAAACTTATTCTTTTCTTTTAACAGTCCACTGCCCATTTCGAAGCATACGGATGCAATGACTGCGCCTACTCCTGCCTGCATCCCTTCTAACATAAGAGATACAATCAGATTAGTCTTAAATATTTCATAAAAGACAGAAATAATCGATATGATCACAAAAGGAGGAATAATTGTGGCGAGTACTGAGATGAATATACCAAGCAGTCCTGCCATCTTATACCCCACAACAATAGCACCGTTAACCGCAATAGGTCCTGGTGCACTTTGTGCAATAGCCACTAAATCTAACATCTCATCTTCATCAATCCAATGATAATCATCGACAAACTTCTTTCTCATTAAAGAGACGATGACATATCCACCTCCAAAAGTAAAAGCACTTAAGTAAAGAGTAGAAAAGAATAGTTTTACTAATTTCTTCTTCAAAATATTCACCTTCTTATAGCGTGTATTATATCATTTTATATATGAAAAAAACCAGTTTTTCAACCAATGGTATTAAGTTAAAGAAAACTAATACCATCGGGTAGTTAAGTTAAGGTGTC
>NZ_UQGV01000021.1 GCF_900540665.1 uncultured Catenibacterium sp. | reverse complement strand
CAAGACCCCCAAATATTTAGAGCGAAGGTCTGACCCCCACAAAAATTAAAGACACAATCCAAATGGGTTCCTCTTTTCTTTTAGCTTTCTTCTATTTCTAATAGTTCTAGATAACGTTCATTCTTTTCTTCTAAAGTCTTTTCAACTTCATCACGTTCTTTACTTAATTCATCTAGTTTTTCAAAGTCCTGGGTACTTCCCATTTCCTCATCAATCTCAGATAAACGAGTTTCTAGATTTATTAAAAGATCATCCATACCTTCTAGTTCTTTCTTTTCACTAAAAGTTAATCTTCTTTTTCTATTCTCTTTTGCTTGTTTGCGATAATCTTCTTTCTGAGATTCTGTTTCTTTCTTTGTGTTTGTGATATCAATAGAAGCACTATAGCCACCATTCACATAATGGATTTCCTGATCTTTAAAGACAAATAATCCATCGACAATACGGTCTAGGAAATAACGATCATGGGATACAGTAATCACAATACCTTTAAATGTATCTAGATAGTCTTCTAATACATTCAATGTTTCAATATCTAAGTCATTAGTCGGTTCGTCTAGTAGTAATACGTTAGGAGCACCCATTAAAACCTTTAATAAATAGAGTCTTCTCTGTTCACCACCAGATAGTTTACCAATCTGTGTATATTGTGCATGATCATCAAATAAGAAACGTTCACACATGTTGCGAGCACTTAATGTCCCTTCGCTTGTTTCTAGATTATCACTTGTTTCACGAATATAATCGATGACTCTCATTGTTGGGTCATCATAATGGAAATGCTGCTGGAAGTAGGCCATACGGATTGTATCACCAATAATAATCTCACCATCATAATCAGTGATGATACCTGCAATCATATTCAGTAATGTTGTCTTACCACAGCCATTCTGACCCAATATACCAATACGATCAAATCTCTTAAATAAATAAGAAAATGGCTTAAACATCACCTTATCAGGATAACTTTTAGACACATTCACTAACTCTATTGTTTTCTTACCTAAACGACTTGTTGTATCAATCAGTTCTACTGTTCCTTTTTCCTGGATCTGTTCAATAGAAGATAATTCTTCAAAACGCTGTAAACGGTCCTTACTCTTAGTAGAACGTGCCTGAACACCTGCTCTGACCCATTCTAATTCCTTCTTTAAGAAGAGGTTTCTCTTTCTTTGTGCCTGTAAAGCGTTATTTTCTCTTTCTGCCTTTAATTCTAGAAAATGAGAATAGTTAGCGACATAAGGGAATATCTCACCTCTATCTAATTCATAAATCTTATTAGTAATACGTTCTAGGAAGTAACGATCATGAGTAACCATGAGTAATCCTTTAGAACGTTTTATTAAATACTTTTCTAGATATTCAATCATTGGTGTATCTAGATGGTTTGTTGGTTCATCTAGAATAAGTAAATCACATTCTTCTAGTAATACTATTGCAAGAGCAAGACGTTTCTTCTGACCACCAGATAGAGTGCTGATCACCTGATCCATATCTTCTAAACCAAAACGTGTTAAAGAAGACTTGATAGAATATTCAGGAACATCTTTAAGAATATGTTTTGCTTCATTAAGAATTGTTTCATTGTCTCTAAATACAGGATTCTGAGATAAGTATGCAATCTTTAAGTCCTTCTTATAAGTAATTGCAGGACTTTCATGATGGGCAATCATCTTTAATAAAGTACTCTTACCTGTCCCATTGACACCAACTAAGGCAATCTTGTCTATGTCCTCTACAATCATATTCAAGTTCTTATACAACTGTCTCTCACCAATCGCATAAGATAAATTCTGTATATTAATTAACATGTATTCACCTCTATAAAAGAGAGTGGAATAAATCATCCACTTCCTGTTTTCTCTTCTTTGTTTCTTCAGGTAAAACATGGAAACAATCATCTAACACATCATTTACATGTGCATTCAGATCTCTCTTTAAAATGGTTTCACCTGTCTTTAAGTTTTCTAGATGATAATACCCTTTTTCATCAATTCTTTCAACAACCCACATGAAATCATCTCCTCTTTGTTTTCCTCATTATAGCATGCTATAATGGGGAAAAGGAGCGTGAACTTTATGAATAATATGCTTTTATTTGGTTTATGTGTTGTTGTGCCGGTGCTTATTCCTTTAATCAACGCATTATTAGTTGCAGTATTATGGAAAATAAAATAAGTACAAAAGGGGTCTTCTGCCTGCTGATGACAGCATTCTGCTGGTCACTTGCAGGTTTATTTATACGTGCAAGCCACTTAAGTGGCTTGGGATTCTCTATGATGAGTTCACTTGTTGCGATACCTCTAAGTATGATCATCCATCATAAGAAATTGGTATTCAATAAGATGACAATTACAGTAGGGGGCTTTCAGTTCCTTATGAGCTTGACTTTTATTTATGCAAATAAGCTTACATCAGTGGCGAATGCGATTGTATTACAGTACTCATCAACAATCTTTGTATTGATTTATCAATCTATTGATTTACGTAAATTACCAACAAAACGACAAATGGGGATTATTGCGATTGTCTTTACTGGTATGGCACTATTTTTTGCAGATACTCTTTCCTTCTCACATTTATTAGGAAATATTCTTGCAATTACATCAGGAGCCTGTTTTGGAATGCAGTTCTACCTTAACAACAAAGAAGATGCAGAAGCTTTCTCTTCTACAATATTTGCCTATATATTCTCTCTTACAGTAGGCTTGATTGTCTTTAGGGGACTTCCGGATGTCCATCTTACAGATGCCTTTGGAGTATGTGGCTATGGGTTCTTCCCAATGTGTTTAGGCGGTATATTCCTAGCCATAGGTATTTCCTGTACAGAAGCTTTTACAGCTAATCTTATTTGCATGTTAGAAGTCATTTTAGCGCCTCTATGGGCTTTTATCTTTTTCCATGAAACAATATCCGGTATTAGTTTAATCGGTGCAGGAATGGTTGTAGGAGGCATTATCTTAAACTTAATATTAGACTTTAAAAAAGCAGCCTTATAAGCTGCTTCTTTATTTCGTAGACCATTTCTACTTTGATATATTAATAATGTCTTCGATGGTCTTGTCTTTCAACAAATTGTCACACGCTTCATTAAGATCTACAAAAATAGAATCGATGGCTTGTTCTACCTTAGAGTCCTTAATGGCTTCTCTTCCATCTTCACCATTGTGCCAAGTCACATGGATATAATCATTTGAGACAGATTTCGCAATCTCAGATAAAGTAATATCATCTGTTTCTTTGTCAAGACGATATCCTCCATCAACACCTGCTTTAGCCTTAATAATACCAGCTTCTCTCAATTTGATCATAACACGTCTTACACGTACTGGATGAGTGCAAATATGCTTTGCAAGTTCATCACTAGAAATAAGGTCTTGGTTTTCACCTAAATAGACGAGAGCGTGGACAGCAATACTAAAATCACTAGTCATATGTATCACCTCCATATAAAACTTCTATTATTATTTCCATTTACATAATAATGCCTTTTGTAAATATTTACAAGATTATTTTGGAAAAAATTCACAAATAACACTTAAAAAAAACCTTTGGTAATCAACACTTTTACAATTTTGGTTATAAATTTATGAAAAGAATGCATATCATTCGTAGTCTTGTTCTAAAAGTGTTATGATAGGTTTAGATAAAGGAGGAATTGAATATGAAATTCTATCGTTGTGAACATTGTGGTAACGTTATCACTCATTTTGTGGATTCTGGTGTACCAGTAGTTTGTTGTGGTGAACCTATGAAGGAATTAACACCAAATACAACTGATGCCGCAGTTGAAAAGCATGTACCTGTTGTAAAAGTAGAAGGAACTAAGGTGACAGTATCTGTAGGATCAGTAGAACATCCTATGACTGAAGCACACTACATTACATTAATTGTATTAGAAACTAAGAATGGTACTCAGTTCAAACAGTTAACACCTACTGATAAGCCTGAAGCTGTATTCTATATGGGTGAAGGTGATGAAGTTGTAGCAGCTTATGACTACTGCAATCTTCATGGTTTATGGAAAGCATAATAAAAAAGCAGAAATAAATTCTGCTTTCAAGACTGTTCAGATGAACAGTCTTTTTTAGTACTTTAATGCTTCTTCAATATCATTGATTAGATCTTCTGGGTTTTCTAAACCAATAGATAAACGAATAAGTGTTGGATCAACACCTGCTTCTTTTAATTGTTCATCTGTCATCTGACGATGTGTATGGCTGGCAGGATGTAAGATACAAGTCTTTGCATCTGCAACATGAGTTACGATATTAATAAGCTGTAAGTGATCCATGAAAGTCACAGCTTCCTTCTTATCGCCTTTTAAACCAAAGCACATAACACCGCATGTACCATGAGGCATATATTTCTTAGCTGCTTCATGATATTTATCATCTTCTAATCCAGGATAGTGGATCCATTCTACTTTTGGGTGATTCTTTAAGTATGTAGCGACCTTTAAGGCATTCTCACAATGCACACGCATACGCGCAGATAATGATTCAATACCGATATTTAATAAATAACTATTAAATGGTGAAGGAATAGATCCTAAGTCACGCATTAATTGTGCAGTGGCTTTTGTAATATAGGCAGCCTTACCAAATCTCTTGGCATAAGTAATACCATGATAGCTAACATCTGGAGTAGTGAGTCCAGGGAACTTTTCTGCATGACTCATCCAGTCAAAGTTTCCACTATCGATAATCGCACCACCAACACCTGATGCATGACCATCTAGATATTTAGTCGTAGAATGAGTCACAATATCAGCACCCCATTGAATAGGTTGACAATTGGCAGGTGTTGCGAATGTATTATCCACAATTAAAGGTACACCATGTGCATGCGCAATAGAAGCAAACTTTTCAATATCTAATACTTCCATTGTAGGGTTAGATAATGTTTCTCCAAACATACACTTAGTATTCTCTTTAAATGCGGCATTGATTTCTTCAACAGATGCATCCTGATTAATAAAAGTTACATCAACGCCCATCTTCTTCATAGTTACTGAAAGCAGGTTATAACTACCTCCATAAATATTACCAGAGGCTACAACATGTCCTCCTGCTTCACAGATATTAAAAATCGCAAAGAAGTTAGCTGCCTGTCCTGAACTTGTTAACATACCAGCATAGCCACCCTCCATGCTAGTAAGCTTAGCTGCAACTGCATCATTAGTAGGATTCTGCAAGCGTGAATAGAAATAACCATCTTTTTCTAAATCAAACAACATGCCCATTTCTTCACTTGAATCATATTTAAAAGTAGTACTTTCATAAATTGGTAACTGTCTAGGTTCTCCATTACCAGGCTTCCAGCCTTCATGGATTGCTTTTGTTTCTAATTCCATATAATTTCCTCCATTTTTTAAACATTATATACCATAAGGGTTGTAGGGATTTAAGTTTTTTTAAAAATTTTAAGTAATTTATTCTAGTTTTAGGGAATAAGTATATAGAAGGAGGAATAAAAATATGAATGAAGTTAAATTACAAGGTCAGATTACATCTGATCCAGAAGTGAAAGAATCTAGAAATGGAATATTAAGAGGTTCTTTCTTACTTACTACGAAAGGAGGGACTGAAGATAGACCACGTTATGATTATATACGTTGTGTAATCTGGGATGAGAAAGCACAGTATGTTGTAGATCACTTTGAAAAAGGTCAGTCTGTGTCTATTGAAGGAAGTGTCAGAGGACGCTTTTATCCAAATCGTTCAGGAACAACTTCATATGCTATGGAAATTTATCCAGAACATATGGTATGTGAAGACTCTAACTATTCATTCTAGAACATGCATCAATGATGATTGAGTAATGCATGTTCACACGTGTATAATGTATCTCGAAAGTGAGGGATACAGATGAATAGAAAATACTTTTTCTTTGATATTGATGGAACTTTAGCTGTAGGTACACCAGGAGATCAATATATTCCTGAATCAACACAATATGCTTTAAAACAGCTAGAAGCAGAGGGTCATTTTATTGCGATTGCGACAGGTAGAAGTTATGCCATGGCACATGATTATATGCATGAATTAGGTTTTCATAATATGATCAGTGATGGAGGGAATGGAATTACTATTGATGATCAGTTGATTGGTATTGAACCATTGGATTATCAATTATGTCTTGATTTAATAGATGAATGTGAGAAGAAGGGTTTGATATGGGCTTTTTCTCCTGACAACAAAACAAGAAGACTTGCACCAGATGATCGTTTTTATGAGTTCACTCATGATATTTATATGAAGACAGAAGTGGTAGAAAGTTTAGATCCACGTGATTATGATCAAATCTATAAGGTATATATTGCCTGCTTCAAGGGTGAAGAAGAGAAACTAGAATCTTTAAAGAAGTTACCTTGGTGTCGTTTTCATAAGGAATACTTGTTTGTAGAACCAGGAGATAAGAGCAAGGGTATTAAACGTATGGTGGAACATCTTGGTGGTGATGTTAAGGATGTTGTCGTATTTGGTGATGAAAAGAATGATTTGTCTATGTTTATTCCAGAGTGGACAAGTATTGCGATGGGTAATGGTATAGATGAATTAAAGAAGAAAGCCACTTATGTGACTACTGATGCCGACAAGGATGGTATCTACAATGCCTGTCTGCATTATGGATGGATCAAGGAAAGATATCTTTTGGCACTTGATATGGATGGTACACTTCTGAAGTCTGATAAGACAATTTCGCCAAATACAGCAGATTCTTTAAATGAAGCAAGTAATAGAGGACAGAGTATTTGTTTATGTACAGGAAGAGGGCTGGCAGAATTAAAGGACTATGAAGGTGAATTAGATTTCTGTGATTATGGAATTTTATTAAGTGGATGCTTGATCTATGATTTTAAGAATAACCAACCATTAGAAGTCAATTCTTTTGATACAAATGTATTTACACAGATGATGGATATTGTGAAGAAAGAAGATGTGATGTTGTATCTACTTGATTCAACACATTCCATTGCTTCTCAAAAAGATATAGAGAATATGCCTTACTATAATATGGCTATTTATCAGTCTATGTTTGAAAGTCATGCATTAGCTGTAGAGGATATCTATGAATATGCAGAAGTACATAAGGATGAAATCCTTAAGCTCTGTCTATATAATCCAAGTGTTGATGCAATGAATCATCTTCTAAAGAAACTAGAAGTGTTTCCAGTCAGCTGTGCTGTAGTAGAAGAAACAGCTATTGAAGTCACACCTTTAGGTATTACTAAAGGTGCAGGCCTTGAATCTCTATCATCTTACTTAAATATTCCTATTGAAAATACAATCATGATGGGAGATAGTGGAAATGATATTGAAGCATTCCAGAGAGCCGGTATTGCCATTGCGATGGAGAATGCGACAGAAGAAATCAAGAATCTAGCCACTGAAATCACATTAGATAATGATCATGATGGTATAAAAGTCATCGTAGATAAATATCTTTTGTAAGTAGAAATGATTTCGTGTAGAATACCCCTTTGTAGGAGGGGGAATCATGCGTTATAAAAATCATTTATTACTACTACTTACAGCCTTTATCTGGGGCTGCGCCTTTGTAGCACAGAGTGCAGGTATGGACTATGTAGGCCCATTTACTTTTACTGCCTTACGTAGTTATTTAGGAGGACTCGTTTTATTACCACTTATTTATTTCTTTGATCATACAATGAATTTCAAGGATAAGAAATTATGGGCTGGTGGAATTGCCTGTGGTATTGTATTAGGCCTAGCCAGTGGTTTACAGCAGTTTGGTATTCAGTATACAACTGTTGGTAAAGCAGGATTTATTACAGCACTTTATATTATTGTCGTACCATTCTTTAGTTTATTTTTAGGGAAGAAGTTAAGTCCTAAGATTGCTATCTCTGTTGTCCTAGGAGTTATTGGTCTTTATTTATTATGTATGACAGGATCACTAACTTTTGGTAAAGGTGACTTATTAGTATGTGCATGTGCCTGCGTATTCGCATTACATATTCTTGTCATTGATCACTATTCACCTTTAGTAGATGGTGTCAAGATGAGCTGTATTCAGTTCTTTACATGTGCATTATTAAATACTATTCCTATGTTCTTATTTGAAGATGTATCTATGCATAATATCATGGCAGGATGTGCACCTATTCTCTATGCTGGATTATTATCAAGTGGAGCAGGCTATACATTACAGATTATTGGACAGAAGGGTATGAATCCTACAGTTGCTTCTATCTTGTTAAGTATGGAATCTGTATTCTCAGTACTTGCAGGATGGATGATCCTAGGTCAGAGTCTTACAATAAAAGAAGGATTGGGCTGTGCACTCATGTTTGTCGCAATTATTATTGCACAGTTACCTGATAAAAAAGCCATTCAGAATTAAATTCTGAATGGCTTTTTAATTGAATGCTTTTTTTCTTAGTATCATATAAGTGATGAGATGGGCAGCTGCAGTGACAACCCATGTGACTGGATATGATAGATAAATAGAATTGAGTGTATGGAAATATTGGAAGATAGTAAGAATCCACAAGACTCTTAGTCCACATGCACCAATTAAAGATACAATCATAGGAATAGTAGAATAACCTAAACCTCTTAATGAACCCACTATAACATCCATCCAGCCACAGATGAAGTAAGGTACACATATATAGAGTAATCTTTCATGACCATAGGCAATAGCTTGTACATCTGTTGTATAGATACGAATGAGTTCATCAGCAAAGAAGTAGACAAGATTACCTAAAACAAGTCCTACAACTGTGACTATACCAATACATAATGCTAGAACTCTATCGACTCTTTTTCTATCATTAATACCATAGTTCTGACTAGTGAAAGTCACACAAGCCTGATAAATGGCATTCATAGACTGATAAACAAATCCTTCAAGTGAACCTGCGGCAGCATTACCAGCCATCGCAATAGAACCAAATGAGTTAATAGATGATTGAATCAGGATATTAGAAATAGAGAAAATAGCACCCTGTAATCCTGCCGGTAACCCAATCTTGAATATCTGAATCACTTTATCTTTATGAAACTTTAAAGCATGGATATCTAAATGAATGACAGTACTTGTTTTCATCAAACAGTTGATAATAAGTATTGAAGAAACAAGTTCTGCTGTAAATGTCGCAAGTGCAACACCAGCTACATCCATCTTGAATATAATAACGAATATTAAGTTTAATATGACATTCACAACTCCAGCCACTATAAGGAATATAAGTGGTCTTTTTGTATCACCAATAGCACGTAATATGGCAGCACCAAAGTTATAAAGTGCAACAAAGGGCATACTTACAAAATATATACGTAAGTAAGTTGTTGCTAGATTGATGACATCATCAGGTGAACCCATTGCTTCTAGGATTCTTCTTGATCCTGCTACACCAATTACTGCAAAGATCAAGCCAAAGACAATTGCGAGTAGTATAGCAGAGTGTACTGTTTCATGGGTATCCTTGTCTCTTTGCGATGCAATAAAACGAGCTACAAGGACATTGACACCCACAGATAAACCAATAAATAAACTGACTAATAGATTGACAACAGAAGATGTAGAACCAACTGCTGCAATAGAACGTGGACCAGCAAATTGCCCTACCACAATAACATCTGCTGCATTAAATAATAACTGCAGCACCCCTGAAAACATTAGTGGTATAGAAAATATTAAGATTTTACCAAGCAATGGACCGTGCGTCATATCCATTTGATATTGATCTTTCTTCATGAAATCCCTCCCTTACCCTTATAGTCTAGCATATTAAAATAAAGAGTGTTGAGAAGTTTCAAAAAGAGTAAATGAAAGTAACACTTTTTTTTTAGAGAACCATTCGTTATAATTGTTTTGGAAAGAGGGGAGTGAAAAAATGATATTTCACGAAGTTGAATTATCTCATACAAAAGAAATCATGGATTCCTATGAAGTGAATCCGATTATTGCGAAATATGTTGAGCATAGAGGCTTTACAAAAGAAGACTATGAAGCCCTCAACACACCATTCTATTATAACTTTACAGATTTAGAGAATGGTGAAACAGTATTGAATCTTATTAAAGAAGCATGTGCTTCTAAGTCTAAGATTCATATTTGTATCATGAGTACAGAACTACATCATTTATTAGAAAGTGCAATGATCTTCCTTGGTGTCTTAATGGCTAAAGGAAAGTCAGCTTTTGAATTCTTTGATGGTCCTCAGGATGATTTTGGACCTGGTCTTCATATTATCTTAGGAAAACAGTTAGAAGTAAGAGATGGAAATGATGTTTATCCATTAGTACCTGGTGGTCACTATAAGGATGAAGATGTTGCACAGAGCTTACTTGTATTACAGCTTATTAATGCATTACTTGGTAAAGAAAACCATTATTTAGCTTCTCTTGCAGGTATTGGTATCCAGTCTGAAGGAGTTCCTCTATGTAATTCTAATCGTTATCATTTAAAGAAGACTTTAGGATTATTAAATGATTGTCGTTTTGATGCGATTGAATTTATTGCATTAACACCTAAGACAAGACAGAAAAACAATATGCGTCAAAGAGAATTCAAGAAGACATATAATGAAAGTGTTATGTCTGGTTCTATCACTAATAAGATGGCTAATTACCTTAGTTCTTTAAACAATGCGAAGAAGATGGTTAAGTACCTTATTTATGGATGTCCTGGTACAGGTAAGTTCCGTTCTGTTGCACCTATTGCGGATGAAATCAATGCAGGATACTTTATTAGCGATGAATTCTATGATGATGATCGAGTAAGAGATGTGATTCCATTAGAAATCTCAGACTTATCTAAGACAAATATAGAAGAATACTTGCAGGTATTATCACCATTTGGAAATGGACAGGAAAAGACTTATATCTCTATTGAAGGTTTAGTCATTCATGAAGCACCTGTAAAGGATTATTTTGATCATATCAAGTTAAGCTTCTTTATTCCTAATGTGGGTGGTATTGATACAATCATCTATAATCCAAACTATAAAATGAATCAATTTAAACAAGGTCAGACAGTCAAGATTGTAGGAAAACTCTCTATTAATGACTTTACTAGTTTAATGACAATTAATGCAGTACAGGTAGACATTCTTGATTAAGAATGTCTTTTTTAGCGTATAATTATTAGAGGAGGAACACATATGAGAATAAGAGATATCATAGACTTATTAGAGTCACAGGGTGAATGGGTGAATAGAAGCTGTACAAGAGATCGTATATTGTTTGGGGATGATCAAACAGAAATAAGCGAAGTAATAACATGCTGGGTTGCGACTAATAAAGTGATTCAATATGCAATAGAACATGATATACATTTTATTATTTTACATGAGAATCCATTCTATCTCGCATCTACCACTTTACCTACATTAATTTATAAAGCACAAAAAGAAAAAGAAGCATTATTAAAGGAAAATAATATTACTATTTATAGATGTCATGATTTGTGGGATGTCTATCCTGAATATGGAATTAGAGATAGCTGGGCTAACACATTAGATCTAGATTTTGAAGAATCACATGATCATTCTTATTATAGATATACTCATGATATTAATATGACAGTAGAAGAATGTGCACATCATATTATTGATAAGATTAAATGTTACCACCAGCAAGGTATAGAAATTATAGGAGATAAGACTCAAATAATACATAGATTAGGCATAGGTACAGGTGCTTGTACAGATATATTTGAAATGTATGAAGAAGGTGCAGATGCATGTTTAGTCAGTGATGATGGTGTAAGTAACTGGATAGGTGTCCAGTGGGCAGTAGATCATGATATTCCACTTATAGTGATTAATCATATGACATGTGAAGCACCAGGTATGGAACATATGGTAGAGTACTTGTCTAAACAGTTCCCAGAAGTGACATTTACTTTTGTATCTAATGATTATGGTATATACCATATGGATGAATAAGCATTTTTAAGCACGAATTTGATAAAAATGAAGTATAAAAACAATTCATGATATGATAACTGTAAGAGGGATATGATGAATTGTTTTTTTACACGCCGTGAGCAAGAATCCCCCCCACCTCTATAGGTGTGCGGTAAACACGGCGTTTTGTTCGTTGAGTTATTAGTAATCAATGCAGTATAATGTACCATAAAGGATGTGATATCATGAACAATATTGATTTTAAGAATCTTGTATTGATAATATTTAATCAGACATTAGGAATACTTACTTATCATAATGATCGTAGTGGATTATATGAGGATTTATTTTCTTCATATCAATTAGGAAGAGATATAAAGAAAATAGAAAAGAATGAGCCTTTTCCTAAGCCAGAAATATATGTTTCTGCCCTTAAAAGATTCTTTCAAAGTGATACAGATGTATGTATTCAAAAGACAACACAGTTATTAGAACTATTGATGATCCATAAATATATTGATCACATTGAAGGTCCAGATATTCTTACTAAATGTGATAAAAATACTCTAAGTATATATCAAGATTTAATTCTAGATTTATGGCATCATTACTATGATCAATATTCTACAAATCATATTCAACCCTATAGAATACCAGTTGACATGATTAATAAGATTATTGATGAGTACATGAAGTTTAGATTACCTGTTACTTTAGAGTTCTACCAACAAAGAATAGATGATATCACAGAACTACTACAAACCAATAAAGCGAATGACTTGTTTAAAAACATTAAGACTGAATACATTCATTTCTTTAAGAATGTTTTGGATAATGATTCTTTTTATACTCTATCACAAGAAGAAACAATTACTTTTATGAATACGTTATATTCCATCTCAGATATACTAGATAAAATGCATCATGAGGATGCGTATCGTATTAATCTGGAAGTATTGAACTTCTTAAATCAAATCTATGATGATGATGATTTTGTCAATGTTTCTGTGAATGATATACGTAGGATACAAGGGTCAATTTATGGG
Source organism: uncultured Catenibacterium sp. (assembly GCF_900540665.1). Taxonomy (GTDB): domain Bacteria; phylum Bacillota_I; class Bacilli_A; order Erysipelotrichales; family Coprobacillaceae; genus Catenibacterium. The sequence goes on along the minus strand of NZ_UQGV01000021.1, from coordinate 12,538 downwards.
ATTATGATTGAAAATTCAGATCAATCAATACAAGGAAATATTAAATTATCTAAAAACAATAATATTGTACGTATTGAAAATCATAACAAACCAATCACGCAAAAAGAAAAAATGGATATGTGTTTAACTGCATTGAAGAATCTTCTTCAAAATGCCCATTTAAACAAGCTTAACTCAAATCTTGATGAAGAAATCTATATAACAGTATATGAAAATAGATTATTAAGAAATCGTTCTATAAGTGAAGAAGAAATCAATGCCCTTTATGTATTAAGTCGTATATATGCGAATATCGCAACATGTTACTTACAATATATAAAGTACGATCTTTCAACAAGAGAAGATCCTGTTGAGTTATGTGAAGAGTATCATAATAAATCAGGCTATGTGCGTAATCTTATTGTACGTATCACAAAGAAGCTGTATGGAGAAAACTCTACTCAATACAATGAAGCTTTATATTTCTTGGCTGATCATTATCATTCTATAGCTACCTTCTATTTCTATATTCATGAGAATTCAAAGACAATTCTTATTCGTATGGCTTTGTATCATTTTTATACGCATATGGGCTTAAAAGAAAAAGCCCATATGCAGTTAGATCTAATGCCTATTGATCAACATGTAGATAACAATTTTGATATGATCTTTACAAGATATAAGAAAGACTTTGCATATCTTTCTTACACAGAACCAGATTCTTATGAAGCAGTTAAAAACTTAATTAGTGAATATCAAATCTATAAAAAATTCATATAAAAGGCCCGACATTGTCGGGCCTTTTCACGTACATTGGATGCTTTTTCCATCTTGATTAATATAGAATGATGAAATGTTTACTGATGTATCATCTATAACAGCTAGAACTGATATGATTCCATCAAATATCTTGGCTAATTCACGGTTCACACTTTCATCTGATATAGAAAAATGATTGCATGAATTAATATGACTATGCCATATTCCGATAAAATCATAGCTTGAATCATTTACTATCTCTGTCGCTTTATCACCATCTAGATGATATGAAAAGCTACTTAGATTCATTGATGGAATACTTATTGCTTGCAATCCTATGATACTGATAGGAGTTCTTATTCCTAGAAGAATACCACCTATTTCATAGTTGTTGTGTAAATCATATATAGTTTGATATATTTGAGAGATACATCTATTACTCATTTTTGCTATCATTCTATTTGATTCTTACAAGATATGAGAAGCCACACTCATCACAAGGGCATTGTGCAATATCACCTTTGACTAGACGTGGACCATCAGTTTCCCATCCACATTTTGGACATTTAAAATAATTACTGAATAGCTTTACGTTTGGAATTTTTTTAACAATTTTTTTCATACTTCTGTTCCTCCTTTTCTATAAGTGAATTGTATATGAATGATGTATTGAACTAGTAACCACAAATCATGATTTTTTGGAAAAATTAGTCAAATTATGAGAATATACCGAAAAGTATTGTAAAGATTAAAATGATTATGCATACATTCATTATAATTTCAGCAACATATACAGCAAGAAAACCACATACGACAACTAAAGAAGAAGATACAACTGTCGCAAAGGGGACTAATAGTCCAAGTGATAACCAAGTATATTCATAACCTGATTTTATATAATGTTTTTGTGCATAGAATGCAATGATAGCACCAGTAATACTACCGACAATAGCCAAAATAATACGTGCTGTTGTGAGTTCAAAAGATGTCCCACATAGTTTAATGCAAATGGGAATAAAATATTTAGCTAGGAATGGACTAAAAACTAATCCACTTAATATACATACAAGCCATAATTTCCAGGATTGACTGAGTTGATTGATATTAATGTTTTTTGATGGCACTTTACTTTTGATTGCACACCAGGGACACTTATGATAACTTGCAGGATAGACATGTACTTCAGGATAAAGTTTTTTACATGTTTTCATATTACTTTTCAATAGCTTTCCTAAAGCATTCTGCCATTCTCTTGCACTTGGTCTTTTAAGAATAGTAGAAGATTTAATGGCAGTAGAAGAAGTATAGTTAAATGCACGATCAAATAAGTCTCTGATATCTTTTGGAAGCATCTTGACATCTGGTGAATCAGATGAAGCTTTTCCTTTGGCGTTGGTTACATAAGGACAATTCCCTCTTAAAATATTGTAGACAACAGGGTTAGTACTTGTAGATGACTGTGAAATATTAAAGCTTGTACAACCAAAAGGATGACAGTTATTCATCAACAAGGTACATATATGAATAGCCAATGAGAAATCATCTGTTTTCTCATTAAATACACTTCTTGAATCTGCTAAATTCTTTCCCTGTAATTCAGGAGCTAGCATCTCTGAGATACCAACACTACACTTATAAACCTTACCTGTTTTCTTATTGGTAATGTTGAAGGAATCAGTATCGATGATTGTCACATGGCCATGTTCATCAATCATAATATTATTGGGGTTCATGTCTCCTATAACCGCATTTGATTGATGTATGATCTTTACCGCTAAAGATAGATTATAGGCAATCGCAATAGAGGTTTTCCATGTATAGTGTGGATAGAGCTGCATACGTTCTCTTTCTCTACTTGCTGCAAAGATATGATGTGTACTTTTTACTCTAGGCATAACATAACCAACAAACTGTCCTTGCTGGTTCAGTAATAGATCCTGAGGCCAGGCAACAGTTAGTACACCATTTACATATGGCTGAACAGGCTGTTCCAACATTGTTTCAATCTTCTCTTTTAAATTTTTACGAGGATTACTATTACCAGGAACAGGGTTGAATTTACTATTAAAATATATCTTTGCGACTAGAGAAGGATTACCTACAATATCATAGATTTCACCTTCGCCACCACCGCCCAAGCGTTGACCTAAATCATATATTTTGTGATTTCTTCCATAATAGATCATAGATCTCACTCCTTATCTTTATTGCTTTTTTCACCCACATTTGTGAGTTGTTTTTTAATATACTTTCCCACTCTATAAGCTGCATTAAACATATCCTTTACAGCTTCTTTTCCTTCATTATCAGTCACATTATCCTCTTTATGTGACTCTTCTTTATCTGACTTCTCATTATCTAGTTTCTCTTTATTTAGCTTTTCCTTATGTTCATAATGATCTGCATATAATATTTCATCTATTTTTTTCTTTCTCTTAAGTGTATCTTCTTCCCATTTCTTACTATCAAATGGAATAGGGAGTTCCATCTCCTTTAATTGATCAACATTCTGGATTACTACAAAGCTGATATCATCTGTTACTATGTTTCTAAAGTCAGGGAAATCTTCACTTTTACCTGCTAGATAATTTTCCCATTCTAATTGTTGTTCTTTTTCCTCTTTTTCAGTTTCAGTAAGTGCTGGTTCTAGGAATGGAAAGAATACTCTATTATTCATCGCAATTGAATCAACACAAAAGTCTAATACGCCATCAGTCATTAAAACACATGAAGCAACATCATTACATTTCCCAAACTGCCATGTATCCTCCTCTCTTAATGGAAACACAGTGTTTACTTCTTCACCTTTATGTCTTTCTGTAATCATTTCATACTTTCTGTCAGAGTAAAGAGCAACAATCCCATCATCACCAATATGACCAAAATAGAGAGTATTCCCAACATATACAACACCTGTAAGGGTACAATCATATTCTAAGAAGGGAAGTTCATCTTTTTCTGAAGTTTTATTAATTTGTGATAAGCTATAATGAAATGCATGTTTAAGTATAGTAAGTATAGTTTCTTCAGAGAATTCTTCTACTTTATTCTCAATATTAAAAGTAAGACATTCAATAAAGCTTTCTACTGCAACTTTAGAACCAATCTGACTATATTCACAGCTTCCGACACCATCTGATATTGCCGCAATAATAATCTCTTGATCAAGATGTGTCATACGTTTAGTACAACTGTAATCCTGGCATGGCAGATCTTTCTTAATATGACTTTCTCCCTGCTGGGTAATATTAAATGTATGAATCATAAATATTCACTCCTTTCATCTAGTAAAAGAGATTGTAGAAGTAACAACCGCAATCTCTAAATGTAATTACATCCCTCTTACTTCTACTTCTAACTGATAATCTTTGGTAGATGGAAGTGTAGCAGTGCTCTCTCCCCTAGAATGAGAAATTCTACTCATGCTGTTACTTAACCATACAAAAGCACCTACAAAGTTTTCCTTGCTTGCCTTTAAAACTAATCCATCTTCTCTTAGTGTTTTGAGAAGTCCGATATCAGCATCACCAATAGCTACAGGAAAGAAAGTAGTATGATTATCTTTCTGAAAGTCTAATAATCTTTCAAATGCACCGTTGTCTGGATCATTTGCGCCACCATCTGTAAGCATAAAGATCCAAGGGCGATAATAAGGCACATGTTCCTGTTTGTATTGTGCTACACGTGTTTTAATTTCACTCATACCTAACTCAACGGCCTCATGCATAGCTGTCATACCATCACAATCAATGAATGGGCGATAGAACTCGTAAACGGGTGAGAATGGGGCGATAATTTTAGCCTCATCGTCGAATCCAATGACACAGAATTCTACACATCCTTTAGCCTGGTCATCTAATGAATTCACTAAAGTATCTAATCCTCTTTCAATCTGATCTTGTACGCTACGCATTGAAGAAGATGTGTCTACTAATACGACACATGGAAGATGCATCTCTGTTCTATTGATGATATCTCCATTCATAGCTCCACCACGTGGATATTCTTTCATGTTAAACATATTTATTTCCTCCTTGTATACCCCTTTGGTATGACTTAATTATAGGAAATAAAGGATCTGAAGTAGTAACCAGTTATTGCCAAATTCTGTCCAAATATGGAAAAAGAACCTCCGAAGAGGTTCAATCATATTCTTTACTACATGCAATAAGATAATGTCTGGCATTTGCACTCTTTACTTGTTTTGCACGTCGTAGTAAACATTCTTTTTTCAGTTCTTTATTGTCTATGAGTTCTAATAATTGTAAAGCTATCTGATATTGTGAATGAGACATACAATCTTTAATCTTTTCTAATAGCTTTTCTTCACCTATGAGTTCTAATAAGATACTATTATACTCTTGATCACTGACAGGTAATAAATGAACAGGATCACCATCAAACCATCCCACGTAACCTGTATAGACACTTTTAACTGCCCATTCTACAGTTCCATAATATTCCTGTAGGTAAGGAAGTGTTTTAAGATGGTCTGGTAATGAAACAGTTTGTACTGTTTCATCTAGAGTAAGACCTTTATTAATACAGTCTAGGGTATTAAAGAGAATATATTCGATAGTTTCTTTAAACTGACCTACTTGGTTTTGGATTAATTCTTTGTTTAATAAAGGATGTGTATGACCTGGCAATAGAACATTTGCATCAAAAGAAAGAATAAGGTCTAAAGAATCAATCCATGTAGCTAGGTCTCTGTATTGTGTTCCTCTAATAGCATACAAGGCAGGAAAAACAGCATAATAATTATCACCTGTACATAGAACCTGATCATCATTCATCCAGATACAAATCTGATCATTAGTTTCTCCTGGTGCTCTATATAGTTCTAGATGAATACCATCTATATCTCTTATGACTTTATCTTCCGTATATAAAGTAGTAGGAGAGATAAAATCATAGTGTCCATGTCCTGTGACTTTACCTTCTCTTACGCCTATACCTTGGCATATTGCTTCTTCATTTGTGAGTGTATACCCATGCTGGTATGTTCCTCTTTTTCTTAATCCTTCATCAATCTTTTCATAATACTTTAAAGGTGTTTTACAAGGTGTAAAAGCAATGACTTCTTCTACAGTATCTCTAAAGGTACCAGCACCACCTCTATGGTCTGGATGTCCATGTGTATAGATTAATGTTTTGACAGGTTTATCTGTATACTTTCTTAAGTCATTCAATAAGTCTTGTGAATATTCATTAGAATCTAGAGTATCTATTAAGATAACAGAACTGTTACCTATAATAGCAGTCGCATTACTGTGACCATAGGAATAGAAGAATAGAATGTGATCATTGATTTCATAAAGATGTTTTTTAAATGTCTCTTGTGTATGTTTGATTAGTAGTTGTTCACTCATAGTAAATACCCTCCTATCTGTATTCTACAAGAGAATGAGATAGGAGGGTAGTAGGTACTTTTAGGTAAGTGTTAGGAAAGAATGTAATCGTAGATGTCTGATCTAACTGGTTGGTCTAGATGATAGTAGATTTCACAGACTGGCACATCATTAGCCATTGTGGTCTCTTCTATTTTTGAAATATAGACTTCACCTAAATAATAGAATTCTTTTGAAGCAGCATCATCTTTATTTTTTCTAATAAACAAATAGATATTTGTTTTATTTTCTGCTGCTTTTACGAATTTTTCCATACCTGGGTTAGTGATTCTAACGTTGCTTTTAGACATAGCTACAAAATTTTGGGCATCGATAAAGTGATCCGCATATTTTTGAGTGTCTACAACTGATTCATCTTTATCATAATTAATAAATACTGGAAGAGTATTTGTACGCGAATTATAGAAGTATCCACCAATATTTAATGGTACAATATTCTTTTCCCAGTTAAGTAATCGACAAACATCTTCATATGTATACTTAGAGTATAAACAGAAATCGGTATTCTTATATCTATTAGAATACTCTTTTATATTTTTATCAATTGCATATTCAATAACTTCCATTACTTGATTTTTAAAATCTTTATTATTCAGTAATTTTAAGAACTGTGGTGAAGACTCAAAGTTTTCATCAATAAATACAGCATCCTCAAAGGTCTTTTTACTTGAACCGGTCATAAAGTTCTGAGATAAGATATTTGAAATAGTTTCAATACCTACAGCAGGTAAATTGATTTGATAAATATTGTTTAATGTCTCTTTGAGATGTGTAATAAGATTTGTTCTTTTATTGATGATTAGCTTAATAGCTTCTAATTCTTCAATTCGTTTTCCAGAAGAAAGCTTTGAAGAAATAAACTGAAGGTATTTTACCTCTAGAGCACTAAATTTTACATGGTAGTCTTTTTCGTATTTAGATAAGAATGTGTGGTAACAACCAAGAGACTTGTTTTGGAACATTAATTGAACATCAATGGCACCATATTGTTCAAATTCTTTTAAATGAGGAATTCTACCAAGCTTTTCTTTTAACTGTTTGTAAGAGTCTTTAATAAGTCTTACTTGTGTAAAGTTTGCTGCATCGATAGATTGATAAATTCTCTTTTCTGTAATTTGATCAAACTGAATGGTAGAAGCACCTGGTGTAATAAGCGAACCTTCACATACAAACTGTCTTAATGAATCTTTGTTGTAATTAGTTTGTCCTGACAAAGCGACAGGGATTAAGAAATTCTTTTCATAGTTACCAATAAAATCAATAATGACAACATATTCTTTAGAATCATTCTTTCTTAAACCACGTCCCAATTGTTGCACAAATACGATTGCTGATTCAGTAGGTCGTAACATAACGACTTGATTCACTTTAGGAATATCAATGCCTTCATTAAAGATATCAACTGTGAATATATAGTCTAATGAATCCTCATCATTAGATTCTAAAGAATCAATTGCTTTTTGTCTCATCTCTTCTGAAGAATGACCTGTTAATGCAATTGTTTTATATCCTCTCATATTAAATAGCTGAGAAAGCTTTTCACATTCATCCTTGCGACTACAGAAGATTAAACCATGAATACGATCACCACTATAGCCATATTCATTGATTTTTTCTATAATATAATCTGCTCGTAATTCAGATGTGAGAATGTTGAATTCTGATTTATCATCAATCTCAATTCCATCGATAGTCATATCAGTTATTCCATAATAATGGAATGGACAGAGTAGGTTATATTCCATAGCCTGTACTAATCTAATTTCATAAGCAATATTATGATCAAACATTTCATATATATCAAAGTCATCACTTCTTTCAGGTGTTGCAGACATACCTAATAAAAACTTTGGTTTAAAGTAATCTACAATATCTTGATAAGACTTAGCACCTGCACGATGTACTTCATCTATAATAATATAATCAAAAGCATCTCTATCAAACATTTCTCTATATTCTTTTTTATGGATTGTTTGAACAGTAGAGAAGATGAAATCAGAATCAGCTTCTTTTGTGTTTCCAGAGAAGATCCCCATAGATACGTTTGGAATTAAATAATTAAAAGAACGAAGTGCCGCTTCTGCAATATTTCTTCTGTGAACAATAAATAATAATCTTTTTGGGTTAAAGCGTTTTACATCAAATGCTGATAAGAAAGTCTTACCAGTACCAGTTGCTGAGATAAGAAGAGCTTTATCTTTGCTATTATCTCTTAGATTCTTTAATGATTTTAAAGCTTCTTCTTGCATTTTATTAGGTTTTATTGTTGTTGAACTATGTGTTAGGGTATGGCGAACAGGTTTTACATAAGTTTCTTTGTAATTATCAATCCATTCATTTGTGAGTGGAGTAGATAGTTCCCATTGAATATTAAATTCATTAGATACTTGTGCAGCAAGCTCACCATTTTCGTGAGACGTAAAAAATAAGTCCCATTCTTGATTTGATTCTAGTGCTGTTTGAGTTAAGTTTGAGCTACCTACAATAATGTCACGATGTTCTCCTTTATGAAAAATAAATCCTTTAGGATGGAAACCACAATGTTCTTGTTCAAATATTCTTACTTCTATGTTAGTAAAAGAAATGAGTTGCTTAAACATTTTAGGATCATTAAAACCTAAATATGTGGATGTAATAATACGCCCTTTAACGCCTTTTTCTTTTAAATTTAATAGTATTTGTTTTAAAACAGCCAGTCCAGATTCACTAATAAAAGCAACTGAAAATTCAAAATAGTCACATTCTTTTAATCTTTTAGTAATTTCAAATGCAAGATTCATTCTTCTTTTATAATCATTGAAAAATAATTTAGGTCTTAAATCCTTATTAGAAGGAAAAGACTGATCAATAAAGCTTGTTTGCAATGCTTTGTTTAATTCATCCATATAAAATAACTCCTTCAATACGAAAACTAATACAATTATATCATATGATTGAAATAAAAAAGAAACCAAACTTGTTAAGCTTGATTTCTTGCAATAAGTTTTTCAATAATTTGTAAATCAGCTGGAACCCATACAACATCTTCTTGCCCAGGAATAATCCACTTACAATCTTCATGTTCTAGTAATTCATAATGATTATCTGGAATATGACATAAGAAGCAATCCATTTCTAATATGAATGTTGGATAATTATAGTGAACATGCATAAAGAATTCATCTACGATTAAATGTGCGTTCATTTCTTCTTTTAATTCTCTGATAAGTGCATTCTCAGGAGTTTCACCTGGTTCGATTTTTCCGCCAGGGAATTCATACATTCCTTCAAATTCACCATAACCTCTTTTCGCAATCATGATCTTATCATCTTTACAGATGATAGCTGCTACTACATTTATTGTTTTCATATGATACATCCTTTCATTACCTGCTTATTCTATCATAAATAAATAGAATTTCAAAAATCGGCATGCTTATTGTATATATATGTAAAGCTTATTCACTAATTAGAATCAGAATGTTCCTTTTTCGTTCAATAGCAATTCCTTATCTTCAGTTGTATTCTTCATAAATGATTCTCCTTTGATATTTACTCTGATAATGCATATTTTGTCTTTAAATCACTACAGCGATTATAGTTTATGAAGCCTTCTTTTTGCAGACGTCCCACAATAACTCCACAAAGAATATGTTCTTCCTTAGTAAAAGCATAAATAGCTTCTTTTGAAAAATCATTCTGATTTACAAATGCATTGAATTCTTCTGTAGGAATAAGTGTTTCTTTTGCAAAAGTGTCAGCGGCATTTTCATCTTCTTCAGTTGTTCCATCTGGCTGGTTGATGTGGCCAAGTAAAATATGGCCAAGCTCATGGAATAGACTAAACCAGAATTTATCTGCATCTTTGCCGCGGACTGTTAAGCCAACAACTATTTTGTTTCCATCGTAGAAAGTTGCACCATGCAGGAAAGAACCTCCAATGTGAGGAAGAAATACAAGCGCAATACCACAGCTAGATAACAGATCAATCAACTTAGGGCAGAAATCAGAAGGATTCATTGTGGTCATACTTCTTATTTCTGGCAAACTTTTCTTAAGTGTTTTTAAATCAACTAATGAAGTCTCAATAGTACGAGCCTCTAGTTTAGCTTTTTGTGCCCATGCCAATAGTGCAAGATCACTTTTTTCTGTTTCAGCCAATCTACGACATGCTATTTTTGATAATTGCATATTCTTAATAATCCCAAGGTTTACAACTTCAAAATATTTTCTAAGATTAATAACCTTTTCGATTATATCTCTAGTCTCAGGGACCCAACCATGTTTGGACATTTCACGATAAGGTAGTTTTTTTGCTAATTCCTTATCGCCATCCATGTCATTCTCAGCGTTGGCTTTTACTATTTTTTCACGATAAGTGGCCTCTAGTTTATTCCAAAACTTTGCAGGAACACCTAATACCATTTCTAAACGAACAGCAACATCCGGAGTCAACTGAACTTCGCCATTAATTAATTTGCTAATATGTTTTTCGGACATGCCCATGCGTACTGCAAATTCTTTCAGACTAAGTCCTCTATCAAGCAACTGCTCTTTAATAGTTGCTCCCGGTGGTGTTGCAATAAAAGTGCGACTTTTCACCATCGTAATACCTCCTTAAATAAAATGAAAATTTAATGATAATCTATGATTTCCATTATGTTAGCAATTTGAATTTTATCTCCTGTTTTCTCAAAAACCAGTCGATAAGGATGAACTAAATCCATTGCGTATTGACCTTTGCGATTTCCTTTTAATGGATGACATCTTCCGATATAGAATTGAACCATCTCTTCAACAGTATCGATTGCATATATTTCATCTATACGCTGATGGATTTTTTCGGCCATTTCTGAACCATATTTCTTTTCTGCCTCGCTTGCGATTGTACACACCTTTTCGATTTTGCGAGTCTTGTATGTTATTTCCAATCCATGACCTCTTCCGAGGGTTTACCTTTAAGGTAAATATATTATAATATTTTTTTGCTATAAATATCACTGATAATAATTTACTTATGAGGTAAATTTGAATCATGTTATGTCGGAATGCTTTGCGTTTTATGCTGCGGGAGGGACTGTGTATGTAGTCCCTCTTTTTAATTTGTGTTATATTAATGTTAATGCTTACAAAAGAAGGGGTATAAAAATGGAATATAGAGGAACACAAAAAGTAGTAGTTACAGGTGAAGATTTTGGACCAGCTGTAAAGAAGACTATTATTAAACTTGATTATGTTATTGATTTGATAGATATGAATAACTTGAAGGTCATAGAAGAAAAGAATGATGTAATTGATCAAATAACAGGTGAAGAAGGGATAATAAGAACTGAAAGAGAAATAATAGATGCTTATATTTCAGATGAATATGGTAATAAAGAGAATACTTCATCTAATTATATGACTATTGAATTGGCTATATCACCTAGTGTGGGTTCCCCATTTATCTTTCATACGACAACTCAATTGAATAATTGGTGTAATCCTTATAGATTACATATAAGTGGTATGGACGTTAATCCGGATATTGATGTAGAGGGTGATGCTAAGTCATGCCCACAATTAGATAAGTGGACTATGAATTCATACAAGGCGGTAGATGGAATAAAGTATGCATATGCGGAATACAAACCAACAAATGATTGTAAGAAACATCCTTTAGTAATCTGGTTACATGGGTTAGGTGAAGGGGGAACGGATCCTTCCATTGATTTGTTGGCTAATAAAGTGACTGCTATGGCAGATGTTCCTTTTCAGAAGTGTATGAATCAAGCGTATGTACTTGTACCACAATGCCCTACTATGTGGATGGATAATGGAATAGGTGAATATAAGAGTGATACAAAGAATTCTATATATACAAAGAGTTTGTTTGAATTTATTGATTGTTATGTGAAAAATAATCCTGATATTGATGCAAATAGAATATATATTGGAGGATGTTCTAATGGTGGATACATGACTATGGAAATGATTTTACATTATCTACATTACTTTGCGGCAGCATTCCCAATCTGTGAAGCATATCATGATGCATATATGACAAATAATCAGATTGATAGTATCAAACATATGCCTATTTGGTTTACTTATGCTAAAACGGATCATGTGATTGATTATACACTATGTACTGAACCTACTGTAAAAAGACTACTTGCTGCAGGTGCTACAAATATTCATGTATCGGTATTTGATGATGTACATGATACAACTGGGCTGTATAAGAATGAGGATGGTAGTACTTATGAATATAATGGTCATTGTTCTTGGATCTACTGGGATAATGATGAATGCTGTGATGGTGATCTTAATGCATGGGAATGGTTAGGACAACAGGGGAACTAGTTAGTTCCTCTTTTTATAGTGTGCCGGGCATGGCACTAATTCAGTCGGAGATAAACCGACCACAG
>NZ_UQGV01000020.1 GCF_900540665.1 uncultured Catenibacterium sp. | reverse complement strand
AAGAAAAAGGATCGACCAGGTTTGATCAATCCTCTTAACTACTATCTAAGTTAGTCTGAAATTATCATATAAATGTAGCGCCGTATACGAGAACCGTACGTACGGTGCAATGAGAGGCGCAGAAATAATGATTAATTCCAATATTAACATTGTTTCTTGTCTACTCTATTGCGAAAAAGTTATAGCACCTTCCAGTATTGGTATTTTACTTTCATATCTTTGTTTTTTAAAATGGTGTCATGGAGGTAAATTATGACATTCACAAACAAGGATTTAAAAAATATGATCATCCCACTCTTTTGTGAACAGCTGCTAGTGATGCTAGTAGGTATCGTAGATACTTTTATTGTAAGCTTTGTGGGAGAAAGTGCGGTATCAGGGGTATCCCTTGTAAACTCATTTAATACAATCTTTATCTATTTGTTTACAGCTCTTGCATCAGGTGGAGCAGTTGTCATCAGCCAATATATTGGACGTAAAGAAAACGATGATACAAATCGTGCTTCAGGACAATTATTGATGTTTTCTATTATCTTTTCATTTATTCTGATGATTCTTGTCTTGATATTCAATGAATCACTTTTGAGACTTTTATTTGGTCGTGTAGAAAATTCGGTAATGCAGGCCTGTATGACTTATTTAAAGATTTCTGCCTATTCTTATCCTGCCCTTGCTATTTATAATGCCGGTGCTGCTTTATATCGATCTATGGCTAAAACATCTACAACTATGTATATTTCTATTGTATCTAATATTATTAACTGTATTGGAAACTGCATAGGTGTCTTTGTCTTACATGCTGGTGTCGCAGGTGTTGCTTATCCTTCACTGATTGCTAGAGTGTTTTCAGCTATTGTTATCACATTCTTATGCTTCAATAAGACACTGACTACTTATTATGATAAGAAGCATATACTTATATTTGATACAAAGATGTTGAAAAGAGTATTAAATATTGCAGTTCCTAATGGGGTTGAACAAGGAATCTTTCAGCTAGTTAAAGTAGCCTTGAGTTCAGTTGTTGCTTTATTTGGTACTTATCAGATTGCGGCCAATGGTGTTGCTCAGAGTATCTGGTCACTTGCAGCTCTGGTGGGTGTTACAATGGGACCCGTCTTTATTACAGTCATAGGACAATGCATGGGAGCAGAGGATATAGACAGTGCACATTATTACTTTAAGAAACTGATGAAGATCACAATCATCTTCTCTGTTATATGGAATGTATTCATTCTAGCCATTACACCATTATTCCTACAATATTATCAATTATCATCAGAAACTAAGAATCTGGTCTTTATTTTGGTTATTATTCATAACCTATTTAACACAATTGCCTTCCCGTTCTCTGGACCACTTTCTAATGGATTACGCGCCACTGGAGATGTTAAATATACAATGATTGTATCAATCTTGAGTACAGTCGTCGTAAGAGGAATACTCTCTATTATATTTGGTATCACATTTAATCTTGGTGTAATTGGTATTGCCTTGGCAATGTGTGCTGACTGGTCAATGCGTGCTATTGTATTCCATTTACGTTATAAATCAGATAAGTGGACACAATTTAGTGTTATTGAATAAAGAGACATTTTGTCTCTTTTTTGTGTATAATGAACTAGAGGTGGTTATATATGCAGAAAATAATGATTGTAGAAGATGATGAAATTATTGCTTCTTCTATAAAAAAACATCTAGAAAAGTGGAATTATGATGTGTTTGTAGTCAATGATTTTGAAAATGTCTTAGAAGACTTTAGACACTATGAACCATTACTTATCTTATTAGATATCTCACTGCCTTACTATAATGGCTATTACTGGTGTCAGGAAATAAGAAAAGAATCAGAAGTACCTATTATCTTTATCTCTTCTACAAGTGAGAATATGAATATCGTTATGGCGATGAATATGGGTGCAGATGATTTTATTAATAAGCCTTTTGACTTGACGGTACTTACTGCTAAGTTACAGGCAATACTTAGACGTACCTATTCATTTAATAAAACACAGAATGTCTTAAACTATCAATCACTCACTTTAGATTTATTAAAGGGTGTCATCAGTTATCATGAAGACTCTATAGAACTCACTAAGACAGAACTTAAGATCATGCAGATATTATTTGAACATGCCGGACAGATTGTCTCTAGAGATACAATCATGGAAGCTCTCTGGCAAAGTGAAGCCTTTGTAGATGATAATACATTAAGTGTCAATATTAATCGTTTAAGAAAGAAATTAGATGCTTTTTCTTTACCACAGCTTATTCATACAAAGAAAGGGATAGGGTATCAGTTATATTATGAAGACATACATTAAAGACCATTATCGTTATTATCTTGTTTATCTGGTGATGATCTTCTTGTTTGATCTGATTCTCTTATTATGTGATATTTCTATTTCATTACTTTATTATCCTACCTGTTTATGTTTCTTCTTTGTGATTGTTTATTTTGGCTATGACTATTATAAATATAATAAGAAGCTAAAAGCACTTCATTATGCCTTACATCTTGATCATATCTACTTAGAAAATATACCTGCACCAGAAAATGATTTAGAAGAGTCTTATTATTCTCTTATAGAAAAGATTATCCAGGCTAATAGTGTCCTTAATAATCAGAAGGATACAAGCTATCATGAATTATCTGATTATATGACACTCTGGGTTCATCAGATTAAGACACCGATTGCAGGACTTCGACTACTCATACAATCAGGTGATTTATCTCCGAGACTACTTTCTATGCAGGTATTACGTATTGAACAGTATGTAGATATGATGATGTACTATGTCAAGATGGGACATATGAATCAGGACTTAAAGATTGGTTATTATAAAATAGGGGATATTGTGAATGAAGTAGTCAAGAAACAATCCTTATTCTTTATTCATAAGAAGATTTCTCTTCAACTAGAAGAACTAGATGAAAAAATACTCACAGATGAAAAGTGGACTTCTTTTATTATTGAACAGATCTTATCCAATGCCTTGAAATATACCAAAGAAGGTTCTATTCATATTTGTATGAAAAATCAAACACTCTATATTAAAGATACAGGAATAGGAATTAAGAAAGAGGATTTACCTCGTGTCTTTGAAAAAGGCTTTACTGGTACAAATGGACGTATTGATAAGAAAGCCAGTGGTTTAGGTTTATATCTTGTTAAGAATATATGTGATACTCTAGGTTATCCTATTCATATAGAATCTATAATCAATCAAGGAACAACTGTTTCCATTTGTTTTGAGAAAAAACCTCTTATCGTAGAGTAACTTACAAAATTGTAAGATTAGAGACTTATTCTGTAAGTTGAATCAATGGCAGATATGTTTCAAAATAATTAAACTATAGTTGTAACGAAGGAGGAAAACATATATGTCATTATTAGAAGTTAAAAACTTAAAAAAAGTCTATACAACACGTTTTTCATCTCAGCAGGTCACTGCTTTGTCTAATGTCTCTTTTTCAGTAGAAGAAGGAGAATATGTAGCTATCATGGGTGAATCAGGAAGTGGTAAGACAACACTTTTAAATATCCTAGCATCTCTAGATACACCAACAAGTGGCGAAGTACTACTTAATGGAGAAGATATTACTAAAATCAGTGAAAAGCATATTTCACAGTTTAGAAGAAAGAATCTTGGATTTGTATTTCAGGATTTCAACTTATTAGATACATTCTCTTTACGTGATAATATCTTTTTACCTTTGGTTTTATCTAAAGAAAACTATGATGTGATGGAAACTAAATTGAATCACTTAGCACCACAGCTAGGTATTGAATCACTACTGGATAAATACCCTTATGAAGTATCAGGAGGACAGAAACAAAGAGCAGCAGTTGCAAGAGCTTTAATTACTCATCCTCAGATTATCTTAGCTGATGAACCAACAGGTGCCTTAGATTCTAAATCTACAGATGATTTATTGAATATCTTTGATCATGTCAATGAAGAAGGACAGACAATTGTGATGGTTACTCATAGTACTAAAGCAGCCAGTTTTGCGAAACGTGTCTTATTTATACGTGATGGACAGGTCTATCATCAGATCTATAAAGGAGATAAGACAAACGAAGAAATGTATCAGGCAATCAGTGATACACTTACACTACTCCAGACAGGAGGTAAGTAATTATGTTTTATTTAAAACTTGCCCTGACAAATATTAAAAAGAATGGAAAAATCTATTTCCCATATCTTATTACAAGTATCTTTACTGTCATGATGTTTTATTGTGTAAAGTTCTTAGGTGGAGATAATGGCCTAAGAAAAGACAGTGAATCAGCAGCCATGATGATGAGTCTTGGTGTGTATGTTGTGATTATATTCTCAGTCATATTCCTATTATATATAAATAGCTTCCTCATGAAGAATCGTAAGAAGGAACTTGGACTCTATAATATATTAGGAATGGAAAAGCGTCATGTGATGTTGATCATCTTTTTTGAAACATTGATTGTTTATTTGATTTCTTTAGGATTTGGTGTATTAACAGGTGTTCTATTCAGCAAGCTGATGATGCTTATTTTAGTGAAGATATTGGCTATTCATACATCGATTGTATTTAGTATTGATATGAATGCGATTTTAATCACAACTCTTCTCTTTAGTGTTATTTTCTTTGTTTCATTTATGATCAATGCAGCTTCTATTCGTTTCTCTAATCCAATCCAGTTATTAAAGGGTGGACAGGTTGGAGAAAAGAAACCAAAGACAAAGTGGTTGATGACTTTAATAGGTGTCATCACACTAGGTGCTGGTTATACAATTGCCTTGTCGATTGAAGATCCAATCACTGCCCTTGTCTTATTCTTTGTGGCAGTTGTACTTGTTATTATTGGTACATATGCACTCTTTACTGCTGGTTCTATTGTAATTTTAAAACTATTAAAGAAGAATAAGAAGTATTACTATCAGACAAATCACTTCATCAGTGTGTCTCAGATGATGTATCGTATGAAACAGAATGCGGTGGGACTTGCAAGTATCTGTATTCTATGTACATGTATTCTTGTCATGATTTCTTCTACATATACTCTTTATAGTGGCGTTTTTGATACTGTGAAAAAAAGTGTTCGTGCTGACTATAGTTATAAAGTAGGGAATATGGAAAAGGTGAATATGGATGAAGAACTCATCAACCTTGAAAAGGACATTAAAACATCTCTTGCTTCTAAAAATATCGGTATTTCTCAAATGGCTTCTTTAAAATATTGTAATGTATTGGCTTCTCAAAATGGAACAGTGTTTACTGCGCCAGGAGAAGGTGGTAATAACAAGATTCTTACAATTCTTGGAATGACATTAGCTGATTACAATCGTATTTATAATCATCATGTCACTTTAAATGATCATGAAGTGCTTTATAATTCTAATTATCATTTTAATCATGATTCAATGATGTTGAATAATCAATTGTATTCATTGAAGATGGTTAAGAATGATCCTTGGTTTGTAAAGGATGATATTGCGAATGTAGATTCAGATAGTATTACATTTGTATTCAAGGATGATGCAGCCTTAAAACAGGCACTTACATTTGAACATCGTTCTTCCCCTTCTTATGTTTATGAAATATTAGTGGATTATAAAGGTGGTTATTTCAATTCAAAGGCTGAAGAAGTTATGCGTAAAACAACACATAATTTTACTTTGAAGGTCAGTGAAAAGAATGATGGTGAAATCAGTTATTCTAATATGACTCGCTATGATAACTACCAACTATTCAGTCAGATGTATGGTTCATTATTATTCTTAGGAATCTTTCTAGGTGTACTCTTTATGATGGCAGCCGTATTGATTATGTATTATAAGCAGTTATCTGAAGGCTATGAAGATCAGAAAAGATATGAAATACTGCAGAACGTAGGATTGAGTAAAAAAGAAGTCAGACAGGCTGTATCTTCACAGGTGTTGATTTTCTTCTTTCTTCCTCTTGTGGTTGCTGTGATTCATATGTCTGTGGCTTATAAGATGCTCTTAAAGATGTTTAAGGTAATGATTCTTAATGCCCCTCAGACATTTATTACATGTACCGTTGTATCAGTGATAGTACTTACTATTTGTTATACTATTGTTTATTTCTGTACAAGTCGTACATATTATAAAATTGTAAAAAAATAAAAAAGGCTTTCGAGCCTTTTTTAGTAGTTTAAGAAGTAATCGTTAATTACTTTTTTATCTTTTGTGATTGTGAGAGAAAGCATTAATAGAATGCGTGCTTTATAAGGAGATAAGTTATTAGCCCCTAGACATACATGCTTAGGATCAAAATAATCATCCTGGAAGATAATACTGTTCGTTACACGGCTCGCACGTACAAAGACAATACCATGATCAGATAATTCTTCAATACGCTGACGCCATTCCTTAGAATAGTTTCCGCTCCCTGTTCCGACAATCACAATACCTTCATTATTTTTTGCTAAAAAGTCAAGAATATCAGGAGAAGCACCCACATAGTAGTCGGCAATTGCGACATGAGCTAAATCGTTGATTGGTTTACGTGAAAAGACGGAATAAGTTGTATGTCTCTTTAATGGCTGAGAAGAGAAATAGACTTCATCATCCTTCATATAACCAAGATTGGCGAAAGCTCTCTGGTCGAAGGCATCGATCTTATAATTACTGATCTTCTGGATATCTCTACCAGAGAAGATAGTACTTGAGAATAAGCACATTACACCACGACCCCATGCTTCGCTATGACTTGCAAGCATAATGGCCTGGAATAAGTTAAATGGTCCATCGGCACTTGTTGCAGTTGCAGGACGCATCGAACCTGTTAAAACAACAGGTTTTAATGTATTGACTGTTAAGTTTAAGAAGTAAGATGTTTCTTCCATTGTATCAGTTCCATGAGTCAC
This sequence comes from uncultured Catenibacterium sp., assembly GCF_900540665.1. Lineage (GTDB taxonomy): Bacteria > Bacillota_I > Bacilli_A > Erysipelotrichales > Coprobacillaceae > Catenibacterium. Next base: position 19,876 of record NZ_UQGV01000020.1, on the reverse strand, counting down.
TACAATTCCATCAATATCCTGCTGATCTGCAAGTTTATTAATATGTTCAGTTAAGATCAACCATCTTTCATCATCAATTTCATTAGAATCAACAGAAAAGAGATTATCTAAAACAATCTCAACACGATCTCTTATATCTGGAATAGAAGCCAATACTTCATCTACAGAAATAGTACCTGCTTCATAATTTGTTGTTTTACCTGCAGCACCACTTCCTGCAATCGTACCACCTGTTGCAATTATCGCAATTTTTTTCTTTTTCATAGTTTTTTACACCTCGTCAATAATTATATTTTAAATAAAACTTGAATGCAATAATCTCTATTCAGTGTGTTCTAGAATATGCTTCAATGTTTTAGAATCCGTTACAGAAACAATCCCATACTCATACTCAACAGCATTTTCTTCTTTCAATTTCTTCATAATACGTGATACAGTCACTCTATTCATATCTAAACATCCTGCAATATCTTCGTGTGTATAAGGAATGGATTTCTTTCCGTTATCTGTTTCAATAAGAAGAAAGTCAGCCACCTTTTGTGTACTATTATAGTTCACTAATCTTTCAATTGTATGTGTCAAATAGTTGCATGTAGAAGTCAGATGCTGAAGCATAAGGATCATGAGATCATTATTTTTCTGTAATATAGGCATCAAATCAGTAATATGACAACGGATGAATTCTGCATCAGTAATCGTGGCCATATTCGCTTTACGTACAGAATGATTTAAAAAAGAACCATCACCAAAAATACGTCCTTTCTTTAATACCTCCAAGGTAATCTGTTTGCCCTGTGAACTGCTTAAATAAGCACGGACACGACCTTTGATTAAAAGATAGATATCATTCGCATCATCACTCTCATAAAAGATGACTGTCTTTGAAGGCAAGACACAACGTTCACCTACCGATTCAAATAAATAAAAATAGTTTTCTGGAATAATGATATTCATATGTCCTCCATTGTAGCCTAGGCTACTGTATTGTCTCTTTTTATCATTATAATATTCCTGGGTGATGAAAATGAAGGAAAAAGTATTATCAATGGTAAAAATTTTAGTTGGTGTGGCATTAACTGATATCGCACTTGGTATGATTGTATTACCACAATCCTTTGCTGCAGGAGGCGTAACAGGTTTATGTGTTATTTTAAGTAAGATGATTCCATTACCAGTCTCAATTCTTGTATTAATTTGTAATGCGATATTATTTATATTAGGTTATATATTTATTGGTAAAGAATTCATTTTCAAGACATTGATTGTCAGCATTATCTTTCCATTTGGGTTAGATATATGTCAGAAATATAATTTCTTAGCTGAAATGAACTCAGATCCTTTAATGAGTGCTGTTCTTGCAGGTGTCCTTATTGGAGCGGGAGTAGGACTTGTACTTTTAGGTGATGGTTCTTCTGGTGGTTTTGATATTATTGGTGTTATCTTACAGAAGCATTTCAAAGTTCCTGTTTCTGTTGTCATGAATGTATGTGACATTACAGTTATTATGATCCAGGTTGCATCTAATCCATTTATGAAGAATGTATATGGTATTCTTGCGATTATGATCTGCACTATTACAGTCAATAAAGTATTGGCATATGGTCAGTCACAGTGTGAAATCATGATTATGAGTCATGAATATGAAAAAATCAGAGAACGCATTTATAAAGAAATTGATGTTGGGCTCACGTTATTAAAAGCGGAAACAGGTTATTTAAGAGAAGATATGCAGGTGATACTTGTGGTCACACAGTATAAAAAGATTGCGACAATTAAGAAAATCTCTGTAGAAATAGATCCTACTTCCTTTGTTTTTGTGAGTGATGTTCATTCAGTCATTGGAAAAGGCTATACATTATCACGTTAAGACCTACGGGTCTTTTTCTTTTTGTGCTACAATAGATATAGGTGATAAATATGTTGAATGAATTAACGCTGAAGATGATTGAATTTGATTATGGAGATCCTAAGCGTATCCAGCATTTTATAAAGGTACATAGCTTCTCTAAATTAATTGGTGAAAAAGAAGGATTAGATGCACATACACTCTTTGTGTTAGAAGCAGCCAGTATTTTACATGATATTGGAATACGTGTATCAGAAGAGAAATATGGCTTTCAAAATGGAAAACTGCAGGAACAGGAAGGTCCTGCACCAGCAAGAGAAATATGTACTTCTTTAGGATTTAAAGAAGATGATATAGAAAGAATATGTTTCTTGATTGCGCATCATCATACATATACTGATGTAGATGGAATGGATTATCGTATCTTGTTAGAAGCAGATTTTTTAGTCAATGCATTTGAAGGGAATGCTTCTATTGAATCTATTCAGCATGCCAAAGAGAGTTTTTTTGAAACAGAAACAGGTAAGCATATATTAGATACAATGTTTGAGTCATAGTTTTTCTATGACTTTTTTTGGAGGGTTATTATGTGTGGACGTTACTATTTAGATGAACAATTAAAATATGATTTAACAAGATGGGTCATTATTCCTGATGGACATATATTTCCTTATGGAGATATTCATCCAGGAGAGGAAGGCTTTATTATTTTGAAGGGTCATTATGGAGACTATAAGACATGGGGTTATCCATTAAATCAAAAACGTGTTTTTAACGCACGTATAGAAACAGTATTAGAAAAGAAGATGTTTAAAGAAGATGCACTAAAAAGAAGATGTATTATTCCAATCAGTGGTTTCTATGAATGGGATAGAGCGCATGCGCAATATCGCTTTACTAATAATCATATTCTTTATCTTGCAGGCATCTATCATGATAATTATTTTACAATACTTACAAAAGAAGCCGAAGACATCATCTCAGGAATTCATTCAAGAATGCCTGTTATTGTTTCTTTTGAAGATATAGATTTATGGCTTGATGAAGGAAGAGTATACAAAAAAAACAAAGACTCTTTAGAAGTCCTTGGTTCTCATAAACAAATATCGTTAGATGATATCAGTGACATCAATCCATGATTCTTGGTGGGCATATTTTTCTAATTCTGGAATAGTGAGCTTAATAGCGCTATTAGGACTGCCACATGCTGGATAAACATGATCAAAACGTTCTAGAGACTCATCAAGATAGACTTTAATACCTTCTTTTAATCCAAAAGGACAAACACCACCTACTGGATGACCCGTCAAAGATTCTACTTCATCTCCGTGAAGCATCTTAGCTTTCTTGTGAAAGAATGATTTATATTTCTTATTGTCGATTCTTGCATCTCCAGCCATTACAATCACAATGATTTCATCCCCAACATGAAAAGACATTGTTTTCGCAATTTCCTGTTCTTTACAGCCAATAGCTTGTGCTGCAAGTTCCACAGTCGCACTTGATACAGGAAACTCTACAATATGTGTATCCATATTATACTGCTTGAAATAATTCTTCACTGAATTCAAAGACATAATAACTCCTCCTATCAACATACTAACTAGATATGTTTATAAGAATTATAGCATAAAAGCTGAGTTTTTCAATAAACTCAGCCTTTATTTTCTTCTTGAATAGAAAGAATCAGAGCACCTAACAATCCATATTCCTTGAAATGTTCAATAAAGTGGATATCAGGAAAATATTCTTCAGGAAGGTATTTCTTTAATGATTCTCTTAATTCATGTTTATTTGTATATTTAGATGAGACAATCAACATCTCTGGATCATAGATAGAAATGACCGCGGCTGCCTGATAAGTGAGACATTCTAACTGTCCTTCAGGAGTCTTTTTGAATTCTTCTGTATTAAATGGAAGATATTTAGCTTCTCCTGCAATCTTATGCGCTCCTTCTATTAATTGCCCTTTAAAGACAGAACCTATACCACAAGGACTACCCATGGATGGCTGATAAAGAAATGAGATTGTCTGGTATTTATTCTGTGAAATATAATAACCAGAGACTAGTGCATTCACATCGTTGAATAAATAGAAACGACGATTTGGATAACGGCTATTAAGTGATTCTAGAACATTGATTCTTTGGTTACAGAAGTCCATATAACCATCATGGATTATACCAGGAAGACTAATTCCAATAATAGGAATATCTGGATGAAAGAGTAATACTGTATCAAGGATATCAAAGAGGTCATTCACCTGAAAATCAAACTTAACGACTTCATTATCTAATAGTATTTTATTGTTTGGATCAAAAACACGATATATTATTCTTGTGCGATGACTTGTACGTACTGTTGCAATAGTTAAGATTTTTGTCTGATGAGGGACAGGACGACTAATGACAGGTAAACGAGCCGTAGTTGGATGTCGGCGAGACGATAAATGTTCGTCTAAAAATTCTAATAATGCCCCGGTATTATATTTCGCAAATATAGTTGAAGGGATTACTAAGACAGTTTTCTTTTTAAAGCATGTTTCTAGTTTTGTCTTTTTAGAACTTACCTGCGGTGCCACAAGAATGACATCATAATTCTTCGCAATATCATAGAGTTCATGATAGGCAATCGCCTCAAATTCATAATTCTTAGACAAAAGCATAGCAGCTTCATTGAGCTGTGTGGCAAACATACCTGTTGTGAGGCCACTTGTACATGTCAAAAGAACACGAACAGGTGGTTCATTGATCAGCTGTTTGATACATTGAAGCATTTCTGTATATAAAGAAATTGCATGACTTATTGTATGCATCTGGAAATGAAGATAGAAGTCTATCTTATCTGTTATGAGATTTGTGACGGATAATTCAATCAGGTTATGGTCATTAAATACTACTTCAGCATGACAATAAGGTGTTGTAAGAATAACTTTTTTACTCTCTTCTTTAATATTACATCCTTCAATAGACTGGATAAGAATCCATTCCTTAAATAATGATGTATGTATATCTCTTAAAAATTCATCCATATTTATCACCTCGTTAAAAGTATATCAAAACAATACTTAAAATAGAGAATTTTTAAATATATTGAAAAAAGATGATAGATTCTTGTCAAAATAGTTTTGAAAAGCTGATCATAATTAGAAAATAATCTTTCTTTTTGTATTCTTATACTATAATACTAAAAAGAGATTACATTATAATCTATTAATACGAGGAGAAAATATATGGGGAAATATTTATTTTTTGATATAGATGGAACGCTTTTAAGTGAAGTCACACATACTGTGCCACAAAGTGCAATAGAGGCTATTAAGAGAGCAAAGGAAAATGGGCACCATTGTTTCTTTTGTACAGGAAGAAGTTATTTTATGACAAAGGAAATTTCTTTTACAGGAATAGAAGATGCAATTATTGCGAATGGTGCAGCAGTGATTCATGATGGTAAGCCAGAATTACAGAAAATCATTTCAGATGATGTTGTAAAGAAAACACTTGAACTTATTGAAGAATTAGGTGGGGGTTATCAGATCATTGACTGGAAATATGGCTATCAGAATCCGTATACCCATGCCATGTTTGAAGAGAGGTTTAAAGAAGAATTTGATTTACCAGTAGAAGAAGTGTTCAAGAAAAAGAATATGAAGACAATGGAAGAGATTGAAAATAATCCTATTCTAAAGATTGATGCAACTTTTGATACAGTTGAAGCAACTGAGAGATTCATGGAAGAATTAGATCCATGCATGACTTTTATACCAGCTGGAGGCTATACATCAACATTTGGTGCTAAGGCTGGAGAAATGATGTTGAAAGGTGTATCTAAAGGGGCTGCCATTAAAACGTTTATGGAAGCCATAGGTGAACCGATTGAAAATGCTTATGCCTTTGGGGATTCCACTAATGATATAGAAATGCTGGAAACAGCTGGTACAGCTATTGCGATGGGTAATGGGGCTGATGAAGCGATGGCCGTAGCTGATTATATTACTGATAGTGTTGATGAAGATGGGTTAGCACATGCTATGAAGCATTTTGGTTTAATATGATATATTATGGAAGAGAATGCCAGATATATGGCAATCAAGATGCAGATATTTATATCTATTGTTTCTTTCATGACTGTACTTCTATTATTGAATCTTTTAAGGGAGACTATTGTTTGATTGCGCCAGTCATCAAGGATTGGAATAGTGAACTCTCTCCATGGGAAACTGAAGGGTTTAGTGGAAAGGGGGAAGAACTAGAAGAATGGATTCTTTCAACTATGACACCTTCCCATCATTATATTATTGCAGGCTATTCACTTGGCGGTTTGTTTAGCTTGTGGATGTATGGAAGACATGAATCCTTTATAGGATGTATTAGTGCTTCGGGTTCTTTATGGTATCCAGGCTGGCTGAGTTATCTTCATACGATTAAAAGAAAAGGAATAGTTTATTTGAGTCTAGGGAGAAAAGAATCAAAGACTAAGAATAAACTTATGGCTCAAGTAGGAGGGAATACAGAAGAAACGTATCAATACTTATCAATGCAAAATAAATGTATATATATAGAAGAGAATGGTGGGCATTTCACAGAACCAGATCAAAGAATGATCAGAGGTTTTAAATGGCTTTTTGAAAATTTATCTATCTTTTTTGAATAAACTATGTTAGAATACACAAGGTCGCAAAGACATTTTGAAAAATATGCGATTAATGCCCATTAGAAAATGATTTTTTTGATTGACTTATAATCTCATTTTCATTATAATGGGTGATGCAGTTATAGAGGGTGATCAAGGTGAAATGGAATCGTAACTGGTTAGTCAAACAGAAAAATGGAAAATTTGATTTCGAAGAAACGATAACATTTCCTAAAGAAATGTTCTATAACTTATCTCGAATCAATGATTTGAAGGATGTGGAAGTTACAGGATCAGGCAACTTCAATAGTAGTGAAGAACGCCTTTATGTAACATACCATGTTCAGGGAACAATGGTTGTTCCTTGCGCTATATCATTGGAAGATGTCGATTACCCATTTTCTATTGATACAGATGTTGTGTTTGCGTTTTATAAGCCTGATGAAGACGAAGATGTTGTAGAAGCAAGAAAGGATGTTGCTGATCTTACTTCTGTCATATTCCAAGAAATCATGATGGCTATTCCAATGAGAGTTGTGAAGGAAGGCGCAAAGATGAAAACAAGCGGTTCAGGCTGGAAAGTTATGGACGAAAGCGAAGTAGTCGCAAAAGAAGAGGATACAATCGATCCCCGTTTAGCAAAACTCAAAGATTATTTCAAGGATCAGGAATAAGGAGGTAGAACAAGATGGCAGTACCATTTAGAAGAGTATCAAGTACAAGAAGAGACAAGAGAAGAACTCATGACAAATTATCAGCTCCTGCAGTTGTTAAATGTCCAGAATGTGGTGAATTCAAATTAGCACATAGAGTTTGTGGTCATTGTGGTTATTATAATGGCGTTAAAGTTAAGGATGTAAAATAATTCCTTTAGAGAGATGAAAATCTCTCTCTTTTTGTTTTTAAGAGGATTTTTAGCATTTTGTGCTAGAAATCTTTTTTTTCTGTTTTATTTCCATAAATTTCTTGTCTGAATGTGGATTGTAAGTCTATAATAGTGGTAACAAGTGTAAAAAGGTGGAAAATTGTGGAAAGGTGTGGTGAGTAAGGTATGTTCTATGGTGAATACAAGCACAATCTAGATGCTAAAGGCCGTTTGAGCATTCCTGCTAAATTCCGCGGAGAATGTGGAGACCATGTCTATATCATGAGAGGCCACGAAGGCTGCTTAGATGTTTATACGGAAGAGGGCTGGCAGGCTTATTATGAAGAGCTGAAAAAGCTATCTAATAAGAAAAAACAAGATCGTGCTTATTTGCGTATGGTTACTTCACGTATGAATTGCAGTGAATTTGATAAATTAGGTCGTATCAATATTCCCCAGGTATTACGTACACATGCTCATTTAGAGAAGGAGTGTACAATTGTTGGTGCTGGTGAACATATTGAAATATGGAATACTGCTGAGTGGGAAGCATTCTATGATGAATATGATGACCAGTTTGATGAAATATCAGAAAGAATATCAGAAAATGAGGAATGATAAATATGTTTGAACATTATAGTGTATTATTAGATGAAACAATTGATGCATTGAATATAAAAGAAGATGGCATTTATGTGGATTGTACTCTAGGAGGAGGGGGACATAGTTCTCGTATACTAGAAAAACTGACAACAGGACACTTGTACTGTTTTGATCAGGATACACATGCGATTGATGCTGCGAAAGAAAGATTGGCGAAGATCTCTGATAACTTCACAATTATTCATGCAAACTTTAAGGAAATTAAGGCAAGACTTTCTATGGAAGGTGTATATAAGGTAGATGGGATTGTATTTGATTTAGGTGTATCTTCCCCTCAGTTTGATAATGCGGAAAGAGGATTTAGCTACAATACAGATGCAAGACTTGATATGCGTATGAATCAGGAACAGCCATTAAGTGCATATGAAGTAGTGAATAACTACTCTTATCAGGATTTAGTGACTATTTTATATAAGTATGCAGATGAGAAGTTTGCAAAATCAATCGCAAGAATGATTGAAAAAGAAAGACAGGTTAAGCCTATTGAAACAACTTTTGAATTAGTAGAAGTTGTGAAAAAGGCAATACCAGCACGTGCAAGACGTACAGGTGGTCATCCAGCAAAACGTACATTCCAGGCTATTCGTATTGAAGTCAATGATGAGTTAAATGTATTTGAACGCGCTTTAACAGACTCACTAGATTTATTAAATGTAGGTGGTCGTGTTGCAGTCATCAGCTTCCATTCATTAGAAGATAAGATCACTAAGTATATGTTTAATGAAAAGACTGCAGTACCAGATTTGCCAATGGGTATGCCAGTTATTCCAGAGGAATATCAGCCTCATTTTAAGAAAGTAACAAGAAAGCCTATTGTAGCAGATGAAAAAGAATTATCTGAGAACAGACGTTCTCATTCAGCTAAATTAAGAGTTATAGAAAGGATACGTGATGAATAATGAAAAGAAGAAAATCAAGATTTTTAAAAATGACAGAAGTGTTACTTGCTTTCTCTTTTATACTATTTTTGGTAGGTAGTATTTATTTGAATTCCTATGAATCAAAATTAAATGCAAATATCAAAAAGACACAGGACGAAATTTCTGAAGTACAGTCAGATATTGATGCATTAGAAATGTCTAAACAGGAATTGGCTTCTTTCTCACGTATGAAAGATGTTGCAACAAAGAAAGGTTATGATTATCAGCCTAGTTCTGCAGCCGCTGCAGTAGTAGGAGCTGAAGAATAATGAAGAAATCTAGAAATAGAAGCGGTCAGATTGTTATGCTTGTATTCCTCTTTATGATGATTATGTTAGGAATCAATGTCTGTTATTTGTGTACAACAGGTAAGACAATGATCAGTAACGTCAATGTAAGAGACTTCGCGAAAAATCGTGGAGGAGGACAAGTGACTAAGGTTGTTCAGGCAGCCCGTGGTACTATTTATACGAGTGATAATGAAATTGTGGCCTCTGATGTAAAGAAATATAAGTTAAGAGCTATTCTTGCAAAACGTCTTAATGCAAAGAAAGAACCTCAATATGTAGTGGATAAGAATAAGACAGCAGAGTTATTGGCACCTATTCTAGGTGTTTCAAAAGAAACAGTCTTATCACGTCTTAATCAGAATACATATCAGGTAGAGTTTGGTAACTATGGTCGTAATCTTTCTTCTATTACAAAAGAAAAGATTCAATCATTAGAATTACCAGGTCTTGAATTTGATGAAGTGACTTCTCGTAATTATCGTTTTGGTGATTTTGCAAGTTATGAAGTAGGGTATGCAGCAGTGGCTGCAGAAACAGACCCTTACAATATCATTGGACAGATGGGTATTGAAAAGAGCTACAATAACTGGCTTAAGGGTACAAATGGTGAAAGAATCTACTTAGTAGATTCTAAACGTAATACACTGCCTAATGGTGTTATTTCTGATAAGAAGGCAGTAAGTGGTAATGATGTTTATTTGACAATCAATTCTACTCTTCAGACAGAACTGGATTCACTCATGAAAGATATGCAGGAAAAAACGGATGCAACTAAAGCCTGTGCAGCTGTTATGAATGCGAAAACAGGTGCGTTGCTGGCGATTTCTAACTATCCTTCATTTGATCCTAATAAACGTAATTTTACAAATTATAATGATACATTCCTCAACGAAGCATTTGAATGTGGTTCAGTTTTCAAGCCATTTGTATATGCGAATGCTTTAACTGATGGTGTATTGGACTTAGATAGTAAATACAACTCAGGAACATATGACTATATATCTAATGGTCGTGTGATTGCAACAATTCATGATCATAATAGAAGAGGATGGGGAAGCATTACTTATCGTGAGGGTTTGTACCATTCTTCAAATACAGCTATTTGTCATATTCTTGCTGAACATACAAATATGTCCAGTCTTATTGAAGATTATAAGAATCTTGGATTATTCCAGACAAGTAAGGTAGATGGCTTGTTCTCAGGAAGTGGTGTAAAAGGCTTTAATGGTAAAACAAAGAGTCTTGAATATTTCACAACTGGATTTGGTCAAGGGTCTTCTGTTACAACATTACAGCTGTTAAGAGGTTATTCAGCATTTGCGAATGATGGGCGTACAGTGGAGCCTTATCTAGTAGAAAAAGTAGTTAATCCAGCAAATGGTAAAACACTTTATAGTGCTAAGACGTCTTACTCTAAAAAAATCTATTCTACTGAAGCAGCTGCACAGATAAGAACACTTCTTTATGGTGTTGTTAATATTGATGGTTCTACAGGTCGTGATTATAAGGACTCATCAGTTGAAATTATCGGTAAGACAGGTACTGGTCAGATTGCTGAAAATGGTGCTTATTCATCTACAAGACATACACATTCCTTTGTCGGTATGGCACCTTATCGTGATCCTGAGGTAGAAGTGATCGTCTGGTTCCAGAATGAGAAGAGCGGTACAAATTATTCTGGTGAACTTGTTAAGAGTATTATTAAATCAGCATTAAATATCTTAAGTAAAGATACTGAAAAGGTGAATACAACACCTTATGTATTAAATAACTATATGAACCAGAGTACACAATATGTGGAAGGTATCTTAAAGAAGCATTCATTAACACCTGTTGTGATTGGTGATGGTTCTACAGTTATTGGGCAGTATCCATCTGGTACAACTGAAGTAACAACAGGCTCTAAGGTTCTTGTATTAACAGATGGACAGAAATATACAATGCCTTCGATGCTTGGCTGGTCTCGTAAAGAAGCAGAAGCCTTTGCATCATTGACGGGTGTTGAAATCAAGATGAATGGTCTGGGTTCTATTTATTCTCAGAGTATTACAAAGGGAACTGAACTGAAACAAGGTACTGTTATTGAGCTTAATGCAAAATAAAGTGACATTGTATTTACACCCATATTATGCTACACTTGTGGGGTAAAATAGAGGGAGGAAATTTTCATGTTTCTATTAATGATCAGTTTTATAGTGGCATTAGCACTTGTACTTGTCGCAATGCCTAAGGTTATACCTTACTTACATAAATTAAAGTTTGGACAGGTAGAAAGAGAAGAAGGACTCGCTTCTCATAAGAAAAAGGGTGGCACACCTACAATGGGTGGTGTTGTATTCATTGTAGCTACTGTAATTGCTGCTTATATCTGTCACTATCAGAATTTTATGAATCCTTATGTCAACTTATTGACATTCTCATTATTAGGATTCGGTATCATTGGATTTATTGATGACTATCTCATTGTTGTACAGCACAGCAATAAAGGCTTGAAGCCAAGCTATAAATATGCAATGCAGTCAGTTGTGGCAATTGCATTCTATTTTTTAGCAAAAAAATTCTTACCTAATTTCTCAACAGAAATTATTATTCCTATTGCTCATATTAGTGTGAATCTTGGATGGTTCTATCCAGTCTTTGTTTATTTCATGTTTACTGCAGAATCTAATGCTGTAAATTTAACAGATGGATTAGATGGACTCGCAACAGGTCTTATGATTATTGCATTAACACCATTTGTTGCTTTTGCAATTTTAAGCAAGAATGTTGAAACAGCTATTTTTGGTGCTGCATTAATGGGTGGTTTGACTGGCTTCTTAGTATTCAATGCGCATCCAGCTAAGATTTTCATGGGAGATTGTGGTTCTCTTGCATTAGGTGGTATTCTTGCAGCATTTGCAGTTATCACTAAACAGGAGCTTCTTGTGCTTATTATTGGTATTGTGCCATTAATTGAAACTTTATCTGTATGTATCCAGGTTATTTCATTTAAGACAAGAGGTAAGAGAGTCTTCAAGATGGCACCTATCCACCATCATTTTGAAATGTGTGGATGGAGTGAAAATAAGGTTGTTGTCACTTTCTGGGCTGTTGGATTTATTGCTGGTATTATTGGATTATTGTTAGGGGTGTTATAAATGTTTAAAGGCAAAAAAGTACTTGTATTAGGGCTTGCAAAAAGTGGAAAGGCAGCAGTTGAATTATTAAAGTTCATGCATGCTGATATCACTATAAATGAATCAAAGAAAAAAGAAGATATTCCTGAATATGACACATATGTGAGTGAAGGAATTGAAATGGTATGTGGTGGACAGCCAGATGAATTATTTGAAAGAGATTTTGACTTTGTTGTTAAGAATCCAGGTATTAATTATCATGCGCCATTTATCTTACGTTTAAAGGAACGTGGTATTCCTGTTTATACAGAAATTGAATTAGGCTATAAAGTGGCTAAAAAGCAGCATTATATTGCTGTAACAGGAACAAATGGAAAGACTACGACAGTGACTTTGATTTATGAAATCTTAAAAGCTGCAGGTCGCAAGGCACATATTTGCGGTAACTACGGTATTCCTTATTGTGAAGTCGTATTAAATGAACATTTATATGAAGAAGAAGGACATGATATTGTTGTTGAAATGTCTAACTTCCAGTTGATTGATATTGAAGAATTTAAGCCTGAAGTGGCTGCTGTATTAAATTTAACGCCTGATCATCTTGATTATATGGATTCTTTAGATGAATATTATGCATCTAAGATGCGTATTTATATGAACCAGGATGAAAAAGATTTATTTATTAATAATAGTGATGATGAGACTTTACAGTCATATTTAGCAAAGTATCCAGTTCCATCACGTATTGAAACATTTACTGTCAAGGGACAGGGAGATGTAGAACTTAAAGACAATGCAATTTATTACAAGGGCCAGAAGGTTATTGATCGTGATGAAATCAAGATTGTTGGTTTGCATAATGTAGCCAATATGATGGTTGCGATTGCATCATGTGCAGCAGTGGGTGTAAGTCTTGAATCTATCCATGACACTTTAGCTGCGTTCAAGGGTGTAGAACATCGTATTGAGTTTGTAAGAGAACTTGATGGCGTACGTTATTATAACGACTCTAAGGGAACTAATACAGATGCAGCAGTTATTGCGATTAAAGCATTTGAAAAGCCTGTTATTTTGTTAATGGGTGGTCATGAAAAGAATCTTGATCTAAAAGATGTGAGAGAACAGAACCCTCTTATTAAGACACTTATCTGTTTTGGTGAAACAAAAGAACGTTTCTCTAAAGATATGCAACATCCTCATACTATCGTTGTAGATCATATGAAAGATGCTATTTTAAAAGCAAAAGAAATTGCCAAAGAAGGCGATGTTGTATTGCTTTCTCCTTCAACAAGTTCATTTGATGAATTCCATAGTTATGTTGAAAGAGGAAATGTCTTCAAGGACATCGTGAACAAGTTATAGGAGTAAGTTAAATGAAAATTATAGTAAGTGCTGGTGGAACAGGAGGACATATTTATCCTGCTCTTGCCTTAGTTGATTATATTAAAAAATGTGATCCAGATACAGAGTTCTTATTTGTAGGAACAACAGATAGACTAGAGTCTCAGATTGTACCTCAGATGGGACTTAGTTATCGTGGATTACATGTAAAAGGTCTTGTAGGTAATCCTTTACAGAAAGCAAAAAATGCTTTGATTTTCTTAAAATCTTTAAAGTCTTCTAAGAAGATTTTGAAAGAATTCAACCCTGATATTGTTATCGGGTTTGGTGGATATCCAAGTGCATCCATTGTTTTAGCGGCAACTCAGAAGGGCTATAAGACAATGATTCATGAACAGAATTCCATCATTGGTTTAACAAATAAAATCTTAATTAAACATGTAGATGAAATCATCTGCTGTTATGAAAAAGCTTTAGAAGCATTCCCTCAGGATAAGACTAAGTTACTTGGTAACCCTCGTGCTTCTGTGGTATCTGAAGGTGTACTTAAAGATGTACATGATCTTTATGGTATTGCTCCTGATAGAAAAGTAATGGTGATTGTTATGGGATCATTAGGATCTGCAACAGTCAATACGGTTATGAAGGATGCATTACATAAGATGGATCATAAAGATTATGATGTGCTTTATGTTACAGGTAAAACTTATTATGAAAAGATGAAGGAAGAACTTAAGGATTTAAGTGATTCTATTCATGTATTGCCTTATATTGATGATATGCCAAGTGTATTACATAGCTGTGACTTAGCAGTGAGTCGTGCAGGAGCTACTACTCTTGCTGAAATGACTGCACTCGGTACTGCATCTATTATCATTCCTAGCCCATATGTTGTGGCAAACCATCAGGAATATAATGCCCGTGAACTTGTCAGCAAAGGTGCGGCACATCTTATTCTTGAAAAGGATTTAAATGCGGATGCCTTTGTAGAAGTTGTTGATCAGTATATGAACAATGAGGGAATGCGTAAAGAATTATCTCAAAAAGCGCTTGCTTTAGGTAAACCTCATGCATGTGAGGATATTTATAAAGAAATTTTAAAGTTAACAGGAGGACGCTAATATGGATGTGAAGCAGGTATATGAAGATCTTATGTCTATGGAAGTAGGCAAGGTGATTGAAAATGAACCTATGTACAAGCATACAACCTATAAAGTAGGTGGACCTGCCAAGATATTCGTTAAAGCAAAGGATATCGATTCACTTATTCAGACTTTAAAATATTGCCATGATCATGATATTAAACGCATGGTTATTGGTAATGGCAGTGATCTCCTATTTAGTGATAAAGAATATGATGGTGTAATCATCTCAATGAAATCATTTGATGATGTCAAGATGAATGGGTGCACTATTGTGGCACAAGCAGGGGTCTCAATGATTGCCTTAGCTTATTCAAGTGCCAAAGCAGGATTATCAGGCTTTGAATTCATGGGTGGTATTCCTGGAGATATGGGTGGCGGCATTTTTATGAATGCTGGTGCTTATAAGTATTGTATGGCAGATGTATTCAAGTGCGCACGTGTGCTTGATGATGAACTTAATGTGATTACATTAAGCAAGGAAGATATGGAATTCTCTTATCGTCATTCTGTATTGCAGAAGCATCCAAACTGGATTATTCTTGATGCTACATTTGAAATGACAGCGAAAGATTCTGGAGAAATCCGTAAAGTGTTGGATAAACGTAAAGAGCGTCGTATGAGTACACAGCCATGGAATTTTGCATGTGCAGGAAGTGTCTTTAGAAATCCAGAAGAAAAACCTGCATGGCGTTATATTGATGAAGCTGGGTTGCGCGGTTATGAAATTGGTGGTGCACAGGTATCACCTAAACATTCAAATTTCATCGTAAACAACGGTTATGCAAGTGCTAAGGATATTCTTGATCTTATTAGACTTGTTGAAAAGACTGTTTATGAGAAATTTGGAGTCAAGCTTCATAAAGAAGTTATTTTAGTGAATTGGGATTAAATATGGATAAGAAGCCCGATGTTCTATTCAATGAATATGATCGCAGCCCATCACGTGAATTGATTGAAAAGAACAGACGTAGAAGAAAAAGAAGAAAGCGTCGTTTGATGCTTGTCGGTATAATTATTCTAGTCATTTTAGGATATATTGTATCCCCATTATCAAAAGTCATGTCTATTCATGTTACTGGTAATTCTCAGCTATCAAAGGATCTGGTAGTGAAGGAATCAGGTATTACAAGTCATACTTATCATTTATTGTTGAATAATGACACAATTAAGAAGAATTTGAAAAAGACAGGGCTTGTCACTAAGGCATATGTCACTCATAACATCTTAGGTGGTGTCTCTATCGAAATCCAGGAAGCAGGCTTAGTGGCTTATATGGAACTTAACAACAAGACTTATGTTGTAACTGAAGAAGGAAAGCTTATTGAAGTTGTTGAAGGTATGAATTATACAGGTCTTAAACAGATTCCTAAGATTTCAGGATTTAATGATTTAAAGGCAGTAGAAGAACTAGCAGGTCAGTATGCTTCTATTCCTGTTACTATTAGAAATGCTGTAAGTGATATCGTTTATTATCCAGAAAAGGGATATGATGAAAGAGTGGCCTTGATTCTTGATGATGGAAAGAAACTGATTGTAGATATTGAAGACATGAAGGATACATTATCACCATCACGCTTCAATTACTCAGCTTATATGCAAAGTAAAAGTGATATTTGTGTATTCTCGTTTGAGGGAAGAAATCTATATATGACTAAATGTAAGTAAGAAAATACATAATGAGTCATATAAGTGTAACTCGTGATAAGTAATCTATAAATCGTTTTCATTAGTATGTAATTATGATAAAATAAGATTATATGTAAGGAGAGTGTCTATGAAAAGAATATATGCTGTTTTAGACATCGGTTCTACGACACTGAAGTTACTTGTCGCAGAGTTGATGAGCACAAATATTAATATACTCTTCACGAAGAAACTAGCAAGTCATGCTATTGAAGGTGGCTTGATTAAGAATGAAGAAGTGCTGGTTGATGAGATTAGATCAATCATAAAAGAAGCAGATGTTGAACTAAATACGACAATAACATCTGTAGCTCTTGTTCTTCCTAGTAATTATGCAAGAACATATGAATCTAAAGGTATTACTAAGGTGAATTCGCCTCAGGATAAGATAGAAATCAATGATGTTGTGCGAGCCTTAAAGATTGCACAGCGTTTTGAAAAGAGTAAGAAAGAGGAAATTGTATCAACTATTCCTGTAAAGTATCGCTTAGATACTAAAGAAGTAGAGCATATGCCTCTTGGCTTACGTTCAGCTTCATTGAAGGTAGAAACACTTGTGATTACTACAAGCAAGAAAGTATTGTATTCTTACTTAACTGCTGTAGAAAAAGCAGGATTAGATGTTATTGATATTACTATTGATGCCTATGCTTCTGCAAAAGAAACATTCGATGCGGTTTATCTTCAAGAAGGTGCAGTGATGATCAATATTGGACATGATCATTCAACAATATCTTTCTTTGAAGAGGGATACCTTAAATATTTAAAGACTGTTCCAATGGGTGGCTATACACTGACTGCTGCGATTGCAGATGCATGGCAGATTTCAATGGAACAGGCTGAGATTTATAAAGTGAAATATGGTACATGTGAAAATGATCTTGGTGAAGAAGATGTTATCCATACTACGATAGTAGATGGAGTTGAAAAGAACTATACTCAGAAAGATCTGTCTGAAGTATTACAGACAGCAGTCTGGGAAATGATGGCACAAATCAAAAATTGTTTGGATGTCATCAATGATGGACGTACTTATGAAACAGTTGTCGTAGGTGGTGGAGGCGAACTGCCTTGCCTGAACTTAATCGCAACAGATGTTTTAGGTACACCTGTAAGATGTTATCGACCAGAAACTGTAGGGGCTAGAGATATGTCTCTCGTTCCTTGTTTAGGTATGTTATATTGCTTGGATGACCGTAAAGAATTAATTGGTGAAGACCAGGTTTCTTTGGTTCTTCCAGATTTATCTAGTACGATGAGTATGAAAGTAAGAGGCTTAACTATGGCTAAGACAGAAACAACTCATCATCAGGGCAAGTTTAGAAAGTTTTTTGATTCGATATTTAATGATGATTAAGCGAGGGTAGGACAATGGATGAAAATTTAGACTTTGTGAAAGTTGCAAAAATAAAAGTTATTGGTGTAGGTGGCGGAGGAAACAACGCCGTAAATAGAATGGTCACTGATGGAGTTAAAGGTGTCGAATTCTATGTTGCAAATACAGATGCTCAGGTATTGAAAGGAATTACTGGTGTTAATAAGATTTTCTTAGGAAAAGATTTAACTCAGGGATTAGGTGCTGGAGGAAATCCAGAAGTTGGACGTAAAGCGGCTCAGGAATCTGAAAATGAAATCAGAGAAGCTTTATCTGATGCCAACATGGTCTTTGTTGCTGCTGGAATGGGCGGTGGAACAGGTACTGGTGGTGCACCAGTTATCGCCAAAATTGCGAGAGATTCAGGTGCATTAACAGTAGGTGTAGTGACTTCTCCTTTCACATTTGAAGGACCAAGAAGAAAGAAACAGTCTATAGCTGGACTTGAAGAATTACGTAAGAATGTAGATTCTATTATCGTTGTTTCAAATGATCGTCTTCTTGAAGTTATTGGTGGACGTCCAATGAATGAAGCGTTTAGAGAAGCAGATAACATTTTACGTCAGTCTGTTCAGACAATTACTGACTTAATTGCGATTCCAGCATTAATCAACCTTGACTTTGCCGATGTATGCTCAGTTATGAAGGATCGTGGGGATGCACTTATTGGTATTGGTATGGCTGATGGTGAAAACAAGGCTCAGGAAGCCGCAAAACGTGCTGTTTCTTCACCATTATTAGATATTTCTATCGCAGGTGCTAAAGATGCGATTGTTAATATTACAGGTGGACCAAGCATGTCATTATTTGATGCCAATGAAGCGTTTGCGACTATTCAGGAATCAGTAGGTGAAGAAGTCAATACTATTATGGGTGTTGCAACTAATGATCAGTTAGATGACCAGATCATCGTTACCATCATTGCAACTGGTTTTGAAGAAGATCAGCCTGAAGAGGAACCTGTTACTCCAAAACAGACATATACTGTACATGGAAATAAAACAGCTTCTGTCATTGATGACGATGATGAAGACCCATTGCCAGGATTTATTAGAAATAGAAAAATCTAAGCTAACATTATGTTAGCTTTTTTTACGAGGGGGATTTATTATGTATAAATTTGGTTTTATTGGTATGGGGAATATGGCGAGTGCCATTGCCCAGGGATTTGTAGAATCTGGTTTCATTCCAGGTGAACAGGTATGTGCTTATGATTTAAATAAAGCACAGCTTGATAAGATGAGTACTTTTGGTATAAAAGGCAAAAATAATGCACATGAAGTCATTTCTGAAAGTGAATTTGTGTTCTTATGTGTTAAACCACAGGTTATTGAATCAGTTGTTCTTGAAGTAAAAGAAGAACTCAAAAACAAGGCAGTCGTTTCCATTGTCCTTGGTTATGATTTTGATAAATACAACACTTTATTAGATACTTCAACTAGACACTTAACTGTCATGCCTAATACGCCAATGGCTGTTAGAGAAGGTATGTGTTTATTAGAACAGGAGCATTCTCTAACTGAAGAAGAATTTAACTATATTGAAGAAGCATTCTCTTCAGTGGGAGAAATCGAAGTTGTTCTAAATCACTTAATGGGAGTAGGAGGCGCTTTATCAGGATGTGCACCTGCTTATATCTATATGGTTATTGAAGCATTAGCAGATGGTGCTGTTATGCAGGGAATGCCTAGAAAGATGGCTTACAAGCTTGCAAGTCAGACAGTACTAGGATCAGGGAAAATGCAGTTACAAACTGATCTTCATCCTGGTATCTTAAAGGATAATGTGACTTCACCTGGTGGATCTACTATTAGAGGTGTAAAAGCATTAGAAGATGCAGGCTTGCGTTCAGCATTTATTAATGCGATTGAAAAATCAACGAATAGATAAATCATAGCCTATAGGTGCTAAAATAGTGCCTACAGGCTATTTTTTACATTTTTTTACAAAAAATGAATAAAATCATAAAAAAGGCTTTACAAGCGGAATGAATGGTGGTA
>NZ_UQGV01000019.1 GCF_900540665.1 uncultured Catenibacterium sp. | reverse complement strand
AACTTTCTGCCATGGCTGCATTCGAGAAGAGATCAAAGATTCATAAAATTCCAAATAACTCTAAATTTGAAGAATCAAAAGAGTTCATCTCTCTTGTCGAACAAGAAATAAAATCAAATAGATTGTCCTCTATTGATGAGACCATCAACTATTTAAGGATTCATCAGCCAGACAGAATAAAGAATATGGTGACTGTGTCTACTAAAACTTTTTACAACTATGTACATCAGGGAAAAACATCCATCAAGCCTATCGATCTTCCTCGCATGGTCAGAAGAAAGACAAAAAAGAACTGGAAGTCATACATTCCAAAAAGACAGAAAGGCACTTCCATTACCGAAAGGCCTGAATATATCAAGGATAGAGAAGAATTCGGACACTGGGAAGGTGATCTAGTTACTGGACCTAGAGATGGACAGAATGGTGCATATCTTACTCTCATTGAAAGAAAGACACGCTTCTATTATATGATTCCTATCTCTGCTAAATCTTCAAAGCAGGTCTATATGCAGATAAACAAGCTTCATAAGTTTTATGGTGATAGCTTTAAGGATATCTTTAAATCAATCACCTTTGATAACGGTAGTGAGTTTTCTAGATGGAAGGATATAGAACAGAAGCCAAAATCAAAAGAGAAAAGAACCACTGTCTATTTCGGCAGACCCTATCATTCATGTGACAGAGCCTCAAATGAGAACTGCAATGGACTTATAAGATATTTCATTAAGAAAGGAACTGATATTAATACAATTGATAAGGAGACAACTATTGATATAAACAATAAAATAAACCAAAAGAAAAGAAAGATACTTGGATATCTTTCTTCAGAAGAACTATTTCTCAACGAACTAGCTAAACTTAATGTAACTGGTAATACTATTTTCTATAAAAACTAACTTATCTTCTTATTTCCAGTTTCTGCTTGCAATTCGGGATATTTTGATATTTTGATAAAGAAAATGCGGAAATTTTTTTGTCTTTAAAGGTAAACTTAATTTGTATATTCTTCTCTTTATATTTATAGGTTATTGTACCTTTTCCATTATTGTAATGGTTAGAAGTAGGAGAAGAATAAGTATGCTTTACTGTAGAATAATCAGTTCCAACAGTAATATTATTCTTAAGTTTATACTTCTTAGTAAAGAGAGTGATTGTTTGGATCTTTCCATCCTTTTCTGAATATTGAATATTAGAATCAAATAAAGCATCTGACATCTTTGATGCACTCACACCAGGATAAACCTCTTTATTCTTATAAATGACTGTATAGTCTTTTATATCAGTTTGAGCACTACATGCACATAATAAGAGACATAGTAATAATAGTATCTTCTTCATATGTATACCTCCTTGTCTTTATATTAGAACTTTAATAAGAAATTGCAAGAGAAGTTTGACAGGGAGTAACTACCGTCTAGTACAGTAAGTGTAGGAGGTATTTGTTATGGAATATGTAAAATTAAATAATGGCATAGAAATGCCACTCATTAGTTTTGGAGTCTATCAGATTCCTAAAGAAGATACTAAGAGATGTGTCTTAGATGCAATTAAGTCAGGATATAGAGGCATTGATACAGCACAGAGTTATTTCAATGAAAGTGAAGTAGGAGATGCGATTGTGGAATGTGGTGTATCTAGAGAAGAACTCTTTATTACAACTAAAGTATGGATTGATCATTATGGTTATGAAGAGTGTAAGGCTTCAGTAGAAGAATCATTAAGAAAACTAAAAACAGATTATTTAGATTTGTGTTTACTTCATCAGCCTTTTAGTGACTATTATGGTGCTTATCGTGCTTTAGAAGAGTTATATACGGAAGGTAAAATTAAAGCAATTGGTGTTTCTAATTTCTATCCTGATCGTTTGACAGATATTTGTATGTTTGATAGAAAGGTTATTCCAGCAGTGAACCAGGTAGAAGTCAATCCTTTTAATGCACAATGGAGTGCTCAGGAAAACATGGAGAAACAAGGTGTAAAGATGGAAGCATGGGCTCCATTTGGTGAAGGAAGAAATAATCTATTTACTAATGAAATATTAGTTTCTATTGGTAAGAAATATAATAAGAGTTCTGCCCAGGTTATGTTGAGGTGGCTTATTCAAAGAGGTGTTATTGTTGCCTGCAAGTCTACTCATATTGAAAGAATGCAGGAAAATATCAATGTCTTTGATTTTGAATTAACAGAAGAAGACATGAATTCTATTAAAACATTAGATACAAGTAATAGCTTATTCTTCTCTCATTATGATCCAAATATGGTTGAATGGTTCGATAAGATGGTGAAAGAAAGAATAGTAAATGAAGATTGTAGAAAAGAAAATAAGAAGTGGTAGCTAAAAAGACTTCAATTGAAGTCTTTTTTAACGGATGTTATGTTTTGATATCATCTTTTGAATGAATACAGGTATAAAGAATTCTATCACAAATGAAGAAGTATAGAATAATGCGATATGTATTTTTGTGATAGGCATGATTAATGGAATAATCATCATCTTTATTGTAAAAATCATAATCACTTCTAGAAGAATCCATACAAATGTACCTAAAAGACCTACGAAGGTCTTATAAAATAATTGCGATTAAAAGGGCAGTTAACTGCCCTTAAGTGTTCCAACCTTATGAATGCATAGTGTAGTAATAATTTCTTCTAGTAGAATACTGAAGAACCATAATAAGCATGCATAGAGAATAATAGGTATATGCATCATGAAACTCATAAAGATACTTATGATTAGTAGTATGATTAAATAGAATACGTAGTAGTAAACATAATCATATCGTGCAAGAGATTTTAACTCTTTAATACTTAATCCATTCTCATATAGGAAGAAGTATTCATCCTTGTTGGAATCAATCGTCTTTTGACGATGATAGATAAGAATAATCAACATGATAATAAATATTGCACATATTAACATCAGTAAACTATTCATCATTCTAGAATTAATCTGAGTAAGGTGATCAAGATTCACATTAGAATATACTGTTAAGTGAGGGTCTATATCATTGATTTGAGAAAGAATACTAGAGATATATTGTGCATCATCTACTCTCACAAGTAACATCTTTACATCATCAATATCAAAGTATTTCCTATATATAGCTTCAGGAAGATAGAGTACATCATCTCCTTGAGAAGAAATAGTATTCTTCTTGTTTATGTAGGAAGAAATATGAAAAGTATGATGGTTGATGGTGATGTCTTTACCTAAATTCTTGATTGTATGAGATGCTTTGATTGTATCACCAGTATAAGATTGTACGATTACATCATCAGTAACTGTTTCATAGAATGGAGTGATATGAATATGTTCTATTTCATTGAGGTCTCTTCTTATATCCATTCTAATGGGCTCAGTAATAGAATCATAAGCATACTTACTGTTATTTCCGTAATAGAGGCGTACATCTAATAGTTTCTCTTGTATCGCATTGATCTCATGTGAATAGTATGTACGATATCCAAATATACCTATAGTCATAGAAAGAATTAAACCAAAGAGTATATAAAGTATTTTAGAAGAACGTATAAGATGTTTCTTGTAATAAGATAAATAGTTTTGTGGTTTTCTAGTAATAGAAGTGGTTTCTAGTTCTTCTATCATACTCTTTTTGATAGGTACTATTTTATGATTCTGAATCTCATAGAGATCATCTGCATAATCAAGAATACGTTTATCATGAGTTGCGATAAGAACGCATACAGGGTGTGTATGAATATAATCACTGAGTAGTTCTATTAATAACTTGCAGTTAATAGAATCTAGAGAAGCAGTTGGTTCATCTAAAAGAAGGAGAGAAGGATCTTTCATCAACGCAAAGGCAATAGCTGCACGTTGTCTTTCTCCTCCTGATACATGATCAGGTGTCTGATTGAGTAGATGTTCTATCTTCATAGAACATAGAATATCATTCATTCTAGTTTCATTATATTCCTGTCCGGAGAGTAGGAATGCGAATTCCATATTCTCTCTAATGGTCATGTTATTGAATAATGTACTTTCTTGATGTACATAACCAATCTTTTCTTTCCTTGTAGTAAGAGGGTCATCAATAGAATGACCCTCCATTAAATAATCACAGGCTAAAGGGGCTACAAGTCCTAATTGATTCAATAAGGTTGTCTTACCAGTACCACTTTTTCCTTTGATTGTAGTAATGCTGTTGTTAGATAAGGTGATGCTGGCATCATCAAAGATTACTCTATCAAATGTGATAGATAGATGCTTGATGTTAATCATGATCCGTACTCGTTACCATTATTTTATTTGTAATATAGAAGACTAATGTAGTCACAACAGCACTTACTAAACCTATAATCATCTTGATTGAATTGTTTACTAACGCAAACTCACTCGATGTGAATAGTCTTAAACAGAAGGAAAGAAGAACAGCTATGAACAGGAATGTAGACATAAACTGGATATCAACCATATGAATGGATTGAATCTGTTTCTCATTTAAATCAAGTTCCCTATATCTTATATATTCTCTTGATTTATTATAGAGGATTAAGAAAACAACATAAGCAATAAGACCAACAACAGTATAGATGAGAATCATAGTTTGAGTATTCTTAGAATCCTTTTGACGCATCTTTGCTGTTTGTTTGTAATCATCACTCTCTATATAAGTAACGATGTTTGGAGATATCTTATTGAGCCCATTTCTTACCTGGTCTACATAACTTGCATTTTCACACTCAATTGCATAAGTTGCAGGAACATAATCAACAATATGTTCATTTAGATCTTCATATAAACTAATTGAAACATTAGTTGTACGATATTTATTTATAATAGAGTTCGCAAAGTCATTGTTTAAATAGACTTTTAATGCGTTATTTCCTGTGAAGTCATCCTGATCTTCATTTGATTTGATGACACCATAGATTTTAATAGATACTCTTTTCTTCTGATAAACAGGATGTCGTTCAATTACATCATAAGATTTTTTCTGTAATCCATTTTGATCACCATATCGCATAGTGCCATTATATTCAGTAGAACATACAGGTACACCTATATCCATTTTCATGGTTATAGGAAAATCTGAATCAGTCAATTCTAACGTTTTCATAAGACCTTCGCTTATATAATTTTTGTTTTTATTACCAAATTGACCCTTTATATAACTTGATACAACAACATTATCATCAGTAGAATATTCTCTACCCTTGACTGACATATATGCAATTAAATTATCATCCTCGTCATTTCTTGTATCATAATTACGAGTTGGGAACTGATAATAGCTTGTTATACTTTTAACTCCTTTGACAGATTGAATAGATTGTATTTCTTGAGGAGTCATAGAAAATCCTTGATCATATTCCATGAATCTATAACCAGAAGGTAATTCATTTCTTGTAATGTATTCTTTTCCTGTATAGATAATTTTACTAGTTAAGTTATCCATCATAGATGCTGTATTCTTGTTTGTCATATATAACTCTATACCAGAATATAAAGTCATATTGATAATAACTAAACACAACAAAGCATATAAGAGGATACTGAACTTTTCTTTCTTACTTTTTACATGTGCAATTCTTTTGGGAGTAAATTCATGAGTTACTGAAAGTGGTTCACCATTACTTTCATTATCTATGATACGAGTAAAGTGGAGATTCTGAATTAAATACTTAATATCTAAATATTCATCAAATTCTTCATCATGAATAGTAAGAATAATAACACGGTCATGACTATATTCTTTTAATAACTTCATGATTGAATGTTTATCTTCATAATCTACAGAAGATAAAGGCTCATCTAATATAATACAAGGACTATTAGAATAAACACTTAAGGCTATCATTATTCTTTTCTTTTCTCCTAAGGAACAAGAATCATATTTCTGTGATAAGTTCGCTTTGATGTTTAAACTGTTAGATAGTTCATCTATTGTATTTTGATCATGCTCTCTATTATATATAGATTCTATTAACTCAAATTGCTGGGCTATGGTAAGGTCTCTTTTTAATAGTGCATCCTGATTTCCATAAAATATAGATGAACTATCATTGATAAGGGAGTTAACAGGAATCTGTTTAGATATAATTTTTAAAAAAGTGGTTTTTCCACAGCCACTCTCACCTGCAATACCTATAATACCAATAGAAGGAGCAATGAAATTGGCTCCTTCGAAGAGTATTCTATTAGTTTTGTATGTGAAATTATTTAATTCAATCATTTAGTTCTCACCGTCCAATTGTCTGATTTTTTAAAGTCGCCTACGGTTGCAGTTACATATGCACTAGAATAATAAGTATCGACTTTTGTAACATAAGTGTTAAATTTTTTCTAAGGGATATTTATATTTCCATGCCACATTTTCGCCAGATACTTTCTTTGATATATATGATATAAACTTGAAATACCGCATAAATGTCAGCGCTAACATAATTATAATATATATATATATATATATAATGTAAACATAAAGGGACAGTGAATTATAAAATTCACTGTCCCTTTAAAATGATCAGTTATATGTACCTTATGAATACAAAAAGTAATTCAATAATAGCAACGATGATATATGTAATGGTCCAACGTTTCTTCGTTTTTTTGGGATGATTGAGGTCTCATTTGGTTAGGTATTATAAACAAAAGAGTACAAACAACAATATATAATCCACCAGTAATACCATTTAGATATTTTGAACAATACAACAATAATAATATAAAACAGTTTGTAATTGCATAAGGCAGATTCTGTATGAATTTATTTTTCGCGATATCCGACTCCTTCTATAATCGTTAATTATAGAACATAAACAATAAACACTTCAAAAATCACGGCTATGATAGTAAAAACAAACCATCCAATCTTAGTTTTTTTAGATTCAGCTTTATCTAAATAAAAAGGTAAACCTGTCATCATTGTAAGAAAAATAAGAAAGTTTGATGCTACACGACTTGGTAAAAATCTAGAACAATATGACAATATACATATCAGCACTGTGATTAAATATAAAGGTTTTTTAGGTAAAAGTATAGATTTGATTATATTCATAACAACCTCTCTTTCATAATTAGTGACCACTAACTGAATTATATATTCTATTTGAAATATGTCAATAAATTGCTTATATCATTATTGATAATTCTAAAGTGAAAAGTTAAATTCCACTGTAAGCGGGTCAAAGTTGCGTTTAGTTTTTCACAACTTTCTAGTTGATTTTCTGCAAGCGTATAGTTATTGTGATGTCTGTTTCTTTATTCTATGAAAGGCTAGTTATTATGGCAAAATTAAATAAGAATCTGCATTTAGCAGATGTCTTATGATTGCCTGTGACATAAGAGAACATATATAATATATATGAAGAGGCATTCCAATTGAATAAAGAAAGGAGAATAGTTATGAAAAAGTTAATTCAATTGTTGGTGGTACTCTGTATTTTTGTAATAACGGGCTGTAAAACAAATAAAGAACGTTATCTATCTATTACAACAAGGGGATATGATAAGAAAGGGAATGTAGTAGTGAATATCTATGAATATTCATTATCTACCAAGAAAGTGACTAAGAAGTATACTTCTCCTAATCCACTTGGTGTCTATTCTAAGTCTAATAATGCTGTATATTATGCTGAAGAAGATAATAGTGGTGATTATCTGTATGCTTATGATCTCAATACAAAGAAATCTAAAAAGTTATCTGGTGGTTTAACCGCAATAAATCAGATTATTCCTATAGAGAATAATATCTATGTATTAGGCGTAGAAAAAGGTCAAAGATCACTCAAGCCTTATCATTATAATATAGAAACTAACAAGTTCAGTAAGATTAAGGCAGAAGAGGATTTAGATTTTGATCATATGGTCTATGATGTTTTCAATCATGATTTATATCTATGTGCAAGTAATCAAAAAGAAGAAGATCAGGCATTAGAAGAAGCAAATGCGGGTAAGGGTAGTAAGTATATTGCACCTAATACGCATATTTATCGTTTGAAGAATAATCAACTCAAACGTATCTATACTACAAATCGCAAGTTAGTCTATAGAATGCTTCCAATGGAAAGTGGAAATCTTACATTTACTGAAAGTGACACCATCCCAGTCTGGAATCCTCAATATCATACATATACATTAGATACAAAAACAAATAAGAAAAAAGCAGGAATTAATATTGATGAAATTATGGATGTAACACAGTATGCTTGTTTTAGTTCTTCTCATCAGATTATTCTTCTTGGGCGCAATGATAAACATCAAGGTATATATACATATGATATTGATTCAGGTAAAACTGAATTATTGTATGAATCTAAAAATGAATTGATTAATAGTTTTGAATTATTAGAATAAATAAAAATACCCACAGCTCGTAACTGTGGGTATTTAGATAATAAAAAAATAGACCTTAGTCTATCTTCTAATCGTATGGAGCGGGTGATGGGAATCGAACCCACGTAGTCAGCTTGGAAGGCTGAAGTTCTACCATTGAACTACACCCGCATGGAATGGTGGGGAGGGACGGATTCGAACCATCGAACTCGTAGAGAACTGAGTTACAGTCAGCCGCGTTTAGCCACTTCGCTACCTCCCCACTGGTGCCGACTAGAGGAATTGAACCCCCAACCTACTGATTACAAGTCAGTTGCTCTACCAATTGAGCTAAGTCGGCGTGTGTTGCTAAATTTTAATAAAAATGGTGGAGGTTAACGGGCTCGAACCGCTGACCCTCTGCTTGTAAGGCAGATGCTCTCCCAACTGAGCTAAACCTCCAATATTCTTGGGATATACCGGCCGTTAGACCGATGCTTAAGTGTTAGTGCCATATCCCAACCAAGCACGCTCATATAATATACCAAGTGTTATGCGATTCGTCAACAGGTTTTTACGATTTTTTTAACTAAAATTTAATTTTTTTATTTTTTGTCATTCTATCGCACTGTGTAATAAGAAAAGTTATAATTAAATAAGTGATAAAGGAGATTTAAAAAATGGCAGAATTATTGTATCAAGGACATGGAAGCTATCGCATTGTTTCTAATGAAGGTGTAGTGATTTATGTAGATCCTTATGCAGGTGAAGGTTATGATATGCCTGCAGATATTGTGATTGTAACGCATGAACATAGTGATCATAATCAGGTAGATCTTGTTACATTAAAAGATGATGGTGTAATTTTAAGACATGGAGATTTATTTGTGGATGGTGAATATCCTATTAAGAAGATCAAGAAAGTAATGATTGAAGGAACACCTGCAGAAAATAAGAATCATACAAGAGAAGAATGTGTTGGTTTTATAATGACTGTAGATGGTATTACATTATATGGTGCAGGAGACACAAACTATTATCCTGAAATGGAAAGCTTCAATGATTTAGATTATGCATTATTACCAGTAGATGGTATTTATAATATGAGTGCACAGGAAGCGAGTCGTTGTGCACATGTGATTGATTCTCGTTATTTTATCCCGATTCATACTTCACCTACACAATTATATGATGAAGATATTGCGAAAAGCTTTAAATCACCTCATGCTTTATATATAAAGCCAGGTGAAAGGTTGAAATTATAGTCCAAAATGAAAAGACCACTTGATGTGGTCTTTTATGTTAGTTTTGATCGAAATATCTGTTGAATTTGACGATGAATGTTGTGATTTGATCATCACTTGTAACAGAAATATCACCATGATGAAGGTCTACTATATTCTTAGTGATTGCTAGTCCTAAGCCAGTACCACCTGTTTTAGAGTTTCGTGATGAGTCTGTACGATAAAATTTATTAAATAGAAGTGGGATATCATCTGATGCAATTGTATCACCATGGTTGATGACTTTAACAGTTGCATATTTCTCATCACCGGATACTTCTATCTTTAAATCAGTATTATGATAGCCATACTTAAGTGCATTAGAAATAAGATTATCAAATACACGGGCTAATAACTGACCATCTCCCTGAACATAGATATTCTCTTCAGGCAAATCTACAATAGGCGTAATATTACAGTCTTTAAATGAAGGATAGAACTCGTCTGTCATCTGCATGATTAATCCAGATAGATTGATCATACTCTTATTCAATTTAATATCTGCATTATCAAGCTTA
The DNA here is from genome assembly GCF_900540665.1 of uncultured Catenibacterium sp. Taxonomy (GTDB): domain Bacteria; phylum Bacillota_I; class Bacilli_A; order Erysipelotrichales; family Coprobacillaceae; genus Catenibacterium. The sequence continues at coordinate 18,075 of NZ_UQGV01000019.1, read as the reverse complement.
GTGAATTCAAAGAGGTCATCCATCATTTCCTGTAGACGTATTGATTTCTCATACGCAATACCAGAATACTTATGTACATCTTCTTTAGCTAAAGCTGAATCATCTTTAATTAACTCAAGATATCCTACAATAGTTGTAAGAGGTGTTCTTAAGTCATGGGCTACGTTTGTGATTAATTCATTCTTTTGTCTTTCAGCATTACGTTCTATATCTAATGCAGCTCTTTCTTTTTCTTTTAGCTTTTCGCTTTCTTTTTCTTTCGCAAGTAATGTTTTTGATAAGACATTGATGTTAGCTGCAAGAGAACCTAATTCATCATCATATTCTACTTCACACTGTACACCATAATTACCACTTGTTACCTGCTGGATAGAGCGTCTTAGCTTTCTGATATATTCAATTGTGAAATCAATCAGTTTAAAGAAGATTTCTACAAAGACAATAAAAGAAATGGCATAACATAATGCATAACGCATTTCATTTGGTACCGCAATAGGAATAATTCTATCGAATACAATTCCTAGAATAGAATAAATAAGAAATGCGACAAGATAACTTAATGTAATATTAATCAACAAACGCCATTTAAAAGAAGAAATGAACAGCTTTCTTAGTTTCTGCATCATAATTCGAACTTATAACCAATGCCCCAGACAGTAATAATATGTCTTGGTGTACGAGGCTGTCTTTCAATCTTTTCTCTTAGTTTTCTAATATGTACCATGATGGTGTTGTTGGCATGTGTTGCTTCTTCATGCCATATTTTTGTATAGATATCTTCAGTAGAGAATACTGTACCTGGATGTGATGCAAGTAATACTAAGATTTCATATTCAATCTTAGTCACAGCTACTGGACGATTATCTACAGAAACCATCTTCTTATTTGTATCAATAAGAAGGTCGTTGGCCTGGATAATAGAATTATCCACACCAATAGGTTTACTATATACCTGATAACGTCTTAATTGTGACTTAACACGTGCGACTAATTCCATTGCATTAAAAGGTTTTGCGATATAATCATCAGCACCCTTTAATAACCCTTCAATCTTATCCTGATCAGCTGTCTTAGCTGATACAAAAATAACTGGGATATTGTACTTTTCTCTGATCATCTCTAATGCCTGTAAGCCATCTACGCCAGGCATCATCATATCTAAAATTACAAGGTCAATCTTAAACTTTTCAAGATCACGTAATAATGTATATGCATTATAACGCTTTTCAACATGATAACCTTCTTGACTTAAATAAATTTCAATAAGATCACAAATTTCTTTTTCATCATCAATAACTAATATACGAGGTGTTTCCATATGCTTATCCTCCCAAGCCATATCATAATATAATTAATTAATAAAATAAAGAAAAGAATTGCATACGACGGGGGAATTTGCTATAGTTGTAAAGGGCACAAACGGGTCTTCCGTAGGTGTCTTTTTTTGTTTTTTAGAGAAAGAGGTGAAGAGAATGGCAAAATTCATATTTGTCACAGGTGGTGTCGTATCAGGTCTAGGGAAAGGTTTAACAGCTGCATCTTTAGGTAGAATATTAAAACAAAGAGGATTAAAAGTATTCATGCAGAAACTTGATCCTTATATTAATGTGGATCCAGGAACTATGTCTCCTTATCAGCATGGTGAAGTTTATGTAACAGCTGATGGGGCAGAAACTGACTTAGACTTAGGTCATTATGAACGTTTTATTGATGAAGACTTAAACAGAAACTCTTCAGTAACAACTGGTAGAGTATATAGCGATGTAATTTCTAAGGAAAGAAGAGGAGATTACCTAGGTGCAACAGTACAGGTTGTTCCTCATATTACAAATGCAATTAAGGAAAAGATTTATGCTGCAGAAGAATCTTCTCAGGCAGATATCGTTATTACTGAAATTGGTGGTACTGTAGGGGATATTGAATCTTTACCGTTTATTGAAGCAATTAGACAGGTAAGACTCGATAGAGGCTACAAAAATACTCTTTATATACATACAACTTTACTTCCATATATTGGTGCCAGCCATGAAGTAAAGACTAAACCAACACAGCATAGTGTTAAGGAATTATTAGGATATGGTATTCAGCCAGATATCATTGTATGTCGTAGTGAACATACTATTTCTGATGAATTAAAGGACAAGATTTCTTTATTCTGTAATGTTCCTAAGGAAGCAATTATTTCTAACTATGACGTAGATGTTCTTTATGAGTTACCAGTAGAATTATTAGATCAGCATATGGATGATGTTGTACTTGATCATTTAAGAATTGAAGCGCCTGAAGCTGATTTCACTGAATGGCGTGAATTAATTGAAAGAGTTAAGAACTTAAAGGATACAGTTAAAATCAAGATGGTTGGTAAGTATTGTGAATTCCCAGATGCTTACTTATCAGTCAATGAAGCATTAAAACATGCGGGTTACTATGCAAATAGTGAAGTTGAAATTGAATGGGTTAACTCAGAAGAAGTAACTAAGGAAAATATCGCTTCTAAACTTGCTGATACTGATGGTATCTTAGTACCAGGTGGATTTGGCAACAGAGGTGTTGAAGGCATGATTGTTGCAATCCAGTATGCAAGAGAACATGATATTCCATTCTTAGGAATCTGCTTAGGTATGCAGTGTGCTTCTATTGAATATGCTAGAAATGTATGCAAGCTTAATGATGTTAACTCATTAGAATTTGATAAGAACTGTATGACTCCATTAATTTCATTAATGCATGATCAGTCTTTAGAAAACATGGGTGGTACTCAGAGACTTGGTAGCTACACTTGTGAATTAAAAGAAGGTACACTTGCACATCAGTTATATGGACAGGATCTTATCCAGGAAAGACATAGACATAGATATGAATTCAATAATACATATCGTCAGATGTTAGAAGATGCAGGATTAGTGATTTCAGGACGTAATCCAAAGAGAAATCTAGTAGAAATCGTTGAAGTTCCTAATCATCCATATTTCGTTGCATGTCAGTTCCATCCAGAATTCAAGTCTAGACCAAATAGAGCACATCCTCTATTCCAGGGACTTGTGAATGCAGCGCATAAAAAGAAATACAATTAATACATTGGCATGAGGGTAACCTCATGCCTTTTATGGTACAATAAAAGGCATGGAGGTATGGTTATGCGTATAGGACAGTCAATAGATATTCATCAGTTGGTAGAGGGAAGAAAACTTATACTTGGTGGTGTAGAAATTCCTTATGAAAAAGGGTTAAAGGGACATAGTGATGCAGATGTTCTCTTACATGCTATTATTGAATCAATCATTGGGGCATTAGGTGAAGGAGATATAGGTAAACATTTCCCTGATACAGATGATCGCTACAAAGGTATTTCTTCAATGATCTTGTTAGAAGAAACATATAAGCTGATGAATGAAAAAGGTTATAAGATCGGTAATGTGGATGCGATTATTATGACAGAACAGCCAAAGATGGCACCTCATATAGCTACAATGAGACATAATATTGCGAAAGTACTTCATTGTGATGTGACACAGATTAATGTGAAAGCCACTCGTGGTGAAAAGCTTGGTTTTGTAGGAAGAGGAGAAGGAATCGTTTCTCAAGCAGTCTGCTTACTTGAAAATGTGTAATAGTTATGTAATTTTCAAACAAGGTGATGTTTCGCATCATCTTTTTTGTCATTCAGATATCTTTTATAGTATAATGGAGGAACGAAAGAGGTGATACTAGTGAAATGGAGGAACAAGTTGATTACTGTCATTTTACTATTATTTATTTTCCTTGAATCATTTTCTATTTATAAGATTGCGACTATGGCAACTTTTGAATTGAAACAGACAGTATTTACTTATGAATTAGGACAGGAAGTATCACAGAATATTGATGATTATGTCATCTGTCCAGATAGAATAAAAAAATCACTTACTTTAAATTTAAAACGTGTTAATTTGAATAAAGTGGGTAACTATAATGCAAGTATTGAATATGCAGGACGTGACTATGATTTTAAGATTAAGATTGTAGATACAAAAAAACCAACAGTAAAACTTAAAAAGATTGTTTATTATGTAAATCCTAATCAACCTCTCGCTGCAAAAAATACAGTAGCTGAAGTCAATGATGCGTCTTTAACACAGGTTTATTTCTTAAAAAAAGAAAATAGTGAAGAACTTGTGAAAGAAAAATCATATGAAAAAGTAGGTACATATATTGAACGTGTTGTTGTAAGAGATGAACAAGGTAATACGTCTTTTCCAATGCGTATTAAAGTCATTGTTGCTAATGACTTGGTTGTTCCTGTTATTAAAGGGGCAGAAGATAAAGTGATTCATATCGGTGATGCTTTTAATACAAGAGAAGGTGTTACTGCATATGATAATGAAGATGGTGACTTAACAAATAAGATTGTTGTTACAGGTAAAGTACAGACTAATACTGTAGGACGTTATACTCTAACATATACAGTCACTGATAGTTCTAAGAATATGGCGAAAGTTACAAGAGTAGTGGAGGTTATTGAATGATCACATATATCTTTATGGCGATATGTATAGCAGTTTTTGTTTATATTAATTATTTTTCTAAGGACAATAAAACATCAGAAGCAATGCATTTAGGTGCTTTATATACACCATATGTGAAAAATAGAGGAGAATATTGGCGATTTATTACGTCTGCCTTTATTCATACAGAATTTCTTCATTTATTTATGAATATGTACTGTATTTTCTATTTAGGACGTTTATTTGAAACAATACTTGGACCAGTACGTTATTTAGTACTTGTCTTAGTTTCTATTGTGATGAGTTCATTGGCTACTTATTATTATTCTTTTAGAGATTCTAATGCGGACAACTCTATCACAATTGGTGCAAGTGGTTTGTTTTATGGCTTCCTAGGGGCGATGATTGGTTTAGGTTTATTTAAAGGTGGTGCTTTCTTTGATTTATTAAGAGGCTATTTACCTTGTATTGCGATTAACCTTGCCTTTACTCTTATGAATTCTCGTATTTCTAAGATAGGACATGTAGGTGGATTAGTTGGTGGATACCTCACTATGTATATTATGTATCTCTTAAAAGTAATATGAGAATACTAATTGATGGAGATGCAACACCAGATATTGAAAAAATCGCTTTTTTGTGTGATAAATATGATATAAAGATGATAGTGTATTGTGATATGAATCATTTCTTTGATTATGAATCAGTTATTATATGTGATCAGGGCAATGATAATGTTGATTATGCTATTTTGAGAGATGTGAGGAAGGGTGATCTTGTGATTACGCAGGATTATGGTGAAGCAGGTATGCTTCTTACAAAAGGTGCGATTGTTGTTCATCCTTCAGGGTTTATTATTGATTCTGATAATATAGACTCACTTTTAATGATACGCTATATCAATGGAAAGATGCGTAAGCATCAACTTGTCAAAGGACCAAAGAAACGTACACAAGAAACAAGAAAGAGATTTTTAGAAACAATAGAGGGGATTATATCAAATGAAATATAAGTTAATCGCATTAGATTTAGATGGTACATTAAAGAATTCAGAAAATAAAATTACTGATGAAACACGTCAGACACTTATTAAAGCACAGCAGTTAGGTGTAACAGTAGTTCTTGCATCTGGTAGACCAACACCTGGTTTAAGACATGAAGCAGCTGCACTTGAATTAGAAAAATATGAAGGATATTTATTATCATTCAATGGTGCTAAGGTGATGGACGCGAAAACAAGGCAGACTATGTTTGAACAGCGTTTGACTGTCGAACAGGCTAAAAAAGCATATGATGAAGCAAAAAAACATAATCTTGCAATCATGACATATTATGATGATGCTGTTTATACTGAAGATGTAGATGATCAGTATGTCAATATTGAAGGACACATCAATGATATTGAAATTAGAAAAACTGAATCTTTTAAATCAATTTTAAGAGATCCTATTAATAAAGTATTATGTACAGGAGATCCTGAACATGTCGCTTCTGTATTAGAGGATTATAAGAGTGCATTCCCAGGTTTAAGTATTTACCGTTCTGCACCATTCTTTATTGAAGTCATGGCACCAAATATTGATAAGGCTGCTTCTTTAGATAAGCTTGTTAAGACGCTTCATCTTACAAAAGAAGAAGTGATTGCCTTTGGTGATGGATTCAATGACTTATCACTCATTGAATATGCAGGATGTGGCGTTGCAATGGCGAATGCTGTGGATGAAGTGAAAGAGAGAGCCGATGTTGTGACTTTATCAAATGATGAAGATGGAATTGCCTATATGTTGAAGAAACTAGAGGAGGAATTAAGAGATGAATGAAATGCCTAAAGATCCAGTGATGTTACTTAGCTGGTTAAATATGAAACTCAGAGACCAATATGAAGATCTTGCGGACTTATGTTATGACTATCATATTCCTATGCAGGATGTCGTAGATAAGATGGAAGCTATTGGTTACCATTACACATACAAATCAAATCAGTTCAAATAAGAGTGTATAACCACTCTTATTATTTTGCCTAAAATTTGTTTTATTTAGAACCAAAATAACGTGATAACGTTAAAAATATAAATATATGGAGGAAAAATATAAAATGTTAGAGCTAAAAGATTTTGAAGAAGCAAAAAAGAGAGTAGATGAAGTGATCATTCCAACACCTTTGATCTATAGTCCAGCGTTCTCTAAAGAATGTAGAAATGTGGTTTATATCAAACCAGAAAACTTACAGAGAACTGGCGCATTTAAGATTAGAGGTGCTTATAATAAGATCATGAAGATGGATGAAGAATCTAAGTCTAGGGGACTTATTGCCTCAAGTGCAGGAAACCATGCTCAGGGTGTGGCTTATGCAGCACAGCAGTTAGGTGTTAAGGCAACAATCGTTATGCCTGCTCATACACCACTTATTAAAGTAGATGCCACTAAAGCACTTGGTGCAGATGTAGTTCTTCATGGTGAAGTGTATGATGATGCGTATAATAAGGCTGTTGAATTACAGAAGGAACATGGTTATACATTTGTACATCCATTTGATGATGAAGATGTTATTGAAGGTCAGGGAACAATTGCTTTAGAAATCCTCAAAGAGTTACCAGATACAGATATTATTCTTGTACCAGTTGGTGGTGGAGGATTGATCTCAGGTATTGCCTGTGCAGCTAAGAAAATCAATCCTGCAGTGAAGATTATTGGTGTAGAACCAGAAGGTGCAGCCAGTGCGCTTGCTGCCATTAATGAAGATCGTGTTGTTTCATTAAATGAAGCAGTGACTATTGCGGATGGTACTGCTGTTAAGACAATTGGTAAAACACCATTTGAATATATTAAACAATATGTAGATGGTATTATCACAGTAAGTGATTATGAATTAATGGCTGCATTCTTAGTACTAGTAGAAAAACATAAACTTGTAGCTGAAAACTCCGGTATTCTTTCACTTGCTGCATTAAAGAAACTCAACGAAAAGAATAAGAAGGTTGTATCACTTATTTCTGGTGGTAATATCGATGTACTTTCTATCTCTTCTATGATCAATAAAGGATTAATTGAAAGAGGGAGAATCTTCTCATTCTCATTACAATTACCAGATAGTCCAGGTCAGTTAGAAAAGGTCGCACATCTATTAAATGAATGTAATGCGAACGTTGTGACTGCAGACCATAACCAGTTTAAGAACTTTGCTAGATTCTCTGAAGTTGAATTAAGAGTTACTTGTGAAACAAATGGAGAAGCGCATATTGCTTCTATTATTGAAACATTTAAAAAGAATGGATTTGAAATCCAGCGCATCAACTAAGGAATAGCCGTGAAGCTATTCCTTTTCTCTCGAATTAAACAAAAATTTAGTTTTAATAGAATAATAATGGTGATATAATGTGAAAAACAGATTTTTGAGAGGGGGATTTATGTGTTAGAACTAAAGGATTTTGAAGAAGCAAAGAAGAGAGTAGATGAAGTCATTCTTCCTACACCTTTGATTTATAGCCCAGCTTTTTCTAAAGAAAGTAGAAATACTGTTTATATCAAACCGGAAAACCTACAGAGAACAGGCGCTTTTAAAATCAGAGGTGCTTATAATAAGATTATGAAGATGGATGATGAATCTAAGTCTAGAGGGCTTATTGCATCAAGTGCAGGAAACCATGCGCAGGGTGTGGCTTATGCCGCCCAACAGTTAGGTGTTAAGGCTACAATTGTTATGCCTGCTCATACACCACTTATTAAAGTAGATGCGACTAAAGCACTTGGCGCAGATGTTGTACTTCATGGGGAAGTGTATGATGATGCTTATAATAAGGCAGTAGAATTGCAGAAGGAACATGGCTATACATTTGTACATCCATTTGATGATGAAGATGTCATTGAAGGTCAGGGAACCATTGCCTTAGAAATTCTCGAAGAGCTACCAGATGCAGATATTATTCTTGTACCAGTTGGTGGAGGAGGATTGATTTCAGGTATTGCCTGTGCGGCAAAACTTATTAAACCAACAGTTAAGATTATCGGTGTAGAACCAGAAGGAGCAGCAAGTGCCCTTGCTGCCATTAATGAAGATCGTATCGTTTCATTAAATGAAGCAGTGACTATTGCGGATGGTACTGCAGTTAAGACAATTGGTGAAAAGCCTTTTGAATATATTAAACAATATGTAGATGGTATTATCACAGTTAGTGATTATGAGTTAATGGATGCATTCTTAGTATTAGTAGAAAAACATAAGCTTGTAGCTGAAAACTCAGGTATTCTTTCACTTGCTGCATTAAAGAAACTCAATGAAAAGAATAAGAAGGTTGTTTCACTTGTATCAGGTGGTAACATCGATGTACTTTCTATTTCTTCTATGATCAATAAGGGACTTATTGAAAGAGGAAGAATCTTCTCATTCTCAGTACAGCTTCCAGATATTCCAGGACAGTTAGAAAAAGTTGCACACCTATTAAATGAATGTAATGCGAATGTTGTAGCGGTTGATCATAACCAGTTCAAGAACTTCGCAAGATTCTCTGAAGTAGAATTAAGAGTCACTTGTGAAACAAATGGGGAAGCACATATCGATACAATAATTGAAACATTTAAACAGAATGGTTTAGATATTCATCGTGTAAACTAAGGAATAGCGTAACGTTATTCCTTTTTTTAATCTATTTTACTATTGTGCATTTCTTTTGTGATATCCTATAGATAGGAGGAAATTGATATGTTACTAGGAATTGATGTAGGAGGGACTTCTGTCAAATACGCAACATGCGATGAAAAAGGTCATTTATTTGACAAGGGGTCTTTTAAAACACCTGATACTTTAGAAGACATGTATCAGGCTATTGAAACTATTTATAAAGAAAGAGATGTTGATGGTATTGCGTTAAGTATGCCAGGGGCTGTTGCGAGTGACGAAGGTGTGATTTATGGTGCGTCTGCGATTGACTATATTCATGGTCCTAATATAAAGAAGGATTTAGAAGAAAGATTACAGACACGTGTAGAACTAGAAAATGATGCCAACTGTGCAGCACTTGCTGAAGTATGGCTAGGTGCCGCTAAAGATAATCAGGATTGCTGCTTTGTTGTATGTGGTACAGGTATTGGTGGTGCTGTGATTAAGGATAAGAAGATTCATAAGGGACAGCATCTTCATGGTGGTGAATTTGGTTATATGATTAATAACTTTGATGCAGATTCACTTGAGTTTAACAATTGGTCTCTTGATTCTACAGTTGCCATCGTAAAAGGTGTAGAAAAAGAACTAGGTGAAACATATGATGGACGTTATATCTTTGATCATGCCGACGAAAATGAAGTATTTAAGAAGTATGTCAATCGTTTCTATTATGCTCTTGCAGTAGGTATCTATAATATTCAATATTCTTATGATCCAGAAGTGATTATTATTGGTGGGGGTATCTCTGTAAGAGAAGATTTAATTGATGAAATCAATAAGCGTTTAGATATCATTATAGACAAAGTTGAACCAGCACGTATTAAGCCTGTTGTAAAGAAATGTGCCTTTGCGAATGATGCCAATATTATTGGTGCAATCTACCACTATTTAACAACTTCAAAATAGTAAAATAAAAAAATTTTTGAGTATTCATTTTTTGCTTGCTTACAATCTTAATATCGTTTATACTACAACAGAAGGAGTGAGAATATGAACGCAAACACAATTATGACAACTTCAGTTTTCGCAAACGTGTTTCCTAAGGGTTCTTATTTTCATTTTTTAGATTTCTTATTTTAAGGACATATCATCTATTGGTGATATGTCTTTTTCATAATTGAGGAGGTTGACTATGAAAGCTTATTTAATTTTAGAAGACGGACATGTGTTTGAAGGGGAAAGCTTTGGATATGAAAAAGAAGTCATAAGCGAATTTGTCTTCAATACTTCAATGACTGGTTATGTAGAAGTGTTGACAGACCCATCTTATGCAGGTCAGAGTGTTGTAATGACTTACCCACTTATTGGTAACTATGGTGTATGTTTAGAAGATCAGGAATCTGAACACCCATATGTTGAAGGATTTGTAGTAAATGAATTATCACGTTTAGGATCTAACTTTAGAAAGAATGAAGATTTAAATGATTATTTAGTACGTAATCATATTCCAGGTATCCAGGGAATTGATACACGTGCACTTACTAAGTTACTTCGTAATGATGGTTGTATGAACGGTATGATCACTACTCATCAGTATGAAGTAAGCGAAGTCATCGACAAGATTAAAGCATTCAAGGTACAGGGTGTTGTAAAGGCATGTACATGTAAAGAAAAATATACTGTTGGTACAGGCAGAATGAAAGTTGCTTTATATGACTTTGGTGCTAAACGTAATATTGCGAATGAATTAGCAAAGAGAAACTGTGAAGTAACAGTATTCCCAGCTACTACACCTGCTTCTGAAGTATTAGAAGGTAACTTTGATGGTATTATGTTAAGTAACGGTCCTGGTGACCCAGCTGAAGTAACTGATATTATTGCTGAAGTGAAGAAATTATCAGAAAGCGGTATGCCAATTTTCGCAATTTGTCTTGGACATCAGTTAATGGCTCTTGCTCATGGCTTCAAGACAGAAAAATTAAAATATGGACATCATGGTGCAAACCATCCAGTTAAGGATTTAGACACTAACCGTGTTTATATCTCTACACAGAACCATAACTATGTCATCAAGGATGATTCAATTGATCCTGCAGTGGCTAAAGCTTGGTTTAGAAACGTAAATGATGGCACTATTGAAGGTGTTGAATATTTAAATAAGAATATCAAAACTGTTCAGTTCCACCCAGAAGCAAATGCTGGACCTAGAGATACTGAATATTTATTTGATGAGTTTATTAAGATGATGGAGGGAAAGTAGAATGCCTAAGAATAAAGATATAAAAAAGGTTCTTGTTATTGGATCAGGACCAATTATTATTGGACAGGCAGCTGAATTCGACTATGCAGGTACTCAGGCTTGTCGTGCATTAAAAGAAGAAGGAATTGAAGTCGTTCTTATTAACTCTAACCCTGCAACAATCATGACTGATAAGGATATTGCAGATCATGTTTATATTGAACCTTTAACAGTTCCTGTTGTTAAGAACTTAATCTTAAAAGAAAAACCAGATTCAATCTTACCAACTCTTGGTGGTCAGAATGCCTTAAATATCGCAATGGCACTTGATGATGAAGGTTTCTTAGAAGCACATAACGTACGTACTATCGGTACTAATACAACTACAATCAAGCTTGCAGAAGACCGTCTTGAATTCAAGGAATTAATGGAAAGAATCCATGAACCAGTGGCTGCTTCAACAGTTGTTAACCATGTAGATGATGCATTAGAATTTGCTGAAAAGATTGGTTACCCAGTAGTAGTAAGACCAGCATATACACTTGGTGGTACTGGTGGAGGTATTGCTGAAACACCTGAAGAATTACATGATATCTGTACTAATGGTTTAAGATTATCACGTGTATCTCAGTGCTTAATTGAAAGATGTATTGCCGGTTGGAAGGAAATCGAATACGAAGTAATGAGAGATGGTAATGGTAACTGTATTACAGTATGTAATATGGAAAACGTTGACCCAGTAGGTGTTCATACTGGTGACTCTATCGTAGTAGCTCCTTCTCAGACTTTAGGTGATAAAGAATATCAGATGTTAAGAAGCTCTGCTTTAAACATCATTACTGCATTAAATATCAAGGGTGGATGTAACGTACAGTTCGCATTAAATCCAAATTCTTTTGAATATTGTGTTATCGAAGTTAACCCACGTGTCAGCCGTTCTTCAGCTTTAGCTTCTAAAGCAACTGGTTACCCAATTGCAAAGTTAGCTGCTAAGATTGCATTAGGTTATTCACTTGATGAAATCGTGAACGCTGTAACAGGTAAGACATATGCTTCTTATGAACCAACATTAGACTATATCGTATGTAAGATTCCTAAATGGCCATTCGATAAGTTCTATGGTGCATCAAGAAAACTTGGTACACAGATGAAGGCAACTGGTGAAGTTATGGCAATCTGTAATAACTTCGAAGGTGCTTTAATGAAAGCATTACGTTCACTTGAACAGAATGTATTCTATTTATCAATTCCTGAAATGGAAGGTAAAGACACAGAATACTTAAGAACTAAATTAAAAGATGTAGATGACCAGAGAATCTTCGCAGTAGCCGAAGCATTAAGACAGGGCATTACTGAAGAAGAGATCCATAATATCACTAAGATTGATTCATGGTTTATTGATAAGATCAAACATCTTGTAGAAATCGAAAATAAATTAAAGACAGAAGAATTAACTCCAGAATTATTAAAAGCTGCTAAGAGAGTTGAATTCCCAGATAGAGTTATTGCAGACTTAACTGGTAAAGATAAGAATGAAATTCATGATTATCGTTTAGAAAACAATATCACTGCTGCATTCAAGACAGTTGATACTTGTGCTGCAGAATTTGATGCTGAAACTCCATATTTCTATTCAGTATATGGTGGAGAACATGAAATTAAACCTGATAACGCTCGTAAGAAGGTTATGGTATTAGGTTCAGGACCAATCCGTATTGGACAGGGTATCGAATTCGACTATTGTTCAGTACATTGTGTATGGGCATTAAGAGCTGCTGGCTATGAAACAATCATCGTCAACAACAACCCAGAAACAGTTTCTACTGACTTCGATATCGCTGATAGATTATACTTTGAACCACTTACTCAGGAAGATGTTCAGAGCATTGTTGAACTTGAAAAACCAGATGGCGCAATCGTTCAGTTCGGTGGTCAGACAGCTATTAAGTTAACTCAGGACTTAATGGATATGGGAGTTCCTATCCTTGGTACTTCAGCTGATAGCGTAGATGCTGCAGAAGATAGAGAACGTTTTGATGAAGTCTTAGAAAAATGTGGAATCGATCGTCCTAGAGGAGCAACAGTATTTACTGTAGATGAAGCATTAGAAGTTGCAAATAGATTAGGTTACCCAGTACTTGTACGTCCATCATATGTATTAGGTGGTGCAGGTATGGAAATTGCCTTAAATGATGGTGATATCAAGAAGTTCATGAAGATCATCAACCGTCAGTTCCAGGAACATCCAATTCTTATCGATAAGTACTTATCAGGTAAGGAAGTAGAAGTAGATGCTGTATGTGATGAAAACGGCGTACTTATCCCTGGTGTTATGGAACACGTTGAAAGAGCTGGTGTTCACTCTGGTGACAGTATCTCAGTATATCCACCACAGAAGATCAAGCCTGAAATCAAGAAAGTTATCTGTGACTACACTCAGCGCTTAGCTAAAGCACTACACGTTATTGGATTAATCAACATTCAGTTTATCGTGTATGAAGATGAAGTTTATGTAATCGAAGTAAACCCAAGATCTTCTCGTACAATTCCATATATCTCAAAGGTAACAGATATTCCAGTAGTAGATGTTGCAACTAAGGTTATCATGGGTCATTCAATTAAAGATCAGGGTTATGAATATGGCTTACAGCCAGAAAAAGAAACTGTTGCAGTTAAGATGCCAGTCTTCTCATTTGAAAAGATCAAGGGTGCTGAAATTTCACTTGGCCCAGAAATGAAATCTACAGGTGAAGTATTAGGTATCGCAAAGACATTTGACGAAGCAATCTATAAGGCATTCATTGGAACAGGTATCAACTTACCAAAGAGAAAGAATATCATCTGTACAATCAAGGACAGCTCTAAAGAAGAATTCTTACCAATCGCTAAGCAGTTCTATATGTTCGGATATGACCTTTATTCAACAGAAGGTACTTATAACTTCTTAAAAGAACATGATGTACCAGTTCATAGAGTTAACAGAATTGCTGAAAAGTCTAACACAATCTTTGACTTGATGTTAACTGATACAGTTGACTTAGTTATCGATATTCCTACAAGAAATGATAACTTAAAGGATGGTTTCTTAATCAGAAGATTTGCAGTTGAAGCAGGTATCCCTATCTATACATCATTAGATACAGCACAGGCATTAATCAACTGTCTAGAAAAGAGACATCAGGGTCCAACTTCATTAGTTGATATTACAAAATTAAAGTAAACACCTTAAGGCTATGATTTTGCATCATAGCCTTTTTTTCTATGTTTCACATGTGTTTGTTGATATAATTAGGCATATACAAAGGAGGACGTAATTATGATTATTGCGGTAGTGGTGATTGTATTAATCGTTTTATATACAATCGCAACATACAATGGACTTGTTAAGTCTAAAAATAAGTGCCTTGCTGCATGGGCACAGATTGATGTTCAATTAAAAAGACGTGCAGATATGATTCCTAATATTGTAGAAACTGTAAAAGGTTATGCAAAGCATGAAAAGGAAACACTTGAAGGTGCTATTCGTGCAAGAAACAGTTATATCACTGCTTCTACACCAGAAGAACAGCTTAAGAACGCAGGTGAATTAGAAAGATCATTAAGTCGTTTAATGATGCTTCAGGAAAGTTATCCTGATTTAAAGGCTAATACAAACTTCATGTCTTTACAGAATGATTTAAAGGAAACTGAAGATAAAATCAGTTATGCAAGACAGTTCTATAATGATGATGTTAAACAGTATGTGAATAAGTTAGAAATGTTCCCTTCTAATATCATTGCTTCAATGTTCCACTTTGAAAAGATGAACTTCTTTGAAGTAGATGAAGCATCTAAAGAAGTACCAAAGGTACAATTCTGATGAAACGCTTATTATCATTTCTTACAGTATTGTTGCTGTTAATGCCAACTGCAGTTGATGCATCAAGCACAAAAGTAAACAAAATCGACATTACCTGTCAGATTGATCAAAATGGTACAGCAACATTTGTAGAGAAATGGGATATGGATGTATCGGAAGGGACAGAAGGATACAAAATATTCAATGGTATGAATGATCAGCCATTGACACTTATTGGTGTTGCTGATGATCGTGGGATAACATACAAAAATATCGGTTTATGGGATTCTGATGTTTCTAGAGAATCTAAGATTAATAAATGTGGCTTGATTAAAGATGGTGGTCACTATGAGTTATGCTTTGGTCTAGGTGATTATGGGACACGTTCTTATACAATGGTTTACCAGATTGAGCATTTTGTGAATCAGTATAAGGACCAGCAGGGTATTAACTATGCTTTTATTAGTGATATGTCATTGGATGTTGCAGATGTCACAATTCATGTGACAGGTATGACACCCTATAGTAAAGAGAATGCAAAAATCTGGGCATTTGGTTATTCAGGTAGTGTGCATTTTGATAATGGTGGTGTTACTTTAAAAACAGACTCTTTGGGCAGTAATAAGATGCAATTATTAATGGGTCTTGAAAGTAATTCTTATACATCACCTAATAAACGTCATGCAAGTGAAAAGTTTGAAGATGTTGTGAAGGATGCAAAAGAAGGATCTAGTTATTCTGGTGGCATGTCAAAAGCAGCGAAGATTATGATCTTTATCTTCATCATCTTTGTGATTGTAATGCTTATCTTTATTATAGCTGCTGTTATTGTATTCTCAGATTCAGGTGTTGTATTTGAGAATGGACGTACAATTAAAGGTAAAGAAGTAACTCCATTTAGAGAAATTCCATGTAATAAAGATATATTCTTGTTCTATTACCTAGCTAAAAAGCTGGGTATTATAAGTGGCGATGAGAGTCGTGAAAACCTTGTGTCTGGATTTATCTTGAAATGGGTACGCGATGGAATTATCACAATTAGAGAAAATGAAAGTGGCGCAATCGTCAAGAAAAAGAATTATGATATGTATCTTGATGTAGATGCAAAGTTTGAGAACAAGCAGGAAACAGCACTTTATAAGATGTTTATTCTTGCATCCAAAGAGGGTGTTCTTCAGACAAAGGCTTTCCAGAAATGGTGTGGTAAACACTATAAGAAGATTGACAGCTGGTTCACTAAAGTGGACAATGTCGCAAGTGATTATATGAATAAGAATGGTTATGCGAAAACAGCGACTGTTTATAAACGAATCTTATTCTGGAATATTCCACATGATCGTACAGTATGGACAGATAAAGCATATGATCAATGTCTTTATGTATGGGGATTTAATAACTTCCTTGAGGATGAAGACAATATGAAAGAAAAAGCTGCCATTGAAGTTAAACTTTGGGATGAATATCTTATCTTTGCGGCAGTACTTGGTATTGCGAATCGTGTAGAAAAACAATTGAAGGTTGCGATTCCTCGTTATGAAGAAACATCAACTTACAATAATTTTCCAATTTACTACTATACACATACATTTGCACATAATAGTATGAGTGCAGCTTCTTCAGCTGCAAGTGCAGGACAAGGTGGTTCATCATCATTCAGTGGTGGTGGAGGCGGCTTCTCCGGAGGAGGAGGCGGCGGTGTCCGTTAAAGACAGGTCTATTCCTGTCTTTTTTTCTTGTAGAAGAAAAATAGTTGTCTATAATGGGTGACAGGAGGAAATTATGAAGAAGCTATTTAGTATACTCTTATCGATAATGCTTATGACAGGATGTAGCACACAATCTACTCCAAAGAAAGAAATATCAAACAACATTAAATCTCAGGTAACTTATATTAATGTTGGTCAGGGAGATTCAACACTTATTCAAAATAATAATCAGACAGTTCTTATTGATGCAGGACATGGTGATGGGTATGAAGGTGCCAGTTTGAATTATTTAAAAGAACACTATATCAATACTCTTGATGCATTAATCCTAACGCATTGTGATGCGGATCATATAAATGATGCAAAGAATATTATTTATCAGTTAAATGTAAAAAAGATATATATGTCTAGTAGAACCTCTTCTTCTTATACATATATGAAACTATTAAATGCGATTAAAGAAAAGAAAAAGAAGATCACTGTGCCTAAGGTAGGAGATATCTTTCAAGTAGGGGAAGGTTCTATTGAATTTATTGGTGTTGGAGAAGGGGCTCAAAATAATAATGATTCGTCTTTATGCATGAGATATGATGATGGTTATCATCGTTTTGTGTTCACAGGTGATGCTGCAGAATCAATGGAAAAGAAACTAAATAATGTAGAGTGTGATGTCTTCCAGGCTGGACATCATGGGTCTGCTTATTCTAACAGCGATAATCTACTATCTAGAATGAAGGCGAGTTATGTCGTGGTCTCTTGTGGGAAAGACAATATGTATGGCCATCCTCATAAGGAAGCATTACAGCGATTTTCTAGATATAATATGAAAGTCTATCGTACAGATGAATTAGGTACGATTCGTTGTATTTCTAAGAAGAACAAATTAACCTTTAATGGTAAAGAGGAAATTAGAACTACTCAATCAAAACAATATATAGGATCTAGAAACACAAAGAAATATCATACTGAAGACTGTCAGTATGCAAAAACAATCAGTGATAAGAATAAAGTCTATTTCAGTTCTTCAAAAGAAGCGCAGAATGAAGGCTATATCCCTTGTAAAGCATGCAACCCATAATGCATGCTTTATATAATATTTATGCATAAAAAGAAGATTCAAAATAAGAAAAATAATTTTTTTTGAATTTTTTTCAAAAAACACTTTACAAGCGCCTGTATTTTAGGTATTATAGACAGGCAGTCCGGGA
>NZ_UQGV01000018.1 GCF_900540665.1 uncultured Catenibacterium sp. | reverse complement strand
CCTCTTTTCGTCTTCATTATAGTTTACAATCAAAATAAAGTCAATATATACATCTTTGGCGGTTAATACAGAATTCTTTTGTATTAAATTCATACCAATATATTAACGCATATTATAAAATTGCAATAATTAATAGCTTATCCCTACCTATTGATTTCTGTGATATAATTCATACATAGAAAAGCCGTATACGGTAGGTGGTTATCCTTGGTCGTCATGACGAAGGTACGCAACCCTTCGAAATTCACATTCTCAGAAGTTTTGAGAAAATTTGAAAAACGGAGGTGATGCGCGATGACAACTTATGAAGTACTCATGGTAATGTTAACTGTGTTAACAATTATCGTACCTTTAATAGGAATCATTGTAAAATTGCTTCTTATCATTATTGATAAAAGTGAAAAAAAAATAACTACCTCATGCCTTGGAACCGTTTGAGATAGTTACTTTGAACAATAAATCCAAGGACAACCGCTTACTGGCTGTTCCTCTTTTCGTCTTCATTATAGTTTACAATCAAAATAAAGTCAATATATACATCTATTTGAAGCTCCTGAACAAGAAAAAGCAGACTTTCGTCTGCTTACTCTACAGTGAACTCTTCACCCTTCAACATTTTCTTAATATACTGTTTATTCTGTTCCACACTATTTTCATCTGGAATAAAGTAATAAAGTCTTGTATGAGGCATATAATAACCGCCAGTCATCATAGTACCATTACCTGCTATCATAGAAGTCTGGAATGACCATGAAGCATTAGTATTAAGCTGATTATTCGCAATTCTAGCCATTTCATTCATAGGCATATCAGTCACAAATGTACCTTCAATCGAACTTAGGATATCAGTATAATGAGTAACGATTGCTGGACTTGCCATCTTTTTAATAATAGCCTGTAAGACTGCCTGCTGGTTCTGTGCTCTATGACGATCACCTGTAGTATAGGCATGTCTTTCTCTAGAAAAGGCCAAAGCCATCTGACCATTCATATGATTCCATCCTTGCTTAATAGGCTGTCCATTCCATACAGATAAATCTTTATCTGAATAGACATCAACACCACCTAATGCATCTACTACTTCTACTAATGATTCAAAGTTAACTCTTGCATAATAGCTGATATCTACATCTAAGAAGTTTTCTACTGTTTTAACTGTATTTTGTGTACCTGTTAAACCAGAATGTGTCAATTTATCTTTCTGAGAAGCATCTGCTAAAGTTACATAAGCATCTCTAGGAATACTTGTAAGTAATACTTTATGTTCAGGCACATTAATAGTCATTAAGATATTTACATCGCTACGTGATACTTCCTGTACACTGCCACGAGAATCAATACCAGAAATATATACACAGAAAGGATTCTTTAATACATCTAGTGTCTTTTCTTCTTTAATTTTATTGTATGATTTAAACTTTGTTGTCCAGATTACTTTTGTATCTTTATCAAAGCTCTTTTTATAGTCTGTTACTAGGTCTCTAGAACCTTCATTAATAAGTATTGCATCTACCTTTTTATTATATAATGCGTCTACAATCGCTTCTACACCATATAATTCACTCACACCATAGTTAGATACCTTCTTACTTAAACGGTTCAATGCTTCATCCATTTTAGTTCCATTAGGATTATATCCTACTGTCTTCTTTAAGATATCATTGACCTTTTCGCATGAACTATTCTTTTTAACTACAAGAGAATATGTCACATAATCATATTCACTCGTCACTTTATTGTAGGCTGCTTTACCAGACTGGATAAACACACTTCCTATAATTAAGAATATACTAATAATAACGGAAATAATCTTGCCAGCTAGTGGTCTTTTCTGTATCTTTCTAGATACAATAGGTCCTGGTTTTGCCAGCAAATAGATAAGTAATGCAAGCACTGCCAAGAAAGAACCTATCACTATCAAATAACGCATAGGCAGAATTTTCACAAATGTGATACTAATCATAAGTATAATACTTAGTACGATCTGAACACCGACAATAAAACGATAATCAGTCATGAACCCTAATTTCTTCTTCATCTTTCTCATCTCCCATCCATATAATTCACGAAAATACACAAATTTTACAATAAATGTATAAAAACATAGTTGACAAAGCCTAGTATAACATAATTTATATCACATGTAACAAAAATTACACGAATCATCAAAAATTGTCATAATTGTAACATCACATATCATAAAACCTATTGTATTTAAGAAAAGAGATAAAAAAGAAGAACCTCAAATGAGGTTCTTCTAGAAGTATTAAGCTTCTTTCTTCTTTAATAATACATAACCTAGTAATGAGATCATTGAGAAGAATGCGAATAATCCTACCATAGTAGTATCACCAGTTGCTGGTTTAGTACTTGGTTTTACTTCTGGTTTAGTTGTTTCTTCTGGTTTAGAAGGAGTTGTAGGCTTTTCTTCTGGTTTACTTGGTGTGATGACTGGTAGCTTTTCTAATACTTCCATTGCATCTCTTAAGTCCTTAGTTAATGCATCTACTTCTTCCTGAGTTAATTCTGCCTTGTTTTCTAATGCTTTCTCAACAGCTTTAATAACTTCTAATAAGTTCTTATAGCTCTTTTCAGTATATAACTTACTATCAGTCTTCTTAGCCTGAGCAAGTAATAGATCAAGTTCAGCAGTATTGCCTCTTCTTACAAGTTTCTTAGAAGCTGTATCTAACTTTTCAGTTAATGCAGTGATTTCTTCACTTGTATGTTCAGCCTTTAATTCTTCTCTGATTTCATCTAATACAAGAACGAATTCTTTCCAGCTAGAAGCTGTATAGTCTTCTTCTTTATAAGAAGCCATCTTATTTTCTAATGCTTTTACTTCTGCATCAGTTGCCTTTAATACAAGATTCTTTCTTGCTTCATGTAATGCCTTATAAGCATCTTCTACTTCAGTAACAGTTGCATTCTCTTTATTTAAGATATCTTCTGCATTATTTAAAGCATCCTTGAATGGTGTTACTGTAGAAGTTAAATAGATTGAAGTATCAAGAGTATTAAGATTATTAGAATCAATATAGTCTCTTAGTGTCTTCTTGCTGATAGAAACCTTAGTGACAAGAGCCGCTTTTGCAGTCGCTAATTGTTCTAACATTGCATCAACTTCTTCAACAGATGCATCTTCATTCTTAAGAAGTATTTCTGCTTCTGCCTTAACAGCCATAAGTGCCTGATAGCTTTCTTCAGTATAGTCATCCTTTGAAAGCTTATCTAATGCTTTGATTTCTGCTTCTAATGCTTTAAGATCACCAAGAGCAGTTAATCCTTCATGAGCAGTCTTTAAGTTTGCTTTAGCTTCTTCTAATGCATCCTTTTCACCCATCTGAGTGTTATATGCATTAAGTGCAGCATCTCTTGCAGTCTTATATGCATTATAGCTAGTTGCAGTGTACTTATCTTCTTCTACATGTAAAGAGTCAATGTAGTTCTTTAAATCCTTAGCACATTCACTCTTATATTCTTCATCAGTTAATGTAATAATTTCAGAAATAGTAGGAATATGGTTTTCTTCCCATTCAAACTTCAACTTATATACATTACCATGAGGGATATAGAATTCATTAAGTGATTTTCTTAAAGTACCTAACTGTACCCATTCCCTATTTTCTTCAGGAACATTACGAGTTGTTACTTCTTTATCAATTAAAGCATAAACCTTTGCATTGCTGATTTCACCCTTCTGGATAATGTTGAATTTCTTCACATTTAATCTATCAGAAAGAGTATAAGTTAAGTAACCTGCTTTATTTGAACCAGGCTTATAAGAAGTTAATAGGTCACCATCAATCATATACTGAGGCTTGTAACCTTTTGCTTCTGTTACACTAGATTCAAATGTAGGGTCATTGTCTTCTGGTGCATATTCACCATCATTGATCATGATTTCGTTGAATACAACAGCTCTATTGTTGTTAGAAGCAGTAAATAAGATTCTTAAGTAACGAGCTGGTACATGATTGGCAGTACCTGATACATAAACCTTATTTGGATATGTACTAGATGCCTTGTATCCTGCATCAGAATCGATACACTGAACACCTGCATCACCAATGTTTTCAACACCATCACCAATTGTCACAACATCTGTCCAGTTTTCTAAATCACTCGAAACACTAATAGTAGCATCTCTGATATAGTTAACGGCACTATCCTGACAATACATAGCAAGCTTATCGATATTTCTCATCTGACCTAAGTCATAGATGATATACTGACCCTTCTGTGGAAGGTCACCAAATTCAGTTGTAGAATCAATGTTGCCATCAAATGCAGCACCATTGTTTCTAGTGTCTTCTGCTACACCCCAAGATGGGTTGATAGTCATAGTTGTCTTATATAAGTATGGTGCAGTGACTTCTGTAGAATGTACTACAAACTTATTAAGAGTTAACTTAACATCAGAACTCTTCTTATTGATTAAACGTACATAACGTGCATCTGGAAGATTGTTATTTAAATCAGTGACTTCTACCCAATCATGAGCGTTCACTGATGCTTCAACAACAACATCACCAGTATAATCAAGTTCTAACTGTTTTAAGTCTTTTACTCTTGATAACTTCACACCTACATACTGTTTAGGTGCTAAAGTCATTTCTTTCTTATATACTAAATCAGTACGATCTAATGTACTCTTAGAATGTAACTTATAGTCTGTATTTGTATAAACAGCCTTGTCATCATATTCATTGACTACATCAGTATGGTTGAATGTCTTTAACTTCCACCAGTAACCTGCTGTATTACTTGAAAGATGTAATTCAAGGTTTCTTACACGAATCGCTTTTGCGGTAATATCCTGGTCTTCAACATTTAAATGAACAGTTGCATCACCTGCATATTCCTTTAATGTCTTCCAAGTTTCACCATCAGCTGTGTATTCTAAAACATATTTAGTTAACTTATCTGTTCCACCATCCTGTGAGAAGTTGATTGTACCAAGCTTCTTAGGATTGTTGAATGTAAGTGTAACGGCTGCATCAACAGGGATATAATCCTTGATTTCGCCACCCTTATATGGGCTTTCCGCAAAGTGTGCATAACTAGATTCATTATCATCTAATAAGTTATCTAATGATCCACCCTTTAAAGTTAATTTAGTAAGAGATAAAGTACCCTTATCTGCAGGTGAAGAAGGTGTAGTTGTAGGATTTACTAAGATATCTCTAACACCTAACCAAGTATTGCTTTTGTCTGCAGTCGCAATCATACGGATACCCTTAACACCCTTAAGGTTAAGGTCTGTTAATTCTACATTGTTTGGTAAGTCATATTCTGTATCATTGACATCAGTCCAGTTCTTACCATCAGTTGTATACTGTACTTTTGCTTTTAAGAATGTATCTCTAGGGTTAGAGTTAGCACCCACTCTAAAGATCACGTGGTTTACATCAATTGCCTTAGAATACTTGATACCTACATAAGTACCTGTAAAGATACTATTAGGGCTCTTGTAAACAAGTTCTGTAGATGCATTACCATCAAAGATGTTATCTTCTTTACCAGCTGGAGTATCTTCACGGTTAGTGATATACTTCGCAATCTGCTTATCTGGATTAACGATTGTAGAAGCAATTTCAGACAAGTATGAATCAAGTGACTTAATGAATGGGACAATATGCTGTACACCTACTTCAGCATATTCTAAATGATCTACATAGTGGAAACCATAAGACTTGCTCTTTTCAAAAGCAGCCTGTGCTGCTGAAAAATAATCCCAGATAGTCGCATTGGCTTCTTCATTCTGTGCAGCTTGAATACCTTTAATATAGTTTAAAGCCGCATTTGTTGTATCATCCCAGCAGTTTAACCAGTAAACAATCTGAGACTTGATTCTTTCATTACCGCTTTCACGATAAATCTTAGATGCATTCTGTAATACTGTGAAGGCATTGATCATTTCATCAAATTCTTCATCAGAGATCTTTTCACCCTTAGTAAGCTTAGTCTTAAATGCTTGAAGTTTATCTCTTAATTCAACAGATTCTTCTAAGCGAGTCACTCTGCTATCCATGTTCTGATTGATCATATGTTTAGATAATTCTCTTAAAGCAGTTGATGCTTCAGTTTCTTCATAACCATTATGATCTACATATTTGAATGAATCATTATAGCACTTATTGGCTTCTTCTTCAGTCTGCCAGATATTCCATGAATAACATGCATTACCAAAGATGGCAACCTTACTTGGTTCAGACTGCTGCATTGGGTTTAATACAATACCCTGTATCTTAGAAGGATCAACACCAGGATGAAGGAATGTTGTATAACCACCCATGATTAGATGCTTCTTAGAGTTATCAGTACATGGCCAGTTGATCCACATATAAGGACCACGACCTGCAGTATTAGTGAATGATGATGTAAAGTTGTTTGTAACTTCACCCCATACACGTCCACCAGTCATAATAATCTGTACGTTTTCAGGGAAATCACGATAGTATGACTGACCCCATCCCATATATTCCTGAGTACAGAATGGTAATGTGAGCTTTAAGCCAGGGTAAGAAGGCTGTAATTCTTTAAGCCAGTTAGACATATCTGTCAACGTTCTTGTATAATTCGCACCACCTACATTAGGCGCATCGTCTGCAAGAATTGCAATCTGACGAACACCAGCATCGATCACCTGTTTAAACTTAGCCTGCATAACCTTTAAGTCTGCCTGATAGTTTGCTTCAGAGTTATAACGGATTGGGTTATTCATATAAGGATGTAAGGCAAATACGAAACGGCATTTAGATTTGTTTCCAGCCTCAGCAAGTGGTTTGATCTTTGTTTCAATTTCCTGATCAGTATAAAGTTCACGCCACTTACCATTATGCTTTGGATCATCTTTAGGAGCATAGAAATATGAGTTAAGCTTATAATAGCCACCCCATTCCATCAATTTACAACGATCTTCTGTTGACCATGGATTACCATAGTAACCTTCGATAAATCCACGGCTTGCAACATCCGCATAGTCTTCAATAGAGAAGTTTCTAATTGTTTTCCCCTCTACCTGCTTAAAAATGTGATATAAGCTTGTAAGGCCATAAAAAGCAGCATCTGTATCTTTACCTAAGATAGAAATAGTGCCCTTATCTGACTTTAAAGCATAAGAATCAAGTTTATCAAATAAACCTTCTGAAGTTGTTCCAAACTGTGAATCTACATATTGTTTAGAACCCTTCACACCAACAAGAATGTTTGTCTTTCCAGCTTTCTTTTCACTAGAAACACTTGCATTCATGCCTTTCAATGCAAGAACTTCATTAAGTCTTGCTTTTGTATCAGCATCAATACCATCTTCATAGACAACATTAACCTGACTCGTCATTTCATAATCCCCATCTGAATAACTCATTGTGTGAGGATTAGGATAGACTTCATACCCTGTATCTGCCTGTACAGTCATTGGAAAAGCAGATACACAGCCTAATGCAACAAGAAAACTTACTGCATAAGTAATGACTTTCTTTCCTTTCATCATGTTCTCCTTTCTTTTATATTTTGTCTCATTTCATGCTCCTAGTTGATGAAATGAGTATTCAACATGGATTTTTACAAAAAATAAAGACCAAATAAAGTATGACAAAAAAAAGTGTCATAATCTTTATTTGGTCTTGCCTGCTTAGAGTAACAATCCACATTTACTTGAATAGTATAGCAGTATATTTTTTATATTACAAGCGTTTTCATCAATTATTGCATGATACGTTTAATATGGATACATAAGAACGTCTGCTCATCCGGTGATAAATCATATTTATATTTTTCTTTAATATGTTTTACAATACGGTTGATACACATGGATAATCTTAGATTCTCTTTTAATAGTTCTCGGATATCTTCTGTTGTATCTTTAAGGTTTATTTCCTGTCCTGTAAAGATACGTTCAGCTAAGTATTTGAGATGAGTAGAAAGTCTTGCATAGCTTAAAGATTGAGGAGAAATAGTCACCTTCATACTATTTTCAATAATACCAATAATATCTGTTACAAAGCACATGATTTTAGTCGCATTATGAGTGTTATTATCCATCGAGAAGTTAACAAGATGAAGAGCAATATAGTTGGCTTCCTCTATATCCAATGTAATTCCTGTTTTCTTCTTAATATAACTTAATGCCCAAAGACCTATTTCATATTCATCCTTATATAAAACACTGACATCCCCTAGCACAACATAAGGAATCCTGATATTTTCCTGTTTACGCTTTAAAGCAAATGAGATATGGTCTGTCATCGTCAAGAAGATCTCACCATAATAGCGTGATTTAAGCTTCTTAATGGCATATGTGACAATCTGATTTGTGATTTCGTAACAGTCTGGTGAGATGTCTTCTTCTCTTTCTAATCTTTTATGGGGGTCTTCTTTAAAAAGATATGTCTTTTCTATTTTATGAGGATCAACCAAATCCCCTACTTTCTTTTGAAAACCAATTCCTGAACCCGTTAAAATAATGTCACCCAATTCCGGAGAAATAGCAGCAACACTATTGTTATTGAAGATCTTGATTATTCTCATAATATTCCCCTTTACATTAATATATCGTTCATCGCATCGGCTATAAACTGTGCATGAGTACCTACGAGGATCTGAACATAGTGTTCTCCTGCTTCTACTACATGATCAAAGCCTAACCGTGTAATCTCATCCTTATTAATAAGACTTATATCCTTAACTTCCAGTCTTAAGCGTGTAATACAGGCATCTGCAGATAAACAATTATTTCTTCCACCTAGTGCTTCTACAAAAGAAATAGCCAGATCATCATAATCAAATGAAATAACTGGTACAACTTCCTCTGCTTCTTCTTTAATACGTCCTGGTGTCATGAGATCAAAATGAAGAATCATACTTCTAAATACTACATAATAGAGAGCACCACATATAATTCCTAAAGGAATCAAATGTATCGCCTGATAGGAACAAGGTGCCTTAAAGCTTAATATATAATCAAGAAGCCCTGCAGAAAAGCTAAATCCTGCCAGCCAGTGCAGACTTGCTGCAATAAACATCATCATACCAGTCATAATAGCATGAGCGATAAAGAGACTTGGTGCTAGAAACATAAAAGAAAATTCCAATGGTTCTGTAATACCTGTCAAGAAAGAGGCAAGCGCTGCTGAGAACATCAATGCACCTATCTTTTTTCTATTTTCTTTATCGGCTGACTGATAGATTGCGAGTGCACCACAAGGTAAGCCAAACATCATGACAGGAAAGAAGCCTGCCTGATACATACCTGTGACCCCTTTAACTCCTCCTGATACAGTACCCCAGAAGCGACCTATATCATTAATACCTGCTACATTAAACCAGAATACTGAATTCAATGCATGATGGAGACCGGTTGGGATAAGAAGTCTATTGAAAAATCCATAGAGACCTGCACTCAGTGGTCCTAAATGAGACATCCATGTACCAAAATTGATAAATGCATCATAAAGTAATGGCCAGACATAGATAAATACCCCAGCAAAAATCAATGTAATAACAGCTGATATAATAGGTATAAATCTTTCACCACTAAAAAATGAAAGAGGCCCTGGAAGTCCAAAATGATTAAACTTCTTAAAACAATAAGCCACAATCAACCCTACCATAATACCTATAAAGGCATTATTTGTATCCTGAAAGGCAAGAGCAATCTCACTGACATGGAGACCTGATATAAGTGAAATACCTTCTGGTGACAAGATTTTAGTAATCATCAGATAATCAATGACAGCTGCAAGAGATAACGTCATATTCTTCTTATCTGTCATTCCTATGGCTACCGCAATCGCAAATAGTATAGGAAGATTATCAATAACTGCGCCACCTGATAAAATCAAAAAAGCAGCAAATGGATTATTGACTCCCCATCCCACGGGATCAATCCAGTAGCCAATTCCTTTTAATAATGCAGCCAGTGGTAAAATTGTCACAGGACGCATTAGGGATTTACCTAATTTCTGTAAAAAGTTCAACTTGATCCCCTCTTCTGTAGTCTATCTACTATTATTATACATTTATTCCTCTATAACTGTAAAAAATCACATTACTTAAAACTTTTTTCTTGAGAAGAAACGAATAAATATAATAATCATAAAAAAAAGCGTTATATTTTCATAACGTGGTAATTATATCATTTTTATTCCTTTATGTAACCCCTAACGCTCCTTTTTTTAAAGTAAAAAAAAGGAAGATTTCTCTTCCTCTAGTCTTTCATAAATTTATAAGTACATACTCCAATAATCGCCCCAATAAGAGTAACTATCATCGCAAAGATCAGCATGCTTTGTAATCCTAATGTATCCTGTAAGACACCACCAAAGTAATTACCTAAACAGAAACCAAACCCATTAGCCATCATTGTGATAAGAGTCTGGCCTGCCATCTGATCTGATTCAGATAAGGCATCATTACAATAATATGTATATGTTGCAAACAATAATCCATAAGAACATCCCTGGAATACCATACCTATTAATAAGACTAATAGATTAGGTGCTAAAGCTATTAAGAAGTTTCTAAAGATATACATAGTGAGTCCAAAGACAATAAGCTTTTCAGGACCGAACTTCTTTTTCAAGCGATAAGTCATTGTCATAAAAGGTGTTTCACTTGCTGCCATAAAGAATATTGCAATACCATAGAAAGAAGAATCTCCCCCTAGCTTTTTAACGATATTAATTAAGTAAGTAGATAAAGAAGTAGCACCCGCAATCGCAAATCCAAATCCTAATAAAAAGAAGAAGAACTTCTTATATTTAGTAATAAGACCAAATGGATTGGCTGGTTTTTCTGTTGATTCATTCTTAATAGTAGAGTGTGGGAGAATCAACAAGTTAATAATAAATAGAATACTTGAAATAATAAATACGATATAGATTACAGATGGTTCAAGCCACTCTACTAAGTACCCCATTAAGAAAGCACTTGATGCATAAGAGAATGAACCAAGTCCTCTTGCAAGTCCAAAATTAATATCATGACCCATCTTGACATAGTCCATTGCGAACTGTGATAGGAACGGAACAACACATGTCACTAAGAATAATAAGGCGATGTAAAGTACCATGACCACTACTTTAGGTAATGTCATAAAATAAAGAGCACTAAATGACGCAAATAATATAGCATATATACCTAATATGACATTATGTGGTGTAAGCTTTTCATATTGATTTGGTAAGTTAGAAATATTAGCTGAAAGTATAAGCATCACAATACTTCCCATTGCAGTAACAATCCCAATTTCTGTATTAGACAGTCCCTTATATTGTAAGAAGATGGCTACATAACCAAAGATCGTACAGTTAGTGATCCAATATAAGAACTGAATACTATTGTATTTCATTTGTAAGTGTTTCATAAATTCCTCCTCATAACCTACGACATTATATATGAATAATCGAAGGGGTTACAAGGAATTTCAAAAAAAGAAAAACAAAGTATCACATTATGTGACAAAAGAAAAGACATGACTCCTAAGAATCACGTCTGACTATACAAAACAAAGTGCCCCGGTTCTAGAGAACCAACATACTTTACATGACTAGTTATAAAGCATGCTATAGGGCAGTTTGCTGTGTCCGCTCTCTAGACACAGGTCTATTGTAAAAAACATTTTTTCCCTCGTCAATACCCTTTTGTAAATTTCTTTTAATATGTAATAGAATTATAGTTATTTATGAATTTAACAATTAGCAAAGTGGCTTTTTTTCTCATTTTCATGATAAAAATAGTTCTATATTTGTTTTATTCCTAAGTGTAACGATTATATAAATATATAAATTGATTTATAATTCCATGACATGTGTAAAGATATTTAATTTGTTTAACATTACATATAATCATACGAGATTTACACTCTCTACAACATTTTCAGAACGCGAAAAAAAGCCCCTACAAATAGGGACTATAATGTAGATTATTCAGCTTTTGAATTAACTAACTTACCAGTTGAATGGAAAGTAATCATAAGTCCAAGAGCGACTAATAATAGGGCAACGACTAACTGTAGACCATCTGTCATGATCATGAAGCCACCAGTTACGAATAACTTCATACAGATACCGTAGATTGCCTGAACTAAAGCAGTCATAGTAACGATGAACATTAATACCATTGGTACATATAACATGAAACCTTTTCTTCCAGTAACCTTTAAGAATACAGCAAGTGAGATTAATACCATTGCAGCTAATAACTGGTTTGCTGAACCGAATAATGGCCAGATGTTAACATATCCGCCTAAGCTTAATAAATAGCCAAAGAAGAGTGAAATGAGTGTAGAGACATATTTATTAGTTAAGACTGATACTAACTGTGATGGATTTTCTCCTTCTTCTACTTCAAAGAATTCCTGGAATGACATACGTGAGATTCTAGCAACTGCATCTAATGAAGTAAGTGCAAGTGCTGAAACGAACATAGTCATAATACAAAGACCCCAAGACTGTGGTAAACCTAACTGTGCCACTAAGCCAGTTACACCAGCAGAGAACTTAGTGAAAGGTGTAGCAGTGTCAGCTAAAGCCATGTTAGCAAGAGCTGTATCTAAGACACCAGTCTGTTTTAAGTTTGGTAATGAACCAACGATTACGATAACTAATACAGCAAGTAATGATTCCAATAACATTGAACCATAACCAACCTGAAGCATATCTTTTTCATTCTTGACCATCTTAGAAGATGTTTCAGAAGATACAAGAGAATGGAAACCAGATACGGCACCACAAGCGATTGTTACAAATAGTGTTGGGAATAAGTAGCTTCCTGTTGCTGATTTAAATCCAGTGAATGCTGGTACAGTAACAGTTGGATTACTTAAGAATACACCAACAACTGCAGCGGCAATCATACCGATGAATAAGAATGTAGTTAAGTAATCACGTGGACCTTTTAATAACCACATTGGTGTAACAGATGCAAAGAAAATATAAATGAATACTAAATAGATCCAAGTTGTTTTAGTTGCATATACTGGGAATTTGATACCAACTGCAAGCATTGCAACGATTAAGACAATTCCAAGTACAACTTTTGGCCAACCTTCTAAGTTAACCTTACGTAATAACAAACCAAATGCCATAGCAACAAATACATAAAGAATAGAGATAGAAGCAGCACTGGCATTAGGTGCAAGCTTAGCTCCTTCAGCACTGAAACCATTGAATGTTCCAGCAACCATATCTGCAAATGCAGCAATAACGATTAATGTGAAGACCCAGCAGAATAAGAAGAATAATTTCTTACCAGTTCTACCAATGTACTTTTCGATGATCTGACCCATTGACTTACCTTCAGATTTTACTGAAGCATAAAGTGCACCGAAATCCTGTACAGCACCGAAGAATACACCACCGATAACTACCCATAAGAATGCAGGTAACCAGCCAAATACCATAGCCATTACTGGTCCAGTAACTGGTCCAGCACCAGCGATAGATGAGAACTGATGTGCAAAGACTGACCATTTATTAGTAGGTACATAGTCTGTGCCATCTTCTTTCGCAACAGCAGGTGTTGTTGCATTAGGATCAATACCCCAAGTTTTTACTAAATAGCGACCATAACATAGATAGGCTACTACTAGGATAAGGGCTGCTAATCCAAGTAAAAGTAAACCATTCATAAATAAATTCCCCCCAGAATTACTTTATACATATAAAACAGATATAAAAAAGGCTTTCGTCTTAGAATGAACTGTCTAAGACGAAAACCTTCGTTTCCGCGGTACCACTTAGATTGTGATTAACATCACCACTTCACATCCCATGAATGCTATTTCTTTAACGCAGAAATTACGGCTTTCTTTACTATTATTTTTCAAGAAAACAGCTCACAAGGGATGGTCCCATAATCATTACCTACATCCTTTCCACCAACCGGATGCTCTCTATAGGAAGCGGATTAGAAATCGTATCTTGTTCATCGCTCTGTTTCGTATGTATGCCTATATAATAATCCAATATTATTTTTTGTCAACACTTTATTGCGAATAATGTAAATTTATTTGTTTGTTTTGTATTTATCGTAAATGTAAGCGTATGTTACATGTCGGACAATAACAAATATACATAGAGAAATATTACCTATACTTGGATTTAATATATTGTTTGATAGCTTCCATATACTCTTCTTCATTATCATAATCATGTGGATCTACATCATACATATCAGAAGGATCATAGTACTCTTTCCATTGTTTACGTAAATCATCTAGATAATCTAATTCATGATCATACTGTGTAGGATCTACAGAACTAAATGAATTATAGAAATTATGTTTATCTTCCCAAGATTTTTTATCATCTTCAGATACATTACCCTCTTGAGGCACTTCTACTATATTATCCAAATGATACTCAACAGAGTTTGGACGTTTTCTAGATATTTGTTTTAGTGCTCTATTACGATAATCATCCATATCATCAGACTTTAAAGCTTCTTCATCTAATTCTGCATCAAGACTTGCAACATAGTCTTTCCACTCATTGACAGCTTCTACATAATCTTCTTCATCATTAAATTCACTTGGATCAACAGGATATTGATGATTTGGATCATATAGTTCTAACCAATGTATTCTTTCACTTATTTCATAAAAATATTCATCAGGTGAATCATAATCTAGAGGATCAAGACAATAGAATTCATCTTCTGGATCATATTTTTCTTTTATTATATTTGTTAGAGCATCCAGATAAGTATCTTCATTCTTATAGTTTTGTGGATCAATATCAAAGTCACCATATCTAGATACTTCTTCAATCCATTCAAGGTGTTCTAAACATATATTAACTGCTTTTTCATAGTCTTCAAAATTATCATATTTAGTTACATCAACATAATGATTACATTCATCAAATGGATCTGCTTCAGATTTCCAATCATCACGTAATGCATTTAAATAGTCTTCTTCAGTATTATACCAATCTACATCAACAAAAAATCGTTGATTAGGATTATATTTTCTCACCCATCTATCTTTGTTTAAATCTTTAAGTGTTTGAAATAGTATTGATATTCTTCTCATAGTATCACCTTATTTTTTAAAGAGTTATAATCATATGAATTTACATTAAAACAATTGCCTGGATTATATATTTCAGCCCACTTGTCCTTATTTACCATGTTAAGCAATTCATTTATTCATTGTAATCTCATATACTAAATTATATAAAGTTTTTACTTGTACCTCCATGAAAAACGTAAAATGTAGAATTATTCTTGTGTTCATCTAAACTTTTGGACTTTTTTCTTATTTACAATTTCATTTTTTTCATCCACAATTGACTTTCTATGACATATGGGTTATATGTATTTGCAATCAGATTGCAGATACTTGTGAAGCCTGCAATCGGGGGAGGGTGCCGAGGCCCCTTTCTTTTTTTTACTTAAAAATAGTATATTTCACAAAAGAAATTCTCCAGTCACATAGGTATATTTAGTATAGAAGCGTCATTTTAAATACTCCAGTTCCTAATTTAAAACATTAAGTT
This sequence comes from uncultured Catenibacterium sp., assembly GCF_900540665.1. Lineage (GTDB taxonomy): Bacteria > Bacillota_I > Bacilli_A > Erysipelotrichales > Coprobacillaceae > Catenibacterium. The sequence goes on along the minus strand of NZ_UQGV01000018.1, from coordinate 13,137 downwards.
ATAGCAGTTCTCATAATACATATTTTTACGAGGTGCATATGACAAAACCATTTATTACATATACCACTCAAATTGAGAAGTTAAAGAACGAGAAAAATTTAATAATTACAAACACCGATTTTGCATTAACATCCCTAAAAAATATCAGTTACTATGGATTAATCGATGGTTACAAGCATCCATTTATTGATATTCATACCCGAAAGTACGTTAATAATACTTGTTTTGAAAATATAGTTACTCTTTACGAATTAGATGAAGAATTACGTGGATTATTCTTCAAGTATTTATGCCGTATAGAAAGAAAACTACGTTCATCTGTTTCTTACTACTTCTGTCAAAAACATGGAGAACGTCAAGAAGAATACCTTAATCCCAACAACTACAATATGATTCCTAAAAATATGCCTGGAATTATAAAACTAATTCAAATACTAGATAATATATCTAATAAAAATAAGAATCACAAATATCTTGTTTACCAATGCCCTCTCTTTTTGTATCATAAAAAGCCCGAGTTAATACTCAGACTTGTGTGTAAATGTAATAATAAGACCTGATACAATTGTACCTGCTAGAAGTGCTATAACATATTTAAATGGATTAGTCATAAGATAGATAACCCAGATGCCACCATGAGGTAACATGACACCACATTTATAGTAAGCAGATAATGCTCCTGTAATAAATGATCCTAAGATACATGCTGGTAAGACATGTTTTTGATCTTTCTTTATGAAAGGAATAGCTCCTTCTGATACAAATGATAAGCCCATAATAATATTTTTAAAAGTAGTACCTCTTTCTTCTTCAGTCCACTTTTCTTTAAATACAAGTGTAGAGAAGGCAATCGCAAGAGGTGGAATCATCCCAGCCCCCATAACAGCAGCCATAATAACATCTGAATTAGGGGCTTTAGTAAAGACTAAAGCATTCGCAAATAAATAGGCAAACTTATTAATAGGTCCACCCATATCGATAGACATCATCGCACCAAGTGATGCACCAATAATAACCACTGAAATAAGTGGCAGGTCATAGAGACAATCGATAATGATTGTATGACACTTAATTAAATATGTATTAAGTACTGTCATCGCTATACCAGATGCGAGTACACCTAATACTGGATATAATAAGACTGGTTTAATACCATCAAACATATCAGGAACATTCTTAAACAATCTTTCTACCACAAGCATTAAGTATCCGGCAAGAAAACCTCCTACTATAGCTCCTAAAAAGCCTGATGTGCGTAAAGTGACTGGGTCATTTAACCAACTTAATGAAAAGCCACTATAGGCAATATATCCACATAAAAGTCCTGGTCCTAAGGTTGGACGATCCGCAATACTCATCGCAATATAGCCTGATAATACAGGTAATACAAATAAATAGAGAATGTTTCCAAGTACATTCAATATCTGAAAGTATTGACTTTGTGTATCACGTGTAAAACTAAATGCAAGTACACTCATAAATCCTGCTACAACTAGAATAGGTAAAGCATGAGAGAAACCATTCATTAAATGTTTATAAGGAATATGCCATCCCTTCTCCTGGTTATTCTCAACTTTTACTTCTTCACCTTTATAGACAGGTGCCTGTTCATCTAGAATAATCTGAATAAGTGTTTCAGGTTCATCAATTCCTCTTGCGACAGGACAGCTATATAGTGGTAAACCATTAAAACGATTTAGAGAAATATTCTTATCAGCCGCAATAATGACACCTTTTGCATGTTCTATATCTTCTTGACTGAGTTCATTCTTAACTCCAACTGAACCTTGAGTTTCTACCTTAATAGATACGCCCATTTCCTTGGCCTTTTTTTCTAATGCTTCTGCAGCCATATAGGTATGCGCAATTCCTGTTGGACAGGCAGTGACTGCTAAGACTTCAGGGTGTTCAACTGCTTCTGTTTCATGTTTAGCACTTTGTGCTAAATCAATAATAGATAAGAATTCTTCAGGTGTTCCTGCATTCTTTAAATCCTCACAAAAGTCATGATCCATAAGTAATGTAGAAAGTTCACTTAATACCTGTAAATGTACATTATCGCCATTATCCGGTGCTGCAATCAAGAAAATAAGAGTTGTAGGCTGGCCATCCATAGAGTGATAATCTACACCCTCAGGCAAAGTCATTGCCGCAATACCTGCTTTGGTAATGGCAGTTGTTCTTGCATGAGGTATCGCAATACCATCTACCATACCTGTAGTAGAAAGATTTTCTCTTTCTATAACTGCTTCTTTATATGCTTCTTTGTCAGAGACATTACCCTGCCTATACATTAAAGACACCATTTGATCAATTGCATCCATCTTGTTAGAGGCATGACCATGAATCTTGATGGCTTCTTTACTCATCAAATCTGTTATCTTCATATTGTTCTCCTAGTTATGATATACATGCATTCTATCATAATTTTGTGTAAATAAGTACAGTAATATAATGTTTACAAGAAATTGTTTTTCTTATCATTTAACAGTAATCCGCAAAGAGACTATAATGAAAGAAGAAAGAAAGCGATACTATGTACGCAGTAATCTATGGTGACAATGAAAATGGAGAAAACATTGAAATAGAAGGATTATTTCAAACACGCGAGGAAGCAGTCAAAGCATTATATGAGAGTGCTTCTAAGACATTTGATTCTCTAAATATTGATATTGAATCATGTGAGGAAGATGAGTATGACTGGAGTCCTCGTGGTGAAATCCATAAGGAAAGCGCCTGGGCAAATAGTGGTGGTAAGCAAGGTTATCCTATGTTTTGGAATATCATAGAGATAGATAATCGTGCTTTTCAAGACAAATAAATACTTAAAATGACATATAGAGTGAAAAGTTTCAGCTCCATAGGAGTTGATGCTTTTTTATTGCCTTGAAATAAGGTAAAATTAAATTAAAGGCGGATCACATTATGAAAAAAGAAGCGAAGAAAAGACTTTACGAAAGCACTGTGGAGTTACTAAAAGAGAGTGATTATGAAGATCTAACAGTAGGAAAGATATGTCAAAATGCCTGTCTTTCTAGACAATCCTTTTATCTCCATTATCGTTCTAAGGAGGATGTTTTAAAAGAAATCTATTTTAATCTATTCAAACATACTTATCTAGATAAAATAGAAGACAAGCAGTATATAGAGTCTGATGACTTTATCATGAAAGTAATTGATGTCTATGAAGCGCATGCAACTATCTTCATTACATTAGAGAAGTGGTATTACCAGGATTTTTTGTCACAGGAGAAGCAGCGTTTTCTAGAAGAAGTCTCTCTTCGTGAATTTGATAATCCATTCATTGAGAAATACTTTAAGTATTTCATGATTTCTTTCTTAACACCCCTTCACTATATTATGATGGGATGGCTTAATGGTGATAAGAAGGAATCTAAACAGGAACTACAATCAATCATTAAAACATTTGTATATCACAGATAATAAAGACCCTCTCATTTTTGAGAGGGTCGATTATTTTATAGGTCTTTAGTTAGATTATATGCTTCTGTAATAGCTGTCTTGATATTACCGATTTCATGGGCATCCCCAATCATATGATAGTTAAGACCACTTGCCTGAAGCATTTCTTCTACAGCTGGATTCTTCTTATAACCTGCTGCAAAGATAAGTGTATCTGCATCCTTAATAGTATGAGTTACATCGTCTTGTGCATAGTTGATTTCAGTTTCAGTCACTGATTCTACCTTAGCACTTGTAATGATCTTGATACCCTTCTGCATCATTCTTCTTACAAGTAAGCTTCTGCCTGGTCCAGATTCATTCATCATAACACCATTTGCCATTTCTAATATAGTTACATCTCTATTTCTAGGGAATAAGTCATTGATTAATGGTGCTAAGTAATCAGCTGTTTCACAACCTACTGATCCACCACCAATAATAACAATCTTGCGACCTGGGAATGCTTTACCAGCTAATACATCATCAGCTGTCATCCATGATTTAAACTGAGTAAATGGATTAATAACGATTGGAGAAGCACCAGTACCTGCAATAACTTCATAATCCTTGAATTCATTCTGTAACATATCTAATGTCACTTCTGTATTTAATCTTACATCAACACCTTCAAGTTTATGAGCCATATACTTGATAACAAGTGTAAGATCCTGTTTTGCGATAGGTACTGCAGCTAAGTTCATTTCTCCACCTAACTTATCATCCTTTTCGCATAATACAACATGGTGACCACGTTTATGTGCTACAAATGCAGCTTCCATACCTGCTGGTCCACTACCGATGACAAGAATGTTCTTCTTTTCTTCTGCTTCTTTAATTGTATCTTCGTTTTCAATTTCTAATGAAGGGTTGATTGTACAAGACACACGTTTACCAAACATAATACCTGTTAAGCAACGTAAGCATCCAATACATGGTCTAATATCTTCTACATGACCACTCATTGCCTTGTTTACGAATTCTGCATCACATAAGTTAGCACGTCCCATCATACAGATATCTGCTTTATCGTTCGCAATTAATTCATCTGCAATCCAAGGTTCTGTAATACGTCCTACTGTAGCCACTGGAATTGATACATGCTTCTTGATTTCTTCACTTAATAATGCATGTGAACCCATCTTAGTGCCTGGAGCTGGAATAGAGCTTCCTCTTGCGATAGTTGTACCACCAGAGACGTGAAGCATATCTACACCTGCTGCTTCTAAAGTCTTAGAAACATAGATCATATCGTTGATGTTTAAACCACCATCAGTATATTCATCACCTGAAATACGTACATCAATGATAAAGTCCTTACCACACATCTTACGTACTTCTTCAATAACTTCTAAAGTTAATCTTAGACGGCAAGAGATATCTCCTCCGTATTCGTCTGTTCTCTTATTATATAAAGGAGATAAGAAACCACCTAATAAACCATGAGCATGAGCAGCATGGATTTCTACACCATCTGCACCTGCAGTTTTAACTCTTAAAGCTGCTTCACCAAACTGTTTAATAATAACCTTTAATTCTTCTTTAGTTACTGAACGTGGTGCTTCTTTAGCATAATATGGTCCAACATTACTTGGGGCTATTAAACGTGGTGTACCAGGAATAGGGAAAGCCATATAAGCTGGGTGGAATAACTGTGGTAAGATCTTACAATCATACTGATGTACTGCTTCAGTTAATTTTTTCCATCCAGGAATAAAGCTATCATCATGAATAGACATATCTCCTGGTAAATATATATATGTTGGTTCTACTGTAGTGACTTCAGTAACGATTAAACCAACACCACCCTTTGCACGTGCTGCATAATGTGCAACAAGCGCATCAGTTACATAACCTTTATCAGCTAAGTTTGTACTGATAGGAGGCATAAAAACTCTGTTTTTTATAACTGTTTCACCGACTTTAATAGGTGAAAATAAATGTGAAAATTCCTTCATTTGTATTTTCCTCTCTTTCGTCCACATTATATCACTCCTCTTGTGAATAAAAAATCATGCTTCTATATAAAAGCAGTCATATTTTGCCTTCTTAATACTGAAAGAAGACAATATATGACTGCTATAAAAGAATTTGTATTCGCTTACCTTTTTGTGATATTTTTATTTCTTCTTCTGTTTCTAGCTTAATATGTTCATCGTTTAAAGTGATCTTACATTTCTCATCTTCGTAGATTGTTTCTTCTTCCTTGATGAAGTCTTCTAGTATTTCATCAAAGTTATTAAGGTTCATTTCTTTTTCTTCTGTAGGCGCATAATTCTTCTTAAAACGTTTTCTATAGTTACTAGGTGATATACCATAGATTTCTTTAAACGCTTCTGTATAAGCCTTAGAATTAGGCATACCGCATTCATCTGATATCTCTGAAATATTCTTGATACCTTCTAATAAATCTTCTAGAGAAGCACGAATACGTACACTATTTAAATACTTCACAAAGGTAATACCAGTAAACTTCTTAAATAACTTAGATGTATAACTTAAACTAAACGAAAGTGTATCTGCTACATCACCTAAAGTTAAGTTCTCATTATAGTGTGAGTCTATATATAAAATAGCCTGCATATAGTTCCTATGGGCTTCATCCTGTAAAGGAAGAGAAGACATAGAGAAAGAAACCTGAGACGCAATAGAGAGGATATCCATCATATAGGCATTGAGAGTATAAAGGTTATAATTCTCCTGTTTAATAAGTTTGAGGATGCCTGATATCTTATTTTTTAATTGATCATAAGCCTGGTTAGTGACAATCATTGTAGAAAAAGCCTCAATACTATTCCCACTCATTGCGGAAGTCATACGATCAAAGTCTATATGTATTGTAAGAACAACTCCATCTTTTTTATGCGTAATCAAATGAATATCTCCCGGAGCAATCATCACAAGTTCACCTTTTGATAGTTTAGAAGTAAACTTCTCTGTCACTATCTGGTATTCTCCCTGCAAGACATAAGAGAGTTCTAGACTCTTTTGTCTAGAGAAGATATGACGATCAAAACTGTTGATACTTAAAGAGAGAGGATATCCAAACTTCTGTCCTGAAAAATCATAATAATCTGACATATTCATCATAATAGTAAGTCCTCCAGATATTTACCTATTCCATCATGATCACAATCATCACAGACTGCATCAGATAGTTCTTTCACATGTTCAAGTGCATTACCCATTGCGATACCTGTTCCTGCCTTAATAAGCATAGGAAGATCATTTTCACCATTTCCAAAAGCGATTATATCTTTTAAATCGATATGATGAAAACATGCAATTCTTTCTAACATTGTGCCTTTATCTACACCTTTCGGTCCTATTTCAAGCCAATAAGGATCAACTAAAGAACATGTATAATCCAGTCCCTGCGTGTCAAAAGAAGGACATCCAAAATAGACAAACTTATCAAAGATTGTATCAACGTGTATTGGAATATGCAAATGCAGTAATCGAATAAGCAATGATTCATTATAATGGAACATCACTCTTTTATTATTAATATAGACAATAAAGCCATAGTGATGATCTTTCGCATATCTTCTTACTTTTAAGTAATCATCATAGTTTAAGCGTTTATGTTCAAGTACATTCTCGCCTAGATGATCATGATAAGCTTGTCCATTATTGCATGAATAGCCACTCATGGGATATTTTTCAAAACGAAGCATCTCACCATATTTCATTAAACTGTTAATATGTCTACCACTAGAGAGAATAATTCCTATCCCCTTCTCTTCTAATTTGATGAGTGTTTCTAATGTTCGTGGTGAGATTTTAGAATGATGGTTTAGTAATGAGCCATCCATATCACAAAATATGAGTTGCATAGAACACCTCCTTGAAACTATCATAACACAAAAGGCTTCAGGACTAAAATCCTGAAGCCAAAGTAATGAAATATTTAGTAAACATAATAAGTATGAATGCAATCATAAACGTATGAGTCCCTAGTCTTTTATAGAAAAAAGACATACATAGTCCTATGAGTATTTCAATGCAGACTGTTTCTATAAGTCCTAAAATACAAATATCATGAAAGAAAAGATCAGTAAAAATAGAAAACAAAACAAATACAATAAGTGTATAGACTATTCTTTCAAGCATCATTGTATGATACTTCTTTCTTCCCATTCTGATAATTGAAAATGTATCTATTTCAATATACTGTAATATACAATCAAACACTATTTTCAAATAGAAGTAGTTAACTAGAAGTGAAAATACAACATAAATAGGTCTTTGAGGAAAGAAGTATTTGATATGAGTACAGTCAACAAAAGAGATATGAAATACTCCTTTACATATAAGAAATAGAATGAAGAGAGAAACATAGTTCTTAATAGTCTTCACTCTTAAGTTTCCCCTCTTCTAGCAAATAGGTATGTGTATAGTGAACATGTGCTAAGCGGTCATGTGATGCAATCACTACACTTTTACCCGTTTCTACTAATGTATTGACCATATTTTCAAATATAATGATACTCTCTTCATCCAAGCCTCTAGTTGGTTCATCAAAGAAAATAAGATTCTGATCTTCCATAACTGCTTGAATAATACCTGCTTTTTGTCTCATACCAACAGAATAATTCTTAAGTGTAGCAGAACTATCATAATCCAACGAGTACGTATGACATAATTCTCTTATTCTTTCTTCGTTATAACAATGATTAAGTGAAGCAAGAAACTTAAGATTGAATCTTAAAGATTCATTTTCTATAAATCCTGGGTTTTCTATAAGTGTACCAATATATGTATCAGATTCCTTTTCAATAGTACCTGAATCACTTTGAATAATGTCACAGATAATTTTAAAGAATGTGGATTTACCACATCCATTCTTTCCATGTATATAGAGGCATTCTCCTTTATTTATTTCTAGATTGATATCTTCTAATACTGTGTTTTGTTTAAAGCTCTTTTTAATATGATTGACTTTCAACATCTTTATTTCCTCCTAGAAGAACATGTAATGATAAGCAAGATTGATAATGATAGGTAAAGCGATATAGAGAATGTTTGATTTTCTATTGAATTGCAAGTAAATAATGGATATCTCAAATAGAAATATCAATGTATAAACAACTAACATCAATAGAAGGTTGATACTCATTTGAGAGATACCATATACGAGAAATAAGAAGACATAGAGAATAATCAAGAAAGATAGTGTAATAATAATCATAAAAGAATAAGTGGTTTGTTGTGTATTCTTATACCCCATACGTGTAATCAAAGTATGATTAATCCCATTGATGATCATCACCTTCTTATACATAACCACTAGATAAGTAATATTCAAAATCAAGGTGATATAGTTACTTGTAAGGAGAATATAGATGAAGTTTACTCTTTTACTTAATCTTGTGACTACAGGAATAAGAAGAATCAAAATAATAAGTGAAATAGTGTCCTGTTTCTTAATAAGCTTAAGTAGTGGAGTCATGATAATCCCTCATTCCAAAAAGAATAGATGACAAAAGATAATAGAGTAATGCAGTACCAATATAGAAGAGATGAGGATTGTTATTTAAAACAGGACTTTTAATAATACTTGGAGTAAGAATATTAATAATATTAAGGAAATAAGCCAATGTAGCAAGCAAACTTCCTGATGTATTATAGAATGTATGAGATAAAACTGATGCACCAATATAAAGAATAAGAGATACAAGTAATCCAAGCGTTCTATAGAAATAGACATTCTTAATAAAACACTGTAATGAGAACAAGAAATGAGAAAAAAGTGCATAGCCAATAGATGAAAGAACCATATAGATAATAAGATTAAGAAATAATGAACTAGATAATAGATTAGTCTGTCTTGTCGCATTCATATAGATTGGATTAATAGAAAAAGATATCTTAAAGAAGAAAAGATGAATGATTAGTACTGTAAGTAGATGAGTCATAAAAATAAGAATAAATGTCGCAAGAAAATTGAATTGTCTTTCTTTCTTATGATAAATAGAAGAAGACATACGTGTTATCATAAAATGATTGAATTTATTATGCTCATATAGCAAGAAATCAGCACTAATGATATTAGGCACAATGAGTGTTGTAAGGACATATAATATAAGTGTGAGTCCTGAATCCTGTAAGTAATAGAAGAAGTCTAATCCCATTTCAGGATCTTTTGATTTCATTAGTATCATTTCTTTTTCAGGAATAGAACTATAAGCCCCTTTATAACTGATGAATATTCCTACAATAACTACAATAAAATAAATAGAAAATAAGAGAAGTTTCTTTTTGGATTTAAATAAGTAGAAGAATTGTTTCATAAATTATCTCCTTAATATGTTAGAATATATTTAATAGTTCTTTTGTTTATTTCATTTTAAATAATACATAATATATATTCAATTGTGTGATCGTTAATGGTCTATTTGAAAGCGTCAATGATAAGGAGATGGAATCTATGACATATAGAATTGCAGTTGTAGATGATGAAGAAGATGACTTAAAACATGTTTGTCATCATATAAGTGATTTCTTCTCATCTACAGATATAGAGGTTAATACATATATAAATGCTTTACAGTTTCCTATAAATGTAGAATTTGATGTCTTATTCCTAGATATCGATATGCCTCATGTTTCAGGATTAGAACTAGCGAAAGAGTACAAAAAAAGACATCAGAATGCCTTAATTATCTTTATTACAAGTCATAATGAACTTGTTTATAAAGCATGTAATATACATCCTTTTGACTTTATTAGAAAAGAGAATCTAGATATAGAAATGCCTGATGTATTAGAAGAAATCAACTATCATTTATCTCATTTACATCCAAGTGTAACATTCTATATCAATGGAAATGCCTATATATTAAGAAAAGAGTCTATTCTTTATTGTGAAAGCTTCAATCATCAAACAGAGATACATTTTGATACATCTTCTATTACTGTCAATATGCAGCTAGGTGATGTAGAAAAGACGATTGATTCTAATCATTTTAAAAGAGTTGGACGTTCTTATCTCGCAAATATGAAAAAAGTGACTAAGCTAGAAGGTACAACATTATATATAAGTGAGCATTACCAGATACCAATAAGTAGAAGAAAGAAAAAGCTTGTATTAGAGTATATGAAGGAGGTGCATCATTGATGTTAGAAACAAATAATATAAGTTTCATCGCATTATCTTTGATGTTGTTGTCATTCTTCTATTATGTCTATTCTATCAGCATTAAAGAGAATCTAATCAAGTTTATTGGTTCTGCACTATTATTATCATCTGTTTCTATTATTTCTTCTATGTTCATACATAATGGACTTCTTAGTATATGTATATTAGGTTTATGCCTCATTCTGTTTAAGCATGACAGACTTCTAGAATGTCTATTTATATCAATTTACTTTATCTTTCTTAAGGTTCTTACCTATGTGATTATGACATGGGGTATCAATATTTTCATATATGATCTGGTTTTACCTATTCATGATATAGTCTATGGTTCAGATCTTCTTTTATGTATATTATTGCTTCTTACAAGGCATTTGTTTAAGGATTATTTAATGCGTATTAAAGAATATACCGCCTTCTATCTAGGTATCCATTCTGTATTAACACTTATCTATCTGTCATATCTTATTACTATTTTCAAAAAAGGTTCTCTTCCCCTTGAAAGTTCTATAGAAATTGTATTGATTACCATTCTTGTGATGTTGATCTACCAGATGGTTAATAGAATATTAAGTATAGAGAAAGAGAATTATCTAGTAAAATTAAACAATGAGGAACTGAAATTCAATAAGAAGAATTATGAAAATATCATTACTCATATGAATGAAATCAGAAAGATCAAGCATGATATGAATCATATGTTGTTGTCATTACTGGAAGATTGTGAAAAAAAAGATTATGAATCACTCCATAATCATATTAATAACCAATTACATAGAATTAATGAAACACAAACAGTGGATACGGGTAATGCATCTTTGAATCTTATATTAGCTTCTCAATTATCTAAGATTAAAGGTAAGAATATTGAATTTATTGCCAGTCAATTTGATGATGATACCCCTATGGATAAGATAGATTTCTATGTATTACTAGGTAATTTATTAGATAATGCGATTGAGAATTGTACATCAAAATCTATTAAGAAGATTATTCTTGATATCTATAAAGAGAGTAATGATTTCGTTATTGATATTAAGAATACCAGTATCAATAATCCTCTTGTAGATAACCCAAACTTCAATACAACTAAAGAAGATTGTAGTCATGGGTTTGGAATGCGTTCTATTATGAATATAGTCAATAAGTATCATGGAGAGATCACTTATGATTACTCATATCGTTATTTTAGTGTTCAAATCAGAATAAAAAGCTAAAATCAAGCTATATTGACAACCACTACAAACCTATATGATAAGTAAGCGGCTCTTCACTTAGATTTAAGAAAATGACTACCCCACTTCCAAAGGTAGTCATTTTTCTATTCCTATCAACAAATAATTAAAAAAAGCTAGAAATTCCAGTTCATCTTCTAAATAATGTCTCTTCTATGGCACAGATCTTATCTGCAATACATACTATCCATGCTTCAGTGCATGTGGGAGGAACAGGAGTTAAAGAAAACATATGTCTAATTATAATATTTTTAACTCGTGGTGAGAGTGTATAGTCCTTTTCTGCATTTCTAAAAGCGCATTCTGGATGAGTAAAGCCATGAAAATGCCTTCCTTTTCCATCATGCCAGTCATATAAGAAATAATCATGAAGTAATGCACCAATGACTAAAGCATCCATATTAACCTGTATTGGGAGCCATTTGGCTATTCTGACACTCATATGAGCTACATTGACACAATGTGCATAGACAGTAATAGAACCATGTTGAATATAGTTCTTAGTTTCATTTAAGCGACCTGCATTTTCTAAATAACGTAATTTTTTTTGAATAATATAAGTCATTTATATATCCCCTCTGGTTGAAACCTACAATCTGGCTGTATTATAATATAAATGCATGAAACAATACATGGTCAGAACATAATAGAAATGTTGCTAAAGATACATATTGTATAGAAAGTGGGAAATAATAATGGAACAAAAGACAGATAGACGAGTTATCAAGACAAAACATGCAATATATAAAGCTTTTGTAGAACTGTTAAATGAAAAAGATGTAAATCAGATTACCATTACAGATATTGCGAAAAAAGCGAACATTAACCGTAAGACATTTTATAATTACTACTCAGATGCCTATGAAGTTATGGAAGAAATAGAAAACCTGACAGTAGAGGCATTTATTAATAATATGGGTACTGTAGAGTTTACAAATATGGCTGATTTCTTAACTGAAATCTTTATAAAGTTTACTGAAACAGTAAATAAAGATTTAGAATTCTTTAATCTTCTCTTTAAGACAAATAACCGTTCTTTTCTTATTGTAAAGATCGTAGAAGCACTTAAAGAATATGTACAAAAGCGTATTGAAGAAAGTAATGAATTAGATATGCGTCGATTTGAAGTTGTTTCTAATTTCTATCTTTCTGGTGTTTTATCTGTTTATATGAATTGGTTCATGAATAATTATGATCAATCTATAGAAGAAATATCGGCTTTATTAGCAGAACTTGTTCTTCACGGAAATAGGGTAGACGAGAAAAAGTGTCAATTCTAGGAAAAATCACTAATTCTGCGCC
>NZ_UQGV01000017.1 GCF_900540665.1 uncultured Catenibacterium sp. | reverse complement strand
TATTCGATTTTAAAAGAAAAGACTGTTAACATTTAGTTTGTCAACAGTCTGAGAGGATAGCATGACTATCCTCTTTTTCTATATAGAATGAAATGATATATACATTATGACAGTGGTGACTTTAGGTAGAAACTATCAGACTACACCTATTACTCGTACATTCACAATCACAAAGTAATCGCTCTATATAGGCTTAATGACTTATGCTGTTCAGTCTTTTTTTGTGTTATATGGCATTCTTTTTTAAATTTAGATACTCTCTTTCATTCTTGTGTTTTTATGATAGAATAGGGAATGAGAAAAGGTGGGTATATAATATGCAAAGGGAGTCAATACGTATGTATGCTTATGCGATTGATTTTGATTTAATCAAGGTCGATTTATCATTAAATTACTATAACGGAATTTCAAGTCAGTTTTATTTGAAGAATTTAGATACATGTGAAGTAAAGATACTTAAAGGTGAAGCGACTGAGAAAGAAGATGGATTCCAGTCGTATCTTTTGCATACAGATTTTTCTGTAGGTACAAGATATAAAGTGTTTGATAATTATGGTTTAGCTTGTTTTCTAGACTTTAGTCAGCTTTCTATGAGTAAAGAGTTTGATGATCATTTCTATTATGATGGAGATGATTTAGGCAGCCATTATACAAAAGAGAGCACATCATTTAAGGTCTGGTCACCCCTTTCTACAGAGGTTGTATTAAAGATATGGAAAGATGAAGATCTTCATTATTATCCTTTAGAAAGAGAAGATAAGGGTGTTTATAGTACAACTATTAAGAAAGATTTAGATGGCTATGAATATGTTTATATTATTGGAATGAATGAAGAATCAACAGAAACAGCTGATCCATATGCTTATTCAAGTACAGCTAATATGCATAGTTCAGTTGTCATTGATTTAGATAAGGTAAGACGAGTGGATTATCCTTTAACAGAACTTAAACATAATACAGATGCAGTTATATATGAAGTAGGTGTTAGAGACTTCTCTATTGATGAATATGGACAAATCACACATAGAGGTAAGTTCTTAGGTTTCTGTGAAGAAGGTACAGTGACTAAGAATGGCTTTTCATCAGGTATGGACTATTTAGATATGCTTGGTGTGACTCATGTACAGCTGTTACCAGTGAATGATTATGCAACTGTAGATGAAGATCATCCGGATTTACTTTATAACTGGGGTTATGATCCAGCACAATATAATGTGCCTGAAGGAAGTTATATTACTGACCCTAATGATGGTTATAAGAGAATTCAGGAATGTCAGCGTATGGTACGCTGTATTCATAAGCATAATATGCGTGTCATTCTTGATGTAGTCTATAATCATATGCATGATGTAAACAACAATACATTAGAAAAGACAGTGCCTTATTATTTCTTTAGAAGAGATGACAAGGGTGAATTATCTAATGGTTCATGGTGTGGGAATGATTTAAATAGTACTGCCAAGATGTGTCGTAAATATATCTTAGATATGTGCAAGAGATGGCAGGTTCTTTATGGTGTAGATGGTTTTAGAATGGATCTTATGGGTATTGTGGATATTGATACAGTCAATATGATTTATGAACAGGGTCATTCATTAGATTCTTCATTTATGTTATATGGTGAAGGATGGAATATGGGTACTGCATTACCTGATTCAGAAAAGACAACGATTGAAAATAACCATAAAACACCTCATGTTGGTTTCTTTAATGATCATTTCAGAGATACAATCAAGGGACCTAATCAGATGGAAGTCAAAGGCTATACATCTGGGGATACATATAAGACAAATGAAGCCATTATCGCAATGTGTGACTACAATAAGTTCTCATCAATAGAACAGAGCATTAACTATGCTGAATGTCATGATAATGCGACTGTATTTGATAAATTCATTATTTCTAATGGACATGAAGATGAATATTGTCGTCAGAAGAGATGCTTATTAACACTTGCAATGACTATTCTAGCTCAGGGTGTTCCTTTTATTCATGCAGGACAGGAATTCTTAGGAACTAAGAATGGTAATCAGAATTCTTATAATGCAGGAGATGCAGTTAATAAATTAGACTGGGAACGTCATGACCGTTATATGAATGTTGTACAGGCTGTAAAGTTCTTTATAGATTTAAGAAAACACAATAAGTGCTTTAGATATTATGACTATGAAGATATGCATCAGCACGTCTTCATCAACAATATCTATTATCGTATGGTAGAATATCATTTGACTCAGGATGAAGGAGACTATAAAGAAATTAAGATTTATTTTAATCCTTCATATGATGTGATTACTATTGGTATTGAAGATGACTTTAAGATATTATATAGTATGTCAAATGAAAGAATAGAAAATGGACAACTCAATGTATTTGGTGTATCCATGGTTGTATGTGCAAGATAGGAGAATGTAATGAAATTAATTGTTGGATTAGGAAATCCTGGTAAAGAATATGATATGACAAGACATAATACAGGATTTTATTGTTTAGATGTCTTAAGTGATGAAATGAATCAGTCTATTGATAAAGAAAAGTTCAAAGGCTTATATACTAAATTCAAGTATAAGGGTGAAGATGTTATCTTACTTAAGCCTCAGACTTATATGAATAATTCTGGTGAATCTGTTGCGGCAGTGATGCAGTTCTTCAAGATTCCAGTAGAAGATCTATTGGTTATTTATGATGATATGGATATGCCTACTGGTAAGCTTCGCTTAAGAGAAAAAGGCAGTGCGGGTGGACATAATGGAATCAAGAGTATTATAGCCCATGTAGGGACTCAGAACTTCAAGCGTATTCGTGTTGGTATTTCTAAGAATAAACTTTATAGTGTGGTGGACTGGGTACTTGGACACTTCTCTAAGGAAGAAGAAAAGCTTATTTCAGAAGGTGCTAAACGTGCAGCAGATGCTGTTTTATGTTATTTAGATGATGGTTTTAATAAAGCAATGAATAAATATAATTAGGTGATTGTTATGGAAAAAATACTGAATCTTTTAAAAGATAATCAGGCCTTGCGTACCTTAGATACAGATAATGGAACTATTGTCACAAACTCAACTAGCGATGAGGCTTATCTCATTGCTGGTTCTTTTTGGCATAATCCAAGAAAAATCCTGATTATTAAAAACAACCAATATGAGGCATTTAACCTCTATAAAACATTAACTGAACTTGTGAATCAAGTTGTTTATTTCCCTGCAGATGAATCATTACGTGTTGAATCAGTGGCTTATTCTTATGAACTATTAGGTGAAAGAATTAATGCATTATATGCTATGACACAGGATAAACCGATGATCTGTGTCTGTCATATGCATTCAATGACACGTTATATTACTCCTGTAGAGCTTTTTAAGAAGAGTATTATAAGCTTGAAGAAGGGAGATACTATTGATCCTTTAGAACTCAAGAAGATGTTACAGTCTATTGGATATAAGAATACACAAAGAGTCGATTCACCTTTCTATTACTCTAGACGAGGGGAAGTACTTGATGTTTATACAATCCAGTATGACCATCCTGTTCGTATTGAATTCTTTGATGATGAAATTGAAGAAATCTCTTTCTATGATAAAGACTCCCAAAGAAGAACAAATAAAATAGAGTCTATCGATATCCTTCCAGCTACAGATATGATGTATGAAGATGATGGTTTATCACAGGTAGAAGCATCTATTCAGACATTAAAAGATAAGATGACTGTACAGGATGATTTCAAGGATGAACTTGAACAGACCTATGCATTAGATATTGAATCACTTAAAGCACATGACTATAATCCACGTATTTATCAGTATTTAGGTTTATTCCCTGAAACTGCTACAATCATGGATTATGCACGTGATTATACAATTATTACTGCATCTCTTGCTTCTATTCTTGCTTCTTATAAGACATATATGGAAGAGAACTACCTCTATTATCATGAACTAGAAGAAATAGGACAGATGATCAGAGGACTTAAACTTATTAATAATCCTCAGACTATATTAAAACATCAGAATGTAGACTTTGTTCGTTTTAGAGAAAATGATAAACAGATCATGTTTATGACGCAGCCTGTTATGATCTCTATGGCCAATGAAAAAGTCTTTATTAGTCAGTTAAAGGATTTACTCACATATAATCGTGTCATGATTGGTGTAGATGAAAAGCGCCAGATTGATGTATTAGTCAACTTATTTACCGATCATGCGATTCCTTTTACTCTCACAAGTGCCACAAATAAGATTTATGATGGGGTTAATCTATTCTTAGGACATTTACCTTGTGGAATGAACTTTGTAGAAGAGAAGACCATATTACTCACAAGTCAGGAACTCTTTAAAGTACAAGAAACAAAGAAGAAATATATCAAATATAGAGATGCGACTAAGATCTCAGACTATAATGAATTAAAGGTAGGAGACTATGTTGTTCATGATACAAATGGTATTGGACAATATATGGGTATTGAAACATTAGTCGTTGATGGTGTGCATAAGGATTATCTACATATTGCCTATAAAGGTAATGATATCCTCTATGTTCCAGTAGAACAGTTCCAGTTGATTAGAAAATATTCATCAAGAGATGGTAAACCACCTCGTATTCATGCTTTAGGTTCACCTAAATGGGCAAAAGAGAAAGCAAGAGTCAGACAGAAGGTAGATGGTCTAGCTGATGATCTCATTAACTTATATGCAGAAAGAATGAGACAGCCAGGTTTTGCGTTTGAACCTGATGGAGATCTTCAATTAGAGTTTGAAAGTGAGTTTGGTTATGAACTGACTCCAGACCAGGCACAGGCTGTAGAAGAAATCAAGAAGGATATGGAAACACCACGTCCAATGGATAGACTATTATGTGGAGATGTTGGTTTTGGTAAGACAGAAGTGGCTTTAAGAGCCTGCTTTAAGGCAATTGTGTCGAAGAAACAATGTGCCTTCCTATGTCCTACAACTATTCTTTCATCCCAGCACTATCGTACGATGAAGAAACGTTTTGAGAAGTTCCCTGTCAATATAGCGTTATTGAATCGTTTTACGACTACTAAAGAAAAGAAACAGATTCTCTCTGATTTAAAGGAAGGTAATATTGATCTATTAGTAGGAACACATCGTATTTTATCCAAGGATGTAGAGTTCAAGAATTTAGGATTACTATGTATCGATGAAGAACAGCGTTTTGGTGTGAGACAGAAAGAGAAGATCAAGAGCCTCAGAAAAACAATAGATGTTCTTACACTCACTGCAACACCAATTCCTCGTACATTACAGATGTCCATCATGGGAATTAGAGGACTCTCACAAATAGAAACACCACCATTAAATAGATTACCTGTACAGACCTATGTATCAGAAAAGAGCTGGGCTCTCATTAAACAGGTTATTGAAAGAGAATTATCACGCAATGGTCAGGTATTCTATCTTCATAATAGAACAGAGAATATCTATGAAACAGCCTCTACTTTACAGACTCTTCTGCCTAATGCACGTATTGGGGTAGGACATGGTCAGATGGATAAGACAGAACTAGAAGATGTCATGACTGATTTTGTAGAAAAGAAATATGATATTTTAGTATGTACAACGATTATTGAAACAGGTATTGATATACCTAATGCGAATACAATTATTATTGAGAATGCGGATAAGTTTGGTTTAGCACAGCTTTATCAGATCAAAGGCCGTGTTGGTAGAAGTGAGCGTATTGCATATGCATATCTTCTCTATACAAAAGATCGTGCTATGACAGAAGAAGCTCAAAAGAGATTAACAGCTATTAAGGAATTCACGCAATTAGGATCTGGTTATAAGATTGCGATGAGAGATTTATCTATTCGTGGCAGTGGTGATATTCTTGGTGGTGAACAGGCAGGATTTATTGATCAGGTCGGTTTTGATATGTACATGAAGATCTTGCAGGATGCGATTGATGAAAAGCAAGGTAAGATCAAGGAAGATGATACAGTCCCATCACGTAATGTATCTGTGGATGGTTATATTCCAAAAGATTATGTAGAGAGTGATATGGAAAAATTAGAACTCTATCAGCGTGTTTATAAAGCCAATGACTTAGAAACACTCAAACGTGTGGAACATGAATTAACAGACCTTTATGGTGTACTCCCATCACAGGTACGTAATATTGTCGTAAAGAGAAAATTTGATATTCTCTCACATGATCCACTTATTGATGATGTGAAAGATAGCAGCCAGGGACTAGAAATACGTTTCTCTAAAGTCTTCTTAGAAGATTTAGATGGACAGAAGTTCTTTGCGTATGTCAATCATATGTTTAAGAAGCCACAAATGAAATATACTGATGGAATGTTGACTATTGTGAGTGGCATGGAACCTTATTATGTTTCAGCATCTACTGAGTTCTTAGATTCAGTTTTAAAACAATATTATAAAACACATACTAGTGCTTAATAAAAAAATAATGTAGAATATGAAAAAAAAGGGGGGGGAGTATCAATGAAAATTATTGATTTATTAAATGAAGATAAAGTCACTTTATCTTTTGAAGTATTTCCACCTAAGACAAGCAGTAAATATGAAAATGTCTTAAAGGCTGCAGAAAAGATTGCATCTTTAAATCCAAGTTTCATGTCTGTGACTTATGGTGCAGGTGGAGGAACAAGTGCACATACCGTGGCACTAGCGAAAGATATCCACGAGAAATATGGTGTTGAAGTCATGGCGCATCTCACATGTGTCTCTTCTACAAGAGAACATGTAGAGTCCATGGTTGAACAGTTTAAAGAAAATGGTATTGAAAACATCATGGCATTAAGAGGAGATATTCCTAAGGATGGTCAAGTGGGAGAAGACTACCAATATGCCTGTCAGTTAATCAAGGAACTTAAAGAGAAGGGTGATTTCTGTATTGGGGCAGCATGTTATCCAGAAGGACATGTAGAATCACCTAGTATTCAAGAAGATATCCAGCATCTAAAAGAAAAAGTAGAAGCAGGTGCAGATTTCTTAACAACTCAGATGTTCTTTGACAACAATGTTTTCTATAACTTCTTATATAAAATTAAGGAAGCTGGTATTAATGTACCTGTAGTCGCTGGTATTATGCCTATTACTAATGCGAAACAGGTCAGTCGTGCTGTACAGATGTCAGGTACATCTATTATTCCTTATCGTTTTAAGATGATGGTGGATGCATTTGGTGATAATCCTGAAATCATGAAGCAGGCTGGTATTATTTATGCATCTGAACAGATTATTGATTTAATTGCGAATGGTGTAAAACATATCCATGTTTATACTATGAATAAGCCAGATGTTGCGGAAGGTATTATGAATAATTTATCGGAGCTTCTTAAATGATCAATGTAAATCGTAAAGAAGCTTTACGTTATTTAGGATACCGTCAATCCATTGAAGGTGATCTCACAGAAATCAATAATGCACTAGATCATTGTATAGAAGTATTACAGAAAACAGCTGTACCGCGTCATATTGTGAAAAGATTCCCTGTCACAATAGAGAATCATACAATCACCATTGGTGATATGGTGATTCATAGTCGTAATTTAGAGAATAACTTAAACGGCTGTCATGCCGTTTATCTCTTTGCGGCTACAATTGGAATAGAAGTCGATCGTTTGATTAAACGTACAGAACTGACTAAGATGAGTGATGCAGTCATCTATCAGGCAGCGGGGGCTGCTATGATAGAAGCCTATTGTGATGAAGTGAATGAAGAACTCAATCAGGAGGCTCATAAGAATAATGAATTCTTAAAGCCACGCTTTTCGCCTGGTTATGGAGATCTTGCATTAGATCATCAAAAAGATTTTATGCGTATATTACAGATGGATAAGATTGGTATCAGTTTATTAGAAAGTCTCTTAATGGTCCCATCTAAATCAGTGACGGCGATCATTGGTATTACACATCACACACAGCCTCGTCATACGAAGGACTGTGCCAATTGTCCTGCACAATGTGAATTCAGGAGGGTAAAGTAATGGGATTTAAAGAAAGACTGACAAAAGAATGGTTATTCTGGGATGGTGGTACTGGTTCAGTACTTCAAAGCTGGGGCCTACAGGCTGGTGAACTACCTGAAACATGGAATATCATTTATCCAGAAAAGATTATTGAATTAAATAAAGGTTATCTAGAAGCAGGATGTGATATCATCAACACCAATACATTTGGTGCCAATAGATTAAAATATCCAGATAACCTAGAAGAAATAGTCACAAAAGCAGTAGAACATGCAAAAAAGGCAAGAGAACTTACAGGACGTGCTAATGCCCTGATTGCGCTTGATTTAGGTCCTACAGGTAAGCTCTTAGAACCACTAGGAGATTTATCATTTGATGATGCTGTAGATATTTATGCAGAAGTCATTGAGTATGGAACTAAAGCGGGGGCAGATATGATTCTTATTGAAACAATGCAGGACAGTTATGAATTAAAGGCTGCCGTTCTTGCAGCTAAGGAACATTCAGATCTTCCAGTATGTGCCACTGTCGTATTTGATGAAAAAGGTAAGATGTTGACAGGTGGTACACCAGAATCAGTTGTTGCCTTACTTGAAGGGTTACATATTGATGCATTAGGTATTAATTGTTCATTAGGTCCTCGTCAAATTAAGCCATTTGTAGAAAGAATGATTAAAGTTTCTTCTACACCAATTATTGTGACACCTAATGCTGGTTTGCCTCAGACAGATGATGAAGGTCATACTTATTATGATATGAGTGCAGATGAATTCGCATCAGAGATGAAAGAGATTGCCTCATTGAATGTGCATGTACTTGGAGGATGTTGTGGAACAACACCAGAATATCTATCTAAAACTATTGAATTAGTTAAAGATTTACCTATTGAACCACCTGTAAAGAAGAATATTTCTGTTGTGACTTCTTTCTCACAGGCTGTCGAAATAGGTCCTAAACCAGTTATTATTGGGGAACGTATTAATCCAACAGGTAAAAAGAAATTCAAACAGGCCTTACGTGATGGAGATATTAACTATATCTTATCTGAAGGTTTAAAACAGGAAGATGCAGGAGCACATATTCTAGATGTCAATGTAGGTCTACCAGAAATTGATGAACCTAAGATGATGGTAGAAGTCATGAAGAAGTTACAATCTGTAATTGCATTGCCATTACAGATTGATACATCAGATCCAATCGCCTTAGAAGCAGCTTTAAGACATTATAATGGGAAAGCTATGATTAACTCAGTCAATGGTAAACAGGAATCCATGGATGCTGTTTTCCCATTAGTAAAGAAATATGGTGGTGTGGTTGTAGGACTTGCCTTAGATGAAGCAGGCATTCCAGATAATGCGGCAGATCGTATTCGTATTGCGAAGAAAATCTATAAAGAAGCAAGTAAATATGGTATTGAACCTAAAGATATTGTGATTGATGGATTGGCTATGACTATTTCTTCAGATCCTACTTCTGCCATTGCGACATTAGAAACACTACGTATTATTAGAGATGAACTTCATGGACATTCTATTTTAGGTGTTTCTAACATCTCTTTTGGTCTTCCACAAAGACCAATCATTAATGCGAACTTCTTTACTATGGCAATGCAGTCAGGACTCAGCTGTGCAATCATCAATCCTTCATCAGAAGCAATGATGAAATCATATCGTGCCTATCTCGCCTTAAGTGGTTTAGATACGAACTTTACAGAATATATTAGCGCCTATGGTAATAGTGCACCAGCTCCTGTAAAGAGTGAAGCGGTTGATATGTCTCTATATGAAAGTATCAAGCGTGGTATGAGTGAAAATGCAGGTAAAGCCACTCAAAAACAGCTTGAAACTAAAGAAGGACTAGAAATTATTAATGAAGAACTAATTCCTGCCCTTGATGAAGTAGGGAAAGGCTTTGAAAAAGGCACAATCTTCCTGCCACAGCTGTTAATGAGTGCTGAAGCAGCGAAAGCAGCCTTTGCAGTGATTAAGGATTCCATGGCAGGAAAACCAAGAGAAATGAAAGGAAAAATCATCATTGCGACAGTTAAAGGTGATATTCATGATATTGGAAAGAATATCGTGAAGGTTATGTTAGAAAACTATGGCTATGATGTCATTGATCTTGGTAAAGATGTACCACCTGAACAAATTGTGGATACAGCCATTAAAGAAGATGTAAAATTAGTAGGACTTAGTGCTTTAATGACAACAACAGTTGTGAGTATGGAAGATACAATTAAGTTGTTGAAGGAAAAGAAGCCTGATACATTTACAGTTGTAGGTGGAGCCGTTATGACTCAGGAATATGCAGATCGTATCGGTGCAGATTGTTATGCGAAAGACGCAATGGAAACAGTGCGTTTTGCGGATAAAGTATTTGGAGGAGAATAAAAATGAGAAGATTATTGACAGTTATAACTTCAATCGCATTAACTTTTGCGTTATCATTTTCAGCCGCTTTTGCGAGTGATGATGCGTTAATCAAATCACAGAACTATTTAAAGACAATTACTTTAGATAGTCCTGATGCTGTTATTGCGTATGAAGCAGCAGGATTTGAAGCAGATGGTAAAGCTGATGCTTTATTAAACAACTTTAAGGATGTAGATTATACAGCTGCCTCTTATGGTGACTTAGCGAAGTCTATTATCGCAATTTCTTTATTAGGTGAAAATCCAAAAGATTTCAATAAGACTAACTTAGTTGAAATCCTAGAAAATAGAGTACAGGAAGATGGTACTCTTACAAATGATGTAAATGGTGGATGTGGGGCTACTATTTGGACATTAATGGCTTTAGAAACAGTAAACTCACCTAAGGTAAAAGCTGTTGCAGATAAGTTATCAACTATGGCTATGGACAATGGTGCTTACTGGTATGAATATCAGGGACCAAATGCTGATCTAGATACAACTGGATGGGCTATGGAAGCATTAAGTGTTGCAGGACGTTCTACTTATGATGCAGCTATCTCAAAAGCATATACTTTTGTACAGTCTAAATTAAATAGTACAGATGGTTCTTATGATATTGGCTGGGGTGGAAATGCGGATACTCAGTCTTGCGTATTAGAAGGATTATCTGTTGCAGGTTATACATTAGATACAAATGCATATAACTATTTACTTTCTTATCAGAATGAAGATGGTACATTCAATGCATTAAACTACAATACATTCAAGTTAGAACCAAATGCTTATGCATCAGTAGAAGGTGCAAGAGCACTTGGTGTAATCAATAACGGAAGCTTTGTATTAAAAGCTAGAAAAGACTATACAAAGACTACTACACCAGTAGTGACTGAACCAGAAACACCTACAACGCCTACAAAACCTAGTACAACTACACCAGCTGTAAAGCCAGAAACAACTACTACTGAACCAAAGAAGGAAACAGTAAAAGTAGTTAATACAGGTGATAACACAAATGTGATGGCATATGTAGTGGCAGCTATCGCAGCTGTTGGTGTGATCGTATTAGTTATTAAAAGTAAAAAGAAATAATGAAGAAACTCACAACTAAACAATTAGCGATTGCCTTTGTCGCAATCGCTTTTGTCTTTATATTTGGCTTTACAGCTTATCGTGGTATAACTGGACAATTCCAGTCTCAGCCTACTATTAGTAATGAAGTAAAGAGCATTACAAAGAAGAAAGATATTTCTAAAAAAGAAGAGACAAAACAAATAGAGTCACAAGAAGAATCGAAGAAGACTGATTCAAAATTATCTGATTCTTCTAGTAAACAAGAGACTAAGAAGCAGGAAACAAAGAAAAAAGAGGCAAAATCTTCTTCTAGTAAACAAGAGACAAAGAAGACAGAAACAAACAATTCTTCTAGTAAACAAGAAACCTCTGCTCCTCAACAAGTAGAACCACCTAAACAGGAAACACCTATAAAACAAACTGTTTCAGTACAGGTGATTGGAGTAAATAGCACAATGATGCAGGGGAATATAGAAGTGAATAGTTCTTCTACAGCTTATAGTGTATTAAGAGAACTTGCAAAACAGAATGGGAAGAGTATCTCTATAAAGGGATTTGGTTCTACTGTTTATGTATCAGGAATAGATGGATTAAAGGAATTTGATCATGGACCAAGTTCTGGATGGATGTATAAGGTCAATGGCACACCGCCTAATATTGGGGCAGGAGCCTATAGAGTAAAAGCAGGAGACACAGTCATCTGGTATTATGTTAATGCACAGTAATAAGACAAGAGAAATCTGTCTCATAGGTATTCTCTCTGCAGTGAATATTGCCTCTAGAGTGGCAATGCAGGCCTTACCTAACTTTAAACCTGTTACATCTATCATTATTATATCTGTACTCTTATTTGGATTATCTTTTGGAATTAAACTCACAGTAGTCACTACGATTGCCTCCAATATGATCTTAGGTATGGGAACATGGACAATCTTCCAGATTCTTTCATGGGTTGTCATCTGCTTACTTACTCAATTTATCAGTGATTTCTATAAGAAAATCAACAAAGAACCCCCATTACTTCTTATGGCTCTCTATGCCTTTTTAATGGGTTATGTCTTTGGATTTATCGTCTCACTCGAACAATTGATTATTGGGGGTCCTGTTTGGTTTGGTATTTATTATGCTCAGGGGCTCTTATTTGATACATTCCATGCAATAGGTAATTTTGTCTTTTATTTACTTTGTGCACCCATACTTATGCGTTTATTTAAAAAAGAAATGTCTCAATATACAAAAGACTATTATAAGTGATTCAGTTGCGAATCACTTTTTTGTCATGTAATAAACATATCATCAATATCTGAAAGATACATTTTACATATGATATAGAAAGTCTATAATCACAAGTGGATGGAGGTTAAAACTATGACACCATTATTTCCACGTGTTCACGAAGTAGAGAACATATTTCACAAAATACTCGCAAGTAAAGAAGCTTGTGCAAGACTGAGAGAAACATTCAATTCAAGTCTAGAAGACTTTCAGGGATCAGAAGAATTAAATAATGAGACCTTTTCAAAAGTCATTCTAGATAGTTATTCAAATCAGGATATCAGTGCATTATTACTCGCTATATGTGGTAAATCTATGTTTGATTTATTACGTGATGCTTATTTGATTCCTCAAACATTTCATGGTAAAGCAGGAGAAAATCCAGTACTACTTACATCACCTTCTGGAGACCTGTTAGAAGGGAAGGATGTCTCACACCATACAATGAGACGTTTTAAAAATATCCTTTCGCAACATCAGCCTGTTCCCCGTTCCCTTGTTTATCTGGCTGATGGCTATGATATAGAACGTTATTATAAGCATGATGGCTCAGTAGACCAAAGAAAAACAGATGCAGTCAGAGGTATCTTACTTCTCTATGCACTTCCTGATACAAAGAAGCTTCATCTCTCAAGAGCGCAGGTTTATGCAATCATCTGGGATACATTCTTCAGTATTCAAAAAGAAGCACCTCTTGCTCGTGTCTATTATGGACAAGAAACAGGAGAGAAGAATGATAAAGACTATGATGAAATCGCAATATTACTTCCTACCCATTTGTTTAGAAGACAGATGGTTGAACATATGGAAATCATTGATGGATTAGTTCTATCTTGTAGAGAAAAAATGATGGCTGAAGCCGGTAATGATAGTTTGGAGTTGTAATTATGCCTAGAATCGGATTACGTATTATTAAGACAAGTATTGCCGTTTTTATCATCATGGTATTATTCACTCTCTTTGGTGTACAGAGATCACCTTTCTATGTCCTTATAACCACAATTATCTGTATTCAGCCAGATAAAGAGAATGAAAAAAACCAGGCACTTGTAAGAGCTTTAGGTACACTCATTGGTGCTATTACAGGTGCAATTGTCATGTTTTTACAGCCTTTCATCCATATTGATCTCGCATGGGATTTACTCAATGCATTATTTATTATGCTGACTATTTACTTAACAGTCTTATTTAAAGTACAGCATATGGCATTTATGGCCTGTGTGGCTTATCTAAGTGTTGCAGTTATTCCCCATGCTGGTATTTCACCTTATGCATTCTTATTCTATCGTGTCTTAGATACATGTATTGGTGTAGGTGTAGGTTATCTTGTCTGTACATTACACCTGCCAGTTAAAAGAAGAAATGATGTTCTCTTTGTAGCTGAACTTGATGATATGGAACAGACAGCACACCAGCAATTAAATAACTTCAATAAAACACAATTGAATAAACTTGTAGATGATGGGGCACAATTTACAATCATCACAAAAAGAACACCAGCATCCATGCAGGCAGAAATAGAACATCTTAAATTACATCTACCAGTAATCGCATTAGATGGCGCAATATTGTATGACGTACCAAAAAACGAATTATTATGTACCTATTCCTTACCACAAACATTAGGTTCAAAGATTACTCGATTATTAGATGATAAACATCTTAATTACTTCTATCACGTTCTCAAAGACGATGTATTATTGACATATTATAATAGTTTCGACCAGTCCGAACAAATGGACTATTATGATATGATGCGTCAATCCCCTTATCGTAATTACATCTTTGGTATGCCTACACATTCCTATCAACCTCTTTATATCAGTATTCTTAATACAAAAGAGATTATCTATGATATTATAGATGACTTGATAGACTTAGGATTACATAAACAATTGCGTTATTTTGTAGAAGAAGATTATTTTAAAGGCATGTGCTTACTTAAGATACTTTCTTATGAAGCGACACCTCAAAACATGCTGGAAAGATTAAAAGAAAAGTTAGATATTAAAGAAAGTCTTGTCTATGGTTCATCTGATTCAATATGTGATGTCATAGTACCGGACAATGATTTCAATAGTATAGTAAAAAGTATTCATAATGAATATGAAGGAATTCAAATGAAAAGAAGACAGCCACAATAGGCTGCCTTCTTTTCGTTCATGGGGGAGTCTTAATGTATATTCAATTCATGATTAATATCATGGATTTTTTTATTTGTATACTTATTTGCAACTCCCATGATTAAAGCACTTAATAATACTGCAATAATAGTTAAAATAATATAGATCATAAGAATCACCTCTTTCATGACTATAATATACATGTAAGTTGTGTAATTCGTATGTATTCTCTATGTATTTATTATGTTTTTTTACAATCCTTCTAACATATCATCAAAAGTAATACCTAGAGAAAAACCAAAATGGAAATAATCATCCAAAGCATCCTGTAGCTTAATAGGACTATAACCATTTCTTAAATCTAGAATATCCTGATTGACTTTAAAGATTAGATCAACAGAACTGTTTTTTTTAGGCATTTCTTCATGATTCTTGATTTCATCAATCTGTAAGTCATACGCAATACTTATTAATAAGCGCATACCTTCAATATAAGTGTCTAAAAGAGCGTTTTGATCAACCTGAGTATCTTTATCCCAGAATGTATAAACATGTCCTAATTCTCCTGTATTATATACACATTGCATAAATGCAAGAAGTTTATGGTCAATCTTCTTAATATCTAGAATCTGACCTTTAGGAATATCTAATTCTCTGTTTAATACTAACTGATATAATTTTGATAATTCATTCATTTAAATCACCTCTTATATACTATTATAGTCAATTAGAAAAGAGAATCACGTAGATTCTCTAAATAATCCCTAAACCTTCTATTAAAATTTTAATACCTATTATAATAAGAATAATACCACCAGTGATCTGTGCTTTCTGTTCATATTTATTTCCAAACACATGACCAATATAAACACCTGCAGACGCAATAATAAATGTCGTTAAACCAATAATAGAAATAGCCATGAAGATATTGATTGATTCAAAAGAGAAAGTAATACCTACTGCAAGTGCATCAATGGCAGTCGCAATAGCCAGCATCAACATTGTCTTCCAAGAGAAGTCATCATTCTGTTTTTCTTCTTCAAAAGATTCTTTAATCATATTGATTCCAATAAATGCGAGTAATATAAAGGCAATCCAGTGATCAATAGAATCCACTAAACCACTAAATGCAGAACCAAGACAATAACCAATAAATGGCATTAATGCCTGGAATCCACCAAACCATACACCACATAATAGTATATTCTTAATAGATAACTTCTTTACAGATAATCCTTTACATACAGATACCGCAAAAGCATCCATAGACAAACCAATACCAATTAATAATATTTCTATACTAGACATCTTTACACCTCAACAGGAATATAATCTTCCTTTACAACCTCATAATGCATATTGGATGCAGTCAGTTCATTAAGTTCATCTAAGAAAGATGTATCTCTTAAATAAACATCATAATGAACTTCTTCGTCATACTCAGTATTCATTAATAATAGATTCTTAGATTGTATTAAATAAGATACCTTACGGCTGAAGTGATAGTCAACACTAATACGATAAAGTTTGACGAGTTCTTTATCGACTATTTCTGCTTCTTTTAAAGCATCTGCAACACTGTTTGTATAAGCACGAGTCAATCCTCCAGCGCCTAGCTTAATTCCACCAAAATAACGTGTCACAATCGCAATCACATTATCAATCTTCTGTCTCTGTAATACATTCAACATGGGAAGTCCAGCAGTGCCTGATGGTTCTCCATCATCATCGGCTTTTTCTAAAGGACCGACACGATAAGCAACACAGTTATGTGTTGCATCATCTTTAGAATAGAGTTCTATTAAGTCTTTGATTTCTTTTTCATCATTACATGGAATCAGGGTTGTAATGAACTCTGACTTCTTAATAATGATTGTATTTGTCGTTGTTTCTTTAATTGATCTCATAGTTTCACCCGTTCGTATTATATCCCATTGGTTGTAAAATAAAAAGAAATAAACTATAATATACATAGTGAATTATCACTGATGGGGTATTAAAAATGAGTAAAATAGCAATTATTGCAGACAGTGGCTGTCAGATTGATATCAATGGAGAGCATGAAGGTATTTATATTGCACCATTATGTATTGGTCATGGGAGTCAGACATATTTAGATCAATTAGAAATCACAAGTCTTGATGTATTTAATCAGATGAAGGACACTGATGATATGTATACAACATCTCAGCCTTCGACTGGTTCTTTAATAAAGGCTATGGAAGATGCGAAAAGAGACGGTTATGATGAGTTAATTGGGATTCCTATCGCAACTGGTTTATCATCTACATTAAATGGTATGCAGGTTGCAGCTGATACAGTAGAAATGCCTATTACTTTAATCGATTCTCAAGGAACAGCACATGTTCAAAAAAAACTTATTGAAGCAGCACGTTATTTAGTAGAAAAGGGTCAGTCTGTTTCTGAAATTAAAGAAAAGCTTGAAGATATGGTTAAGCATTCAGGTACAATTATTTTTACACCAAACTTGAATCACCTTAAAAAGGGTGGGCGTATTACGCCTGCAGTCGCAATGCTTGGCAATATGTTGAAGCTTGTTCCCGTTATGGAATTAAATAGTGAATTAGGTGGTAAGATTGATACTTTAGGCAAAGTAAGAACAACACGTAAGGCATGTAAGATGCTTGCTGATCGTGCTATTGAAAGAGGCGCAAATGCGAAAGATTATACATTTGCGATTGAAGATGTTCTTGTACCTGAAGAAGCTCAGCGTGTAAGAGACTATCTTGAAGAACAATTAGGTCCATGTCAAGTTACCATGAGAGAGTTACCAAGTGTTGTAGGTGCTCATATGGGAATTGGTGGTGTAGGAATCCAATTCATCAAAAATCTCGCAGAATAGGAAGCAGATGATGAATCTGCTTTTTTTGATATAGGAAAGGAGGAAAATGCTCATGCAAAGAGAATTTGAAATGGTTGTACAGACAAGTGCAGCCACACAAAGTATACGTTATTTATTAAAAAGCGGTGATATGACGTGTATCACAAAGGGAGAGATTACTAAAAGACTAGAAGCGGCAGTTCTTTTGCAGGATTTAAGTTGTCAGGATGTTATAACAAGTGGTGAAGTCGTAGAGGATATGCTGGAGAATACCTATGAAGATTATGATGAAACATTAAGAGACTCTCTTAAGACTCATGGTATTACATTTAAAGACTATACCTTTGCGGTTACTTATAAATATGATGAAGAAGCTGTCTTTAAGCCTTTCTTCTCTAGACAATATGGTGCAGACTTAGGTTTTTCACTCCCATTAGTAGATGATATGAAATATGCGAATATGTGTGTATGTCTCGCATTAATTAAATTATCAAGAGAATATGTACGCACAAGTATAGGAATAACTCATGATTATACAGATGTGAAACCTAGCATTCATCTTACATTTAAACCAGGTATATTCATACCTAAGCTACTCACAGAAAAACCATATACAGAAATGACATTCAATGCAGTCTATGCTGCAATATATAAGCTACGTGCCGCAATACGTTTCTTCTCATATGATCATACAGAAGAAGCTTATAAGAAGTGGATCACTTTGATAGAAGAAATGAGTACTCGTCCTTATGATGGTATATTAGATGATTTAGATGAATTAGACTATGTGCCATCACAAAAAGAAGAACTTTATGTATATGAAGATAAGGTCAATGGTGGAGGTACTGTTCAGTGCTTAAATAACTCATTTTATGCATTAATACTCTGGGCTGCTATATTGACTAAAGTCATGAATGAACAGTTCTTATATGAAACAAACTACCCAGATATGAACTTGTGGGATTACTAAACAAAAAGAAAATATTCAAAACACCTATAAATAGGTTTTGTCAGTACAAACTTTAACGCATTAATTCTTTCTCTTCGCTATAATAGTGTTAGAAAAAAGAGGAGGGAAAGAATATGTTAGAAAGTTATAAAGAAATTACATCAATCTCATTAAATAAATTAAAGGACTATTTAGATGTCATTGATGTATATCATGATTCATTTATTGATACTTGCAGAAGTCAGAAGAAAATAGAGGCTCATATTAAAACACATCAAAAGAAATACTTAGGACTTGCTTTAAAGAAACTCTATGAAATTGATGATATGCAATGTCTAGAAAATCATCTTGTAATGATTGAGTATTTATTTGGAGATCATCCACGTATTCAATCATTGAATAAGAAGTTATGTAACTATATGCTGCACAATGGATCACCAATAGATGTGTATCGTATTGTGAGACATCTGATGCCTTTCTCATATCTTGCACTTATTTCTATATTAGTAGAGAAAGAAGTCATTACTTATGCACAGGCTGCTTACTTCTCTTTAGTAGAAGAAGATATTGAAGGGGCTTATGACTACTTAGATAAATACGAAGTGGAACCAGATGAATCACTTTTAAATCTTTATGCATCTTATGATTTGATTGGTTATTTCCTACTTGTGGATCATTATAGTAAAAAGGTATCTTACCAGGTATCAGGAGGCATAAGATGGGAGAAAAAATGTGGGCTGTCTTCTCATTATTGATGGATTCAGAAGAATGTATCAGTGCAGAAGAAATACAGCGTCAATTAGAAGAAAAAGGTTATGATATTGGTTTAAAAGCTGTTTATGCAGTGATTAAACAGATCAATGCATTTACATCTTTAATGTTTGGGAAAGAAATAATTAAAGCAGTCAGACGTTTTGGTTATATTATTGAAACTGGCTATTTTGATGAAGCACAACTACAATTATTGATTGATATGGTGAATTATCGTCAGGACTTAAGTAGTGCAGATAAAATAGAATTAATTAATAAACTATTAAAATTCTCTTCTGCAAAACAGAAGGATTATTTAATCATTCCTGAATTAGAAGAAGATGAAGAAGAAGTTTATTCACTTAGTAGAAACTTAAAGATCATTACTTCCGCAATACGTAATAAGAAAGATATACGCTTTAAGTATATCGATTATGCAATCATTGATGGACATCCTGTAGAAACACATTCTACAAAAGGGAATGCTGGTATTAGTCATGAATATTATAATGTAAGTCCTTATAATACAGTTATTGTGGATGGTCATTACTATTTACGTGCTTATTATAATAAGCATAAGGATTCATTGACTACATTCCGTATGGATCGTATTAGAGATTTACAGTATAGTCGTACTTATTATTTTGATTTTGATGATGAAAAGAAGATTAGTGAATCTTTAAGGCAGTCTTTAGAGAAATCAATGAATAGTTTCTTTGATGGTGAAGAAATTACATTACATATTAAGTTTGATGCAGCACTTATTAGAGAAGTTGTTTCTCGTTTTGGAAATGAGATTACTATGACTAAGACTGTTCCTCCAACTGGTTATAATAATAAGCAGTTATGGTATGAAACACGTATTGAAGGTATTATCTTTAATACAGGTTTAATGAACTGGATTAGACAGTTTGGTCCTATGATGGTTGTAGTAGGTCCAGAAAAATTAAAGGATTCTATTGTATCTGCATTAGAAGAGAACTTAAACTACTATAAAAAATAGGGGACCACTATGTATATATTACAATTATGTCAAGGTGAGTTAAGTACCAATGTTGGTTTATTTCATACAATACAGCAAGGTAGAGAGTTTATATCACAATTACATGGTTATCACTATGAAGTGATAGAAGGATTTGAGTATGAATACTTTGATCCTACTATTGTACCTGATTATGTAGAACTAAAATATAATGGTCATATTGTACCTTTTACTACATATATGTTTACTGGTGTTGGAAGAGTAGATATTTATTGGAAAGAGATTGTAGACTTATCTATACCAGGATATGGAATGATTGAAGGAGCAACAAGAGTGGATGCTTATTCTATTCCTAATAATGAACTTAAGGATTATATAGAGAAAAGAGAATATAACTATATATGTGTTAAACAATACTTAGAATCTAAAGGCTATGGGGTAGAGAGAGCTTATTTTGGTTCTGAAGATGGCGAAGCCATCTTATATAGAGATAAAGGAGATTGGCATTTCTTGACACATATGGATCCTAGTTTTGTGGAATCTGAAGACATATTAAAAGACTTAGGCATTTAGGGTCTAAGTCTTTTTATGCAATCATATTATTTATCTTATCTTTTAAAGCACTATAATAACGACGGCTAATAGGAATAGAAGTCCCATCTATAAGAAGTGCAGAATCTTTTGATATCCCCTGTACCATCTTTAAATTAAGCGTTCTATAGTTATCAGATGACTTCGGAAGAGCATAGTTCTTTTCATAGTTAAGATATTTACCTTCTGCAAAGTAATGCTGTCTGATGTTATAGATTGCCTGATTAGTAAGGTTTTTCGCTATATGACATAACTTCTTGATGGAACGATAGTCTTCCTTGGACAGATGCTTCATCGGCTGTTTGACTGTAAGATATTTACACTCCTTTCTGTAGATTTAGGAAAAGAAGTTTCCTATATGTATATACCATTCTTACTCCAGAATTTCTCAATTAGATGTACTAACGGCATTCATCCCCCCCTAAAAAATTTTCATATTGAGATGGGTAGTTCTTCCGTTTCTTTAGATAAATGATTATATATGAGCTTCTTAGTCTCTAATATAAATGGGAAATCATTAAAGAAACTCATCATGCATAAAACAACAAGTAGATGTCATGAAATGTGATATAAGGTGTGTTTATTTCGTATAAGAAGTGAATGCCTTTTCTTCTAGCAGTTAAGGGTGAAATTTGTTAGAATTTAAGTAAGGGAGTGATGATATGAGAAAGAAGAAGTTTATAATAGGTTTATCTATTATTGCAGTTATAACTCTTTATTTTGCTTATCATCGCTTTGAAACATCTATTCCAGTAGATATAGATGCACCTTATGGTATTACCTGCACAACAAGTAGATCACGTATGGTAGGTGACTATTACAGTCTATGTCTTCATATCAAGTCATATAAGTTCACAGAACAATATATCAATATTCAGATTAAGACATATGACAAGTATGATGATTTACGTGAATACAGTACAACATACAAAATAGACAGAAAAATACCTTTTAAGTTCTCTACAGATACAAAACAAGACATCAAAAAAGTCGTTGTGAGCATTACACTCACAACGGCTTTTTAGATTAAACCTAAATGCTTAAACGCATTATAAAGTCCATTATCATTGACATCAGTAGTAATATAATCAGCTGCTTCTTTAATTTCAGGGCCACCATTACCCATAGCGACATTATAAGCACAACATTCAAACATTGATAAATCAATCTTTGCATCACCAAAAGAAATAGTATCCTTAAAGTCTGCACCAAGATGTTCCATTAATACTTCAATCGCATGTCTCTTAGTAATACCAGTAGGACCTAAATCACCATATAAGGCTACTTCACCCTTACCACCCCATGTATTCGCAATAAGGTCAGGGAATTCCACCTTAGAATCTAAATGATCCTGATAAGAGCTTAAGATAAAGCTGATCTTATTCACATCATCTCTATATAAATCTTCACCTTGTAAATGAATAAATCCATCCATGAAGGCTTTAGAAGATTCCTTTGCTTTCTCTAAATCAGCCCCTTTACCCTGAGCATACTTAACCATTGTTTCAGGGCCCTGTTCTAACATATAGTCATTGCAGTACATACCACTATTGGCTTCTAAATAGAATCCTAAGTGTCTCTCATTACACCAATCTACAATATGTTTTACATCTTCCTTTGATAATCCTTGATGCATTACAACTTCATCATGGTCTTCTACATAAGCACCATTACCACCAATCATACCATCTAAATCACATAAATGACGCTGTAACACTTCAGCCTTAGAACATCCTGTACAAATATAAACTTTATGTCCATTTGCACGTGCCATATCTACTGCCTTTGCTGCTGAAGCAGGTAGTTTTGCTTCATAATCAATTAATGTACCATCTACATCTAGAAATATTATTTTTCCCATATTTATCTCCTTTGCATGTTTTCATTATACATAAACTATATCGTAAACGATATCAATCCATCATATTTTGAAACGATAAATCCCTTTTCCTGTCTTTTTAATCACATTCTTTTCTACTAACTGACATAAAACTCTTTGTAGCTGTCTTCTACTACAGTGAAGTATTTCTGATGTTTTTTCTATTCTTCTTAATATATGATCATCACACTGATATTTCATATATGCGATAACTTTCTCTTCCAGACTCATAAAGTTTTGATCATGCTGTACAGTTTGAATAATATCTACGCAGGAATGAATGACTGAATGTAGAAACAACACATCTTCATTCAACTCTTTCTCATATCTTAGTGTATCAATACTTAATACCATTACATTCTCTAAAGCCTCTACAAATAAGTGAGGTTTTTTTTTTGTGACAAACTCAATATCTCCAAGAATAGGTATTTCTTTCTTTACACCTGTCACAAACTGTCTACCATCTGCCTGAATTGAATAAACATTTACGCTTCCTTTCACTAAAAAATAAATAGAATGAAAATGAAAAGAAGGCTGAATCAATAACTCTCCTTTCTCAAACTCAAACATCTGAAGACTTACATTTTCTAAATGAACATAAGAAGATATAGACTCACTATACTTCTCTATTAACTGTTTATCTTTTATCTCTTTCATATCTCTATTGTGACATATGACACAATAAATCACAAACAAAACTGATAAGATAGGATAGGAGGTTAATACAATGAATGAATTATTTGAAACAATGCCTGTCAAGAAAGCTTACTTTAAGATTGCTTTACCAGTAGTTCTTTCTATGATGGTCACTTTAGTTTATAACTTAGTCGATACTTTTTTTGTATCACAAACACAAAATACAAATCTTGTTGCAGGTGTCTCATTATGTGCACCTCTATTTACATTAATGATTGCTTTAGGAGATATATTTGGACTAGGAGGCAGTTCAGTAATCTCTCGTTTATTTGGGAATAAAGAAACTGAAGAAGCAAGAAGAGTCAGTGCTGTATGCTTTTATTATGCTATTGGGGTCTCTCTTCTTACTTCTTTAATCATGATTCTATTTAAGAATCCTATTCTTTCATTACTTGGAACAGAAGCATCTACAAGACCTTATGTTTTACAGTATTATCATGTGATTTCAATTGGTGGAGTCTTCATTATTCTATCGATGATTCCTACAAATCTTATCAGATGTGCAGGACATGCTCAGGATGCTATGATAGGTACAATTCTTGGTTGTGTTATCAATATCATTCTTGATCCTATTTTCTTATTTGTATTTCATATGGAAGCCACTGGTGTCGCAATTGCGACTGTATTCTCTAATTTTGTTACAGATGCATATTTGGTTTATGTGATTAAACGTAAATGTCCAGAACTCAGCGTTTCTTTAAAGGATGCCCATTGTGATACACGTCATATAAAAGGACTCATTTTTATTGGTATCCCGGCTTCTCTTACAAATATTATGCAGTCTTTTGCAGTCACTCTTACTAATCAATATTTACGTCCCTATGGATCAAATGCGATTGCCAGTATGGGGATCGCGTTAAAAGTCAATATGATTATTATGATGGTTCTTGTTGGCTTTGCCTTTGGTGCACAGCCACTTATTGGATATTGTATCGGAGCACACAATAAAAAGAGACTTAAAGAAGTCTTACGCTTTGATGCTTTAGTCATTATATCTTTTGCTTGCGTTATGACACTTATATTATGTCTCTTTACACCTTCTATCATGTCATGTTTCATGAAGAATCAAACAATTGTCTCACAGGGAAGTACAATGTTGAGATGCTTATCTATCTCTACACCCTTTGTAGGGGTTGTATTAATATTCACAACACTCTTTCAATCAGCAGGTTATGCGACAGGGGCAATGGTCATCTCTTTATCAAGACAGGGTGTGATATTCTTTGTTGTAATGATTGTCCTTACGGCATTATTAGGCTATATGGGTATTCTTCTTGCACAATGTATCAGTGATATCATTACACTTATTATAGGTTTATTACTCGTCAAAAAAATGAGGCTCGAATAATCGAGTCTCATTTTTAGTTAGTCTTCATAGCTTAAGGCTTCAGGACCTTGTTCACCAGAAGAAATTCTTACGACATTCTCTACATTATAGATAAAGATCTTACCATCACCCATATGACCAGTGTATAGAACACTTCTTGCTGCATCTACAACTGTCTGTACAGGAATACTAGACACAACAATCTCAGCCTTTACCTTAGGCAATAACTGGATGTCAACCTTAGCGCCTCTATAATAAGCAGTCTGTCCTTTTTGAACACCACAGCCTGATACTCTTGTCACTGTCATACCAGTAACGCCAATATCGTTCATAGCAACTTTTAAAGCATCCATCTTTTCTGCTTTCGCAATACTGACTACTCCCACGGGCAAGCCCGTGGGGTTCTGATTGCCAAGTGTAGCTTGTAATCGTACATCATTTTCAGACTTTGGAGTTACAAGTGTAAATCTATTTGAATCAGAACTTTCATTACCAAGCAGTCCAGCGACCACATTAACGGTAAATTTCTACTTTCGTAAGGAAGTGTAATCGGTCTCCCTGAATATGTTTTACGCTATCTTAATTCCGCTATTTAATACCTTGATCTCGTTAGCCTTAATCCATTCGATTAGTGCTTTTTCTTTGCTGTAACACTTATCAAACTCAGAAATACATTTGCTTTTATCTATATCTTTGGTTCTGTAATCGTAACAGTATAATAGGAATGATGAATACCAGTCTCTTTGTACCTCAGTACCATCTTGTAGCTTATACATTCGGTCAGATAGTTTCTTTTTGATATAGTCATCAACAGTATGATCATATTGACTTGCTCTGTAATCATTGGATACTTCAATATATATACCACCTGATATCTTGAATTTCTGTTCTACAGCAGCTTGAAATCCAGAAGGACATCTGT
This sequence comes from uncultured Catenibacterium sp., assembly GCF_900540665.1. GTDB lineage: Bacteria > Bacillota_I > Bacilli_A > Erysipelotrichales > Coprobacillaceae > Catenibacterium. The sequence goes on along the minus strand of NZ_UQGV01000017.1, from coordinate 3,041 downwards.
TCTTTATGGATTTGCCAAATCGCTTTTTCTTATTAAACTTGCCTTTGCTATTGACCGTAGTTTCTTTAGTTCTTTTCATAAGCCTGCCTGCATTTTTAGGTTCTGTGATAAATATATCTCCAAGACTTCTTAAATGGTTAGCGTCTTCATTTATTGCAAGCTGTCTGTTTATGGCATTGATGCGACATAACTCAGAATGTTTTGCTTTCAGTTTCTTATAATGATTAGAATATTTCCAAATCTTATGATCTTTTTTGAGAGTACTTTAATTGTGCGAGACATTCATCAATGAAGTCTCTTTTCGCAAGTGAATATGAGAAAGCTGTTGCTCCACCACATGCAGTACCAAGTGCTAAAGCTTCATCATAATCTCCATTATTTAAATAACCAGCCACAAAACCAGCGACCATAGAATCGCCAGCACCTACAGAATTCTTTACTGTACCCTTACATACACCTAAACGATGTGTACCACCATTTTCATCTACTAACAAAGAACCATCACCTGCAAGTGAAATCAATACATTACGAGCACCCATTTCCTGTAGCTTATTGGCATACTTTACTAGATCTTCTTCAGTTTCTAGCTTCACATCAAAGATTTCTTCTATTTCATGATTATTAGGTTTAATCAAGAATGGATGATAAGCTAATACATTGACTAATAGCTGTCCAGTGGCATCAACTACAAACAAGATACCCTTATTCTGTAATCTTTCTAGAATCTCTTCATAGATTCTAGGACTAATGCATTTAGGAATAGAACCAGAAAGTACTAATACATCACCCTCTTTTAATGTATCAAGCTTTTTGAATAACTTTTCTACATCTTCATCAGTGATCTGAGGTCCCATACCATTTATTTCTGTTTCTTCATCACTACGCATCTTTACATTAATACGTGACATACCTTTTTCTACCTTGATGAAATCAGTCTTGATATCATACTCACTCTTAGCACGACGTACAATTTCATCACCAGTAAAACCAGCCACAAAACCTAAAGCTTCAGATTCATAACCTAATTCTTTAAAAATTGCGGAAACATTAATGCCCTTACCTCCACAGAAAATATGTTCTTCACATGCTCTGTTGACTAATCCCTGTTGGAAATGATCAACTGTGATTACATAATCTAATGCAGGATTAAAAGTTATTGTGTAAATCATTTACATAATCTCCTTTTCTTGTAAAAAACTTTTTTATTACAATGCTATTATATGGTGTAAAGGTTTTCTTTGTCAATAGATTTCATGTAAATAATTTACTTTGTATAATACTAAAAAAGTATGACATTTAGGTGCAAAAACACCTTTGTCATACTTTAAATATAATCATTATATCAGTACTTCTAGATAGGTTCTCATAATCTCTCCACACTTGCACTTGTCAGCGTAGCGTATGAGTTGATTAAGGTTTCTATCTTTTCTTCTCAAATAATTGACTAATACTTCTTTTGCTGTATCTATACCCATTCTGTCCCTATAGTAGATAATATCTACGACTATTTTTTCTATATCATATATACGTATATTATTGTTTTCTTCTATTCCTATATTATATCTATAATCAGTATAGTAGTATAGATCAATACTTGGCCAATCAGGAAAAGTAGAGACTCTTGATTTTCTTGGAATCGCAACATCTACACTATGAGGCATATAGTCAGTAAGATCATAGTAAACTGCAGCACTCATAAGACATATGACACCTTGAGGGATATATGCTGGTATATAAGAGAAGTCTGTTATTTCTCCTATATAGTTCATATTCTCATAGTATCTCTTATTGAGTTTTCTAAGAATCCCTTCTTTTACTAGTTGATTGATTTTGTAGTAAGTAAGTCCTTTTTCTTTTAGTTCTTTACCTGAAATAATCATTTGATTCTCAAACACAACATTGCCTCCTTGTTCGGCATATTTTTGTTTTGCCGTATTTCGTTTAAATTATAACATAAGAAAACAGATAGTCATTAAGCTATCTGTATGTATTATCTCTTATCTACCGCAAACATCTCTTCACACTGGATCATAGACTTATGTGCATTCTCTACCATCACTGTTAAGAATAAGAATATAATCTCTATAACAGTCATTGCAGAAACTCTAGAAAAACAGAACTCATCAAGAAAAAGTTTTTCTCTTGTTGCAGTTGTAATATGATATTGTACTTCTTCTCCTATGGCAGAATGAGAACTATTAGTAATACCTAAAGTCTTAGCCCCATTCTTATTGGCTATCTTAACCGCTTCTAATACTTTATCTGATTCACCTGAGTTACTAATTGCAATCAGTACGTCTCCTTTACCTAAAGTAAAAGAATAAGATAACTGCGTTTCCCATATAGTACCTGCAGTTGTAGGAATACCTAATTCATTGAACTTAAACGCTGCATCAATGGCTACAGGAATTGTATTTCCTACTGCTACTATCTGTACCCTGGAAGCATCTTTAATACCCTCTAGAATCTCTTTAAATTCGTCTGTATTAATCAAATTGACTGTCTGTTTAAGTTCAGTGATCTTATTTGCAAGTATATTCTGTAATGATTGCGGGATATCTTCTAATGATATTTCATTTGATATTTCCCCACCTTTATGTGTATCTACAAGTTCCTGTGCTAAAGAGACCTTTAACTGGGCAAACCCCTTTAAACCTACCTTACGACAAAATCTAGATACAGACGCAATAGAGACATCACTTGTTTCTGCAAGTTCAGATACAGTCATATCTACTACTTCTTTTGGATTATTTAATATATACTTCGCAATCTTCTTTTCAGCATCAAATAACTGATCATATAACACAGTAATATTATCTAAGACACTACTCATCTTCATTCTCCTTCTATAATGAAATTCCTTACATCGTCATGTTACCATAAAAAAAATGTTTTCACAATCAGATGGAGAAAATGAGAGGAACATATATATTCTACTCATTTAAGATGCATCCTGCAATAATTTGTATCTATTATCTTTTTAACATTAATCATATCAGTATTGTGATCAAATTGCTTCTTACCATTATTAATAAGAATGC
>NZ_UQGV01000016.1 GCF_900540665.1 uncultured Catenibacterium sp. | reverse complement strand
TTTACACTTGTATTCCAAAGTCTGAAAATGATGTACGATTATAAGCTAAACTTGATAGTAGGAACCCCACGGGCTTGCCCGTGGGAGTAGTCAGACTGTCAATAAGTTCAGACTATGAACAAGAAAGGTGTAAAAGAAAATGTTGAAATTCTTGAAAATGGAAGGTATCGGGAATGATTATGTTTACTTTGATGGAATCAATCAGGATGTTCCAACAGATGAAACATTTATCAAGAAGGTATCTAATCGTCATATAGGTATTGGCAGTGATGGTGTCATTATCATCTTACCAAGTGAAACATGTGATTTCAGAATGCGTATGTTCAACCTTGATGGCAGTGAAGGAAAGATGTGTGGAAATGGAATCCGCTGCTTTTCTAAATTTGTTTATGATCAAGGTTTAACTGATAAGACAACATTAAAGATTGAAACACTTGCAGGAATAAGAACTTGTGAATTGAATGTAGAAGATGGAAAGGTAGTCAGTGTCTGTGTAGATATGGGTGAACCAATTACTCTATGTTCTGATATTCCAGTGAATTATTCTAAGGTAGAGATGGTGAATGCACCTATTGAAATAGATGGCAATACATATTATTGTACAGCTGTTTCTATGGGTAATCCGCATGTCATCCAGTATGTAGATACACTTGATTTTGATATCGAAGCAATTGGTCCTAAGTTTGAACATGCTTCTTTATTCCCTGAATCAGTCAATACAGAATTTGTAAAGGTTGTTGACAGAGAACATCTAAAGATGCGTGTATGGGAAAGAGGCAGTGGTGAAACAATGGCTTGTGGTACAGGTGCATGTGCTGTGATGTATGCAAGTTATCTCAACAACAAGTGTGATGAGAAAGTGGATGTAGAATTATTAGGGGGTCATTTACAGATTGAACTCCGTGATAAGAAGATATTTATGACAGGTCCTGCAAGGACTACTTTTGAAGGTACATTAAAGGAGGAAGAATATGCTTAAAACTGCAGAAGAAATTATCCAGTATATTGGAAATGCGAAAAAACAGACACCAGTCAAGGTATATATCAATGGTCATGATTTACCTAAGGCTGAAGGATTCAAGATGTTTGGTACAGAAGATTCTAAAATCTGTATTGGAGATTTAGATGCAATCCGTACTTATTTAGAAGAAAACAAAGATAAGATTACAGAAACTTATATGGAACAGGATCGTCGTAATAGTGCGATTCCTATGATTGATATGACAAACATCAATGCCCGTATTGAACCAGGCTGCTTTATTCGTGAACATGTCACTATTGAAGATAACGCAGTTATCATGATGGGTGCAGTTATCAACATTGGTGCTAAGATTGGCGAAGGTTCTATGATTGATATGGGGGCAGTACTTGGAGGACGTGCTGAAGTTGGTAAACATTGTCACGTTGGTGCAGGTGCAGTGCTCGCAGGTGTTATTGAACCCCCTTCAGCAAATCCAGTTGTCTTAGAAGATGATGTATTAATTGGTGCCAATGCGGTTGTTATTGAAGGTGTAAGAATTGGTAAGGGTGCTGTCGTAGGTGCAGGTTCTATCGTTACTAAGGATGTACCAGCAGGTGCAGTAGTAGTTGGTAACCCAGCTCGTATTGTGAAAGAAGAAAAAGACGACCAGACAAAAGATAAGACTCAGTTAATGGATGATTTAAGAAAGATCTAATCATGGATGATTTAAAGAGATGGCGCAGGGATCTACATCAGATTCCTGAACTAGGATTAGAAGAGACACAAACAACAGCTTATCTAAAAGCTGAACTGGAAAAGATGGGGTATCAGCCACAGCCATTATTAGAAACAGGACTCTATGTCTTTATTGATCATGGCTATGGTAAATCAGTGGCTTTTAGAACAGATATTGATGGCTTACCTGTTAATGAAGAAACAGGTGTAGACTTTGCCTCTACTCATAAAGGGATTATGCATGCCTGTGGACATGATGGCCATATGACTGCACTTCTAGGCTTTGCGAAGGCTTTAAAAGAGAATAAAGAACCTATTCTTTATGATATACTTTTAATCTTCCAGCCAGCCGAAGAATCTCCTGGAGGGGCACGTATTGTCTGTGAAAAAGGTTTATTAAAACAGTTTAATGTAGAATCTATTTTTGGTATTCACCTCATGCCTTTATTAGATGAAGGTGTGATTGCTTCTAAACCAGGTGGTTTAATGGCTGAATGTGGTGAATTAGATGTAAAAGTAATAGGAAGAGGTGCGCATGCAGGATTACCTCATGAAGGTGTAGATTCATTACTTATTGCATGTTCTTTAATTAATGAATACCAGCATATTCTTACAAGAATGAAGACACCATTCCATCCAGCTATTATGAATATTGGAGAAATTCATGGTGGTACAGCACGTAATAGTGTTGCCAAGGAAACAGAATTCCATGGCACAGTACGTTGTTATAGTGATGAAATGTTTGCACATCTCACAGATTCTATAGGACGTATTAATAAAGGTTTTGAAGAAGCTTATGGATGCAAGATTGAGTGGAGTTGTCCACCTTTCTATCCAGCTGTCATCAATGATAAAAAGCTATTTAACTATGTTTCATCAATCACTTCACTAAAAGAACTTGATGAACCACTCATGCTTGCTGAGGATTTCTCTTTCTATCAGAAAGAGGTAAAAGGTCTATTTATCTTTGTCGGTACTAAAACAAAGGAATTCCAGAGTGGACTACATACAGGTACATTCAATTTTAATGAATCTGTATTACAGTCTGTTGTGGATATGTATATGAAAATTATTTTGAATTATCAGGAGGAGAAATAATGGGTTATTATGAAGAAGGAGAACAGTATTTTCTTCATGCTTATGGCAGATATGATACTGTTTTAGATCATGGAGAGGGAGTATATCTCTATGATACAGAAGGTAATAAATACTTGGATTTCTATAGTGGTATTGGTGTTAATTCACTTGGTTATGGTTATCCTGCTTATGTAGAAGCTGTAGAAAAGCAGTTAAAGACATTAACTCATGTTTCTAACTATTTCTATACTGTTCCTGCAATTGAAGCAACTAAGAAAGTAGTAGAAGCAACTCGTCTTTCAAAGGTATTCTTCTGTAACTCAGGTGCAGAAGCGACTGAAGGGGCATTAAAACTTGCACGTAAATACTACTTCTTAAAACACCATAAGGCTGATAGTGAAGTGATCGCATTCCATCAGTCATTCCATGGACGTACAACAGGTTCTGTTAAGTTAACTGGTAATGCACATTATCAGCAGGCATTTGGTCCATTAATGGAAGGTGTAAAATATGCCACTTTAAATGACTTAGAAAGCGTTAAAGCACTACTTACTGATCGTACAGGCGCTATTATTGTAGAACCAGTACAGGGTGAAGGTGGTGTCAATCCATGCACAAAAGAATTCTTACAGGGATTAAGACAAATCTGTGATGAAAAAGATATCTGTCTTATTCTTGATGAAGTACAGTGTGGTATGGGAAGAACAGGAACTATCATGACTTATTTCCAGTATGATATCCTACCTGATATTGTCTGTCTTGCGAAAGGTATTGGCTGTGGTGTACCAGTAGGTGCTTTTGTGGCTAATGAAAAGTTTGCAGAGGCAATGGAACCAGGAGACCATGGAAGCACTTATGGAGGTAATCCATTTGTGACTGCTGCTGTTTCTACTGTATTTGATATCTTGAAGAAAGATTCAATTGTAGAAAACTGTAGAGAAGTATCTGAATATCTTCTAGAAGAATTAGATAAAGTTGTTGAGGATTATGACTGTGTCGTAGGTCATAGAGGTTTAGGATTAATGCAGGGAATTGTATTAAATGTCCCAGCTAAGAAATATGTTCAGGCATTACTTGATGAAGGTGTCATTGTAGTAACTGCAAGTGAAAAAGTGATCCGTTTATTACCACCTCTAGTAATCACAAAAGAACATGTTGATGAATTTATTACTAAACTTAGAAAAGTTTTAGCTTAAAATATTAAGAAATCTCCCGCTTGTAAAGGAATAAGTAAGTGGGAGGTTTTTTATATGCGTAAATATCCTATATATCTTCAGGATGATGAAATATCCTGTGGTGTCTATTGTATCAAGATGATATTGAAATATTATGATATTGAAGAAGACACCCTCAATATTAAAAGAAAAGCACGAATGGACCATACAGGTACAACTATTAAGGGATTAGTAGAAACATTTAAGGCTTATGCGATAGAAGCTAAAGCATACCATGCTTCTTTATCAGATATTAAAGAACATATTACTTTGCCTTGTATCTTACATACATTAGAAGAGGGCATAGGACATTTTGTAGTGCTCTATGAAATCAAGGAAGATACTTATATTATTGGTGATCCTGCACATGGTATTGTGGTCTATGATCAAGAAGAATTGACATCAATCTATACAGAAAATGTAGTATCAATCACTCATATTGGACGTTATTTTGAATATGAGAATAAGACATTTAAACAGTTCTTGAAGGAAATCAAGAAACTCTATCATAAGGATATTAGAAAACTAGGCAGCTATACATTCTTTATCACATTATTCTCTTATGTCTTATCACTTATCTATGCATCGCTTATTGATTATATGAAGGTCAAAACACCCATAGTGATATTAATGGTTGTATCAGGGGCTTATTTATTGATTGGTTTAATAAAGATTGGAATAGAAAAGACAAAAGAGAAGAAAAGTATACTTCTCACACGAGCATTTGATAAGGAGTTTGTGTATACAAGTATCAGTCATGCAATGGACTTGAAAGGAGATACAGGAACATTACATCCACAGATCATGGACTTATACCAGTTAAGTCAGTTCTGTATTGCGTATTTTAGTATCTTCTATGTAGATCTTGTATCTATTGTATTAGAACTACTTGGTTTATTACTTATTTCCAGACAGCTATCTTTAGTACTTGTTGTTGTATTAGTGATTCTATCTTTCTTTATTTATTTTAAAAGTAAACACTTCTTAGAACTCTATAAGGATTATATTGCGGCTCATATTGAGTCTTCTCATGCATTGATTGATTATTTGGATCAGAGAGAAATAGGAAAGAGATATTATGGAAAACATCAATGGCTAAAAAGATATGAACACTATTATGAAAATGAAGCCAATCATAAGCAGGATCAAGAAGAATTCTCACTTACACTCTCTACTGGTATGCATATGATCCAAATACTTGGAGAAGCACTTATATTATTTGTGGGGTTATTTCTCTATCACCAAAAGAGTATTCGTATGGGTGAATTGATCTTATTTTATATGGTTTATAATATGATTCTTATTCCTCTTATTCATCTCTGTACCACTCTTGTGGAATATTCCCAAAGTACAGTACTTTATGAAAAGTATAAGGAACTTACTACTCCATTACCACAAGGGCAATTACTTATAGAAGAACCCATTCATGCCATTCATATGAATAATGTTTCTTATGCTTATGGTTTTCATGAACCTGTCCTCAATCATCTTGATTTAGAAATCGATCATTCTTTCTTTTTATTTGGAGATAATGGATCAGGTAAGTCTACTTTAGCTTATTTGCTAGAAGGTAATGATCCTCACTATCGTGGTGAAATATTCATAAATAATAAGCCTTTAAAGGATATCAATCAGGATTCTTTAAAGAAACATATCATTCTTATACAGGAACATGAATCATTTATTCCTGGTTCTATCAAAGAAGTATTGAATTGTGAGGATGAAGAACGTATACTTCATGTATTACTTTCCTTAACAGGAGAAAGATTGATAGAATTAGGAGACTCACCCATCACTTCTCAGGGACTTCCTTTATCCTTAGGAGAACAACAGATTCTTTCTCTTGCCCGTGCCTTGTTGTGTGATGGAGATATTTATATTCTTGATGAGGCCCTGAGTCATCTTTCTTTTGAACGTAAAGAAATCATCATTAAAACTTTGTTTGAGACTTATCAAGAAAAGTTGTTTATGGTGATTTCACATGATAAAAAAATCATGAACATGGGATATGACTATGTTATAATGGAAAAAGGAAAAATCATCGAGAAAGGGTGATCATAAATGAATATAGATTTTGTATTTGATAATGAAATAGATAACTTTGAAAATAATTATGAACAGGATTTTACAGCTATTATTGAACAGGCTTTAAAGACTTTAGAAATTGAAGATGATGTAGAAGTATCATGTGTACTTGTGGATGATGAAAGAATCCATGAAATTAATAGAGAATATCGTCATATAGATCGTTCTACTGATGTTATAAGTTTTGCGATGGAAGATAATGATCAGTTTTATGTGGAAGGCATGCCTAGAACCTTAGGGGATATTTTTATTTCTGTAGATCATGCAAAGAAACAGGCAGAAGAATATGGTCATTCTTTAAGAAGAGAAATGTGTTTCTTATTTACACATGGTATTCTCCACTTACTTGGTTATGATCATATGACTGATGAACAGGAAAAGGAAATGTTTGATTTACAGGATGAGATTTTAGGCGCCTTAAGTATTGAAAGAGAGGGAGTCTAATGGATTATCAATATCTAGTAGATGAAGCATTTAAGGCAAGAGAAAATGCTTATGCCCCTTATTCACACTTTTTAGTAGGGGCTTGCTGTGAACTCAATGATGGCAAGATGATTTATGGTGCCAATATTGAAAATGCAGCTTTTGGTTCTACAATGTGTGCTGAACGTAATGCAGTATTTCAGGCTTATTGTCAAGGTTACCGTAAAGAGGATATTAAAGCACTTGCAATTGTCGGAGATGGACCTACATTGATTTCTCCTTGTGGTTCATGTCGTCAGGTATTGAGTGAACTTTTAAAGCCTGATACACCTATTGTATTAGGGGCAAGAGATCACTATGAAGTGACAAATATCTATGAATTATTACCTAGAAGTTTTAGTGAGGAGGATTTATGAGTTATAAATCAGGTTTCGTAAGTATTGTAGGACGTCCTAATGTAGGAAAGTCTACTTTATTAAATCATATTTTAAAGACAAAATTAGTCATTACATCACCTACTGCCCAGACGACTAGAAATACAGTTCAGGGTGTTTATACAGATGATGAAGCACAGATTGTATTTTTAGATACACCAGGTATTCATAAGCCACAGGATGGTTTAGGTTCATTTATGAATACAACAGCTTTAAATAGTATTGTAGGAACTGATGTGATTTTATTTATTGAACCAGCCAATGAACGTATTGGTAAGGGGGACCGCTTTATTGTAGAAAAACTTAAGAAAGCAGAATGTCCTGTCTATCTTGTCTTAAATAAGGCAGATCTTCTTTCAAAAGATGAATTAATGGATAAATTGATTGAATGGAATCAGATGATGGACTTTAAGGAAATCATCCCAATCAGTGCACTTAATGGAGATAATGTGGATGAATTAATTAAAACTGTAAAACAGGATTTACCAGAAGGTCCAGCTATTTATCCAGAAGATACAATTACAGACCATCCAGAACAGTTTATTATGGCTGAATTCATCCGTGAAAAGATTCTTTATTTCACTCATGATGAAATTCCACATGATGTGGCAATAGAAATTGAACAGTGGATTGAAGATGAAAATGGATTAGACATTATGGCTGTCATTATTGTGAATAGAAAGAGCCAGAAAGGTATTATTATTGGTAAGCAGGGGACAATGATCAAGAAGATCAAAGACCAGGCAAGACGTGATATGAAGCGTTTTGCAGGTGTTCCTGTTAAGCTTTCACTCTTTGTAAGGGTAGAAAAAGACTGGCGTAATAAAGCACAGTATTTAAAGGAATTTGGTTACAACCAGGATGATTACTCATAATATTGAGAAAACAGAAGGGGTTGTACTTAAAATAACACCTTCAAAAGAATCTGATGCTATCCTTTCTATTTATACACATGACTATGGTCGCATATCTGTCTATGGAAAAGGAATTAGAAAGATTAATTCTAAAAACGCCCGTGGAGTGACACCTTCTACATTAAGCTTATTTGAATTGAATATACGTAAAGGTTTGTCTACGCTTGTACGTGCAACAGGAATTGAATACTATACACATATCCAGCACCATATAGAAACAGATATTCTTGCACAATGTTTATTGGAATATTATTATCGCTATGTTCCTGAAAATAAACCAGATCTAGATACTTATGCATTTTTGGCTGATGCACTTAAGGCAATAGATACAGGATATTCATATAAATTGATTTATGCATTGATTCTTGTCTTTATTATGAAAGATAACGGAATAGAGTTAGAAGTAGACGGGTGTGTCCATTGTGGACATACATCAGTCACTTCTTTTTCACTTGTAGATGGTGGGTTTGTATGCCATAAGCATCAAACACCAAAGGATGTACAGATGTCTATAGAAGCTTTAAAGGCAATACGTCATATTTATAAGACGCCGATGGCGCATATTGATACATTGTCTATAGATGAATCTGTACTTAAAGAGATATTGTTTATATTTGAGTATTATATTGACGAATATTGTGGAATATATCTCAATGCGTTGCGTTTTGTGAAGGAATGGATATGAGGGGAGGAATGATGTATGAAGCATGAAGAAACTTATACATCAACACTACATATACATGTTCACTTTTTCATTTATGAACCACAGGTGATCATTAGAGTTAAAGCTGTTTTATTTGTACAGCATGATCTCAATGAAAATGCATGTAACTATGATCATTTTGCGAATTTCATGTGTGATAAAGGATATGTTGTCGTAGTGAGTGATATGGTCGGACATGGTCATTCACTGATTGATTTTGAACAGGGTTATTTTGGAAAAGGAGAAGTACTTGATCATTTGATGAAGGATATGCATCATCTACAGAAAATCATGATGGCACGCTATACGGATACACCTTATTTTTATTTAGGAACTGGTCTTGGTGCACAGATGATTCGTGAATATGCAGCACGCTTTGGTGATTATTTCCAGGGAATGTTGTTGATGGGGGCTGTGTCTGGTGTAAGAGCATATCGCTATAAGAATCTTTGTTTTAATTTCTTTAAGTTGGTGAAGGGTGAAAGATATCATTTAAATAAGCTTGCATTAAGAAGTAGATTAAAGCTTTCTCGTTGTTTCAATGATGATCATCCATTCTCTTATCTTACAGATAATGAAAAAATAGTAGATAGATTTTCTAATGATACATTGACGAATTTCTCTTATACAGTCAAAGGCTATAGTGATATCTATAAGATTTCTAGACATGCTAATAGTGAAGAGACATATCAGAAAACACCGACTTACTTATCTACATGGGTTGCTTCAGGTGCGCTTGATCCTCTCACTCGTCTAGGTAAAGATGCACAATTGATCTATCATAACTATAAAACACTTGGTATGTCCGATATCACATTAAAAATTTATGACAACAAACGTCATGCATTACTATTTGGCAAGGATCGTATCAATGTCTATACAGATATTCTTGCCTGGTTAAACGCACGTACTTATATCTAACCTTTCTTAGGAAAGGTTCTTTTTTATACCCTTATGATTGGTTGACAAATATACACTATAAGGGTATAAATAATAGGACTATAAAGTTCATGGCTTAGGGTTTTCCTAAGTCATTTCTTATCTCAAGGAGGAAAATATGGCTACAAAAGATATGGAAAAACTAATTGCACATGCAAAAGGTGAAGGTTTTGTCTATCAGGGATCAGAAATCTATGATGGACTCGCAAATACATGGGATTACGGACCAATGGGTGTCCAGTTAAAGAACAACATCAAAAACTTATGGTGGAAGAGATTCGTTCAGGAATGTCCTTACAACGTAGGTATTGATTCTGCAATCTTTATGAATCCAAGAGTTTGGCAGGCAAGTGGACATGTAGGCAACTTCAATGACCCACTTATTGACTGTAAACAGTGTAAATCAAGACATAGAGCGGATAAATTAATTGAAGCTTATGATCCTGAATTACATCCAGATGGATGGACTCCAGAAGAAATGATGACTTTTATTAGAGAACATAACATCGCATGTCCTGAATGTGGTGGACATGATTTCACAGATATCAGACAGTTCGAATTAATGTTTGAAACATCTATGGGTGTTGTAAAGGATGCTAAGAGCAAGATCTACTTAAGACCAGAAACTGCTCAGGGTATCTTTGTAAACTTCAAGAATGTTCAGAGAACATCACGTAAGAAATTACCATTTGGTATTGGACAGATTGGTAAGTCATTCCGTAACGAAATCACTCCAGGTAACTTCATTTTCCGTACGAGAGAATTTGAACAGATGGAACTTGAATTCTTTACAAAACCAAATGAAGACTTAGAATGGTTTGAAAAATGGCGTCATGATTGTATGCAGTTCTTATATGATTTAGGTATCAAAAAAGAAAACTTAAGATACAGAGACCATGACCAGAAAGAACTTTCTTTCTACTCTAAAGCAACAACAGATATCGAATACTTATACCCATTTGGATGGGGTGAATTATGGGGTATCGCAGATCGTACTGATTATGACTTAGGACGTCATCAGGAATATTCTAAGAAGAACTTAGAATACTTAGATCCAGACACTCATGAAAAGTATCTTCCATACGTTATTGAACCATCAGTAGGTGCTGACCGTTTATTCTTATCAGTTCTTGCAGATGCATTCGAAGAACAGAAACTTGAAAATGGTGATGTAAGAAAAGTAATGCATTTCCATCCTGCATTAGCACCAGTAAAAGTGGCAGTATTACCACTTACTAAGAAACAGTCTGATGAAGCAATGGCACTTTATAACGAATTAGTGAAAGACTTCTATTGTGAATATGATCAGGCAGGTCAGATTGGTAAGAGATATAGAAGACAGGATGCAATTGGTACACCATTATGTGTCACTGTAGACTTCGATACAGCTGAAGATCATAGCGTTACTGTAAGAGATCGTGACACTATGGAACAGATCAGATTACCAATTGATCAGTTAAAAGATTATATCGCAGATAAAACACGTTTTAACTAAGAGGACATAATAGATGGCAAGATTATCACAGGAAAAGATTGATGAAATCAGACAAAGCGTAGATATCGTTGATGTGATGGGCCAGTACCTTGAACTTCATAAAAAAGGCAAGAACTATATGGCTATCTGTCCTTTCCATGATGATAATCATCCATCTTTATCTATTTCACAATCAAGACAGATTTATAAATGTTTTGTATGCGGCAACGGAGGGAATGTCTTCACATTCATCCAGGAATATTTGAAGGTTCCTTTCGTAGAAGCCGTTATGAAAGTGGCAGAGTTTGGACATGTTGATATGTCCGGCTATTCACTAGAGAAGCGTGTCGTGAAAGTAGATGAGGCGCTTGCGCCTCTTTATGATATGCATGCTTTTGCATTAAAGCTTTATATGTATTATCTCTATACCCAGTCAGGTAAACAGGCACTTGATTATTTACGTCATCGTGGTTTTGATGATGAACTCATCAAGATGTTTGGGATTGGTTATGCGCCAGAAAAATCCATTCTACATGAACGTTTCCAAAAAGAAGGCTATACTGAAGTGGCTCAGGTCAAATCAGGCCTAGTTTTAGAGAATGAACGTCATTATGATCGTTTTCATGATCGTGTCATGTTCCCTCTTTATGATGAATTTGGAAAAGTTGTCGGTTTTTCAGGAAGAGTTTATAAAGCACAGGATAAGAATTCTAAATATATGAACTCACCAGAGTCCGATATATTTATCAAAGGTAAAACACTTTATAATTACCATCGTGCTAAAGAAGCAGTTCGTCAGGCAGGGTTTGTCTATATTAATGAAGGGTTCATGGATGTGATTGCGATGCATCGTGCTCATCATGATAACTGTATTGCCTTGATGGGGACAGCTCTTACTAAAGATCATTTAAGAATGTTGAAGCGTATGACACGTACGATTCATTTATGCTTAGATGGTGATATGGCAGGTCAGGCTGCTGCAATGAAATCCAGTGATTTGTTGACATCGCAGGGCTTTAAAGTCAAAATCGTTCTTTTACCTGATGGACGAGATCCAGATGAAATCTTATCAACTGAAGGTATAGAAGGTCTTGATGCTGTTTTAAAGGATACATTAAGTCCTATTGACTTCATGATGGCCTTTGAATGTTCAAGACTTGATTTACGTAATTATGAAGATCGTAAAACTCTGCTTGTTAAAGCATGTGAGAAGATTGGGAAGATAGAAGATAGAATTGATCGTGGACATTATATTGCGAAGCTTTCATCACTAACTGATTTCCCTAAGGAAATCATTGAAGAACAGCTGCTCAATAGTTCCGCTATTCTAGAACATCGTGAACAATTCTCTCAAAATCGTATAGAAACAATCCAGGACCAGCGTCCTATTCTAGATAAATATACTTTGGCAGAAAAGAATTTATTATTCTATATGTTGAATGACCGTCAGGTCAGTGATATTTATGAAGCAAAAGCAGGATTTATGCATAATGATACATATCGTGCATTGGCCGCTTATATTAGAGATTATTATCGTACACATAAGACAATGGATGTAGCAAACCTCATCGATAAGATTGGGAGTTCTCATTCAACTCTTGTGAATGCATTGACAGATATTGCGGAGTGTTCACTTCCACTCCCTTATCAAAAAGAAGTGATTGATGATTATATTGCGAGAATTACAGAAAATACCAAGAATATTCGTGAACAGGAACTGCAGCAGCAGTTCAAGGATGTTCTTGCGCCTAGCGCAAAAGCTGAGATTCTCCAGAAACTAATTGATTTGAAAAAGGAGTAGCTATGGCAAAAAAGGAAAAAGCAGTACAGGTTATTACTCTTGAAGAACTTGAAAAAATGTTGATTGATGCTGCTAAGCATAAAGGCAACCGATTAACTCAAGATGACTTAGATGCTTTTCAGTCTAGATATGATTTAGATGATGAAGCATATGAAAACCTAATTGATGCAATTAATGAAAATAACATCGAAATCGAAGACGGTTTAGATGCATTAGAAATAGATGATGACTTCATGGCTGGAGGAGCAGATGGTCTTGATGATCTTGAAGGCTTAGAAGTAGATAGTGATGATGATACTGATGATGATGACATTGCTAATCTAGACTTTGGTAATGATCTAGATATGGACTTTGGTGATACAAATAAGATGTATAACCAGTCTGATGACGATGATGATATGAATCAGTTAGGTTCTAACGTAAAGATCAATGATCCTGTTAAGATGTATTTAAAGGAAATTGGTCGTGTAGACTTATTAACTCATGAACAGGAAATTGAACTTGCAAAACGTATTCTCGAAGGTGATGAACAGGCTAAAAAGGAACTTGCTGCCGCAAACTTAAGATTAGTTGTATCTATCGCTAAGAGATATGTAGGTCGTGGTATGTTATTCCTAGATTTAATCCAGGAAGGTAACATGGGTCTTATTAAGGCTGTAGAAAAGTTCGATTATACAAAAGGATTTAAGTTCTCTACATATGCAACATGGTGGATTAGACAGGCTATTACTCGTGCTATTGCCGATCAGGCACGTACTATCCGTATTCCAGTACATATGGTAGAAACTATCAACAAGTTAACTCGTATCCAGAGACAGCTTGTTCAGGAATTAGGTAGAGAACCAACTGCTGAAGAAATCGCAGACAAGATGGATGGCATGACACCTGCAAAGGTAAGAGAAATCCAGAAGATTTCTTTAGAACCAGTTTCTTTAGAAACACCTATCGGTGAAGAAGATGATTCTCATTTAGGTGACTTCATTGAAGATGAAGGTGCTATGAGCCCTGATGATTATGCATCTAACGAATTATTAAAAGATGAATTAAATGAAGTATTATTAGAACTTACAGATAGAGAAGAAAAAGTATTAAGACTTAGATTTGGTCTAGATGATGGACGTACAAGAACACTTGAAGAAGTAGGTAAAGAATTCAACGTTACTCGTGAACGTATCAGACAGATTGAAGCAAAGGCTTTAAGAAAATTAAAACATCCTTCACGCTCTAAACGTCTAAAGGACTTCTTAGATCACTAATGAAGCTTCATTCAAAACGTCTAAGCAAAGTTGCTTGGATGATTGAAAAACATAAACAAGGAACAATCCTGGCAGATATCGGCACTGATCATGCCTATCTGCCTTGTTTTTTACTTGATGAAAAAATCATCACATCAGCTTATGCATGTGATGTAGCGGAAGGACCTCTCTCTAGTTCTAAAGAAACAATTCAGTCTTTACATCTTGAAAATCAAGTCATCCCATTACTTGGTAATGGATTAGACCCTATTATTGATAAAAAGGTGGATATGATTTCTATCTGTGGTATGGGTGGCTTGTTGATGAGTGAAATACTTGATGCCCATCTTGATTATGTAGAAGATAAAATACTTTTCCTACAGGCAAATACAGCCATTGATTTATTAAGAGAATACTTAATGAATCATAACCTCCAGATCATTGATGAAGCTGTAGTTAAAGATGCTCATCATATCTATGAAATCATTGTTGTGAAAAAAGGCCATCAGGAATTAGATGAAAAAGATATTCTCTTTGGACCAGTCCTTAGAAAACAGAAAGATCCTCTCTTTATTGAGAAGTGGGAAAGAGAATTAAAGATTCAAAGACGTATATTAGATTCATTAAATACTGAACATGAAAAATATGCAAAGGTATTACATTCTATTGCCTTAATTGAAGAAGTACTCTAGGTACTTCTTTTTTGTGTTATAATGATTGAAACGGAAGGTGATATTTATGAAAGCAGAACAGATTATTAAAATCATGGAATCTCATTATCCTTTAAGCTGTCAAGAGGATTGGGATCATTGTGGATTACAGGCAGGTAATATTCATACTGAAGTGAATAAAATAATGATAGGTCTAGATGCAGATCTAGAAACATTGCAGGAAGCGATTGATGCAGGATGTCAGATGTTGATTACACATCATCCATTCTTATTCAATACACTTACTCTAGATACAACTACACCTGTAGGACGTTTTATTGAAAAAGCGATTAAACATAATATTGTTGTATATAGTGCTCATACATCTTTAGATAAGATTTCTATGAATAGATGGCTGATGGAAGAATTAGGCTGTTTAAATATTGAAGATGCAGATGATTCTAATATTACCAAGAAGGGTGTACTTCCAGATACAATGGGGATGTACGAATTCTTGGATTATGTAAAGAAGGCTTTTAATATTCCATCAGTAAACTATGCAGGTAAGATCAAGGAAGTGTCTGCAGTTGGTATATGTGGAGGCTCTGGAGGAGATTTAATAGATGAAGTGGCTCCACAGGTAGATGCTTATATTACAGGTGATTTAAAATATCATAGTGGATTAAAAGCGACAGACTATAATATTCTTTTAGTAGATGTAGGACATCATGTAGAAGTCATTATGGTACATAAACTGAAGGAATTATTAGAAAAAGAAGTAGAGTGTGAAATCGTAGAAGCCACTTCTCCTGGCTATTTTAAGGAGTATTAGGATGATTCTTACTACAATTGCGTATTTGAAGAAAGATGGGCAGACATTACTTCTTCATCGTATTAAAAAGAAGAAGGATATCAATGAAGGTAAATGGATTGGTGTCGGTGGTAAATTAGAACCGGGTGAATCACCGGATGAATGTGTCAAAAGAGAAATACTAGAAGAAACAGGCTATACTGCTTATACAGTGAGATGTCACGGATATGTCACATTCCCAGGTCTTTATTATGGGGAAGACGAAGGCATGTTTGTCTATTCTTGTTATGACTTTGAAGGGACATTAAAAGAATGTGATGAAGGTGTTCTTGAATGGGTGGATGATGATTTGATTCCTGATTATCCACAATGGCCAGCAGATTATCATTTCTTAAACTGGATGGAAGATGATTATTACCATCATGCTAAAGTGACTTATAAAAATGATGAACTCATAGAATATAAAGAAGAAATCTATTAAAAAGAACACGGATCAAATGAATCCGTGTTCTTTCATGTTCTTATAAATACCATCATTCGCAATATCATCACATACTTCATCAGCAATAGCCTTTAAGCCTTCTTTTGCGTTACCTACCGCAATACCATGAGCTACAAAAGTCAACATTTCCGCATCATTCATGCCATCACCATAGGCATATGTATCCTTTTGATCAATGCCTAAATGATTGATAAGTGCTTCAATGGCAGTATGCTTATTTACACCAGCCACTGATAGTTCTCCTGAAGCATCACCAAATGCAGGTACAGTACATTCAATTACCTGGAATGCATCACTAAACTGCTTTCTAATCTCATCAAATGGGATACTTTCATGTTCTAAGAAACAGATCTTATTCACATCATTTCTATACATATTCTCATTCTCAATCAATGCAGTAATGAAATGACTTGGTTCCTCTTCCTTCTTTCTTCTTGCTTCAGGATCATTTTCTACATCACCATAGAAGATACGCTCTAATCTATTAACTAAGTTCTTAGACGCAAATAAACCACCATTAGATTCTAAATAATAATCATAATGATTTGTTTCAAAGAAGTCTACAACACGATGAACATCTTCATCACTGACCTTCTTATGATACAACATCTCATCACCCATCTGTACAAATCCGCCTCCAGCACCGATGATGCCATCAAATCCTACATCTAGAATATATGGATAAATTTCTGCAAGAGAACGTCCTGTACAAAGGTAACATAGATTCCCTTTGCTGCGTGTAGTATGCACTGCCTGGATAGTGGACTCAGGAATAAACTCCTTTACAGGCCTCACATCTACTAAAGTACCATCTACATCAAAAAATATAATCTTTTTACTCATATAATCTTCTATAACATCTTTTCATAAGGTATTTCAGGTTTAATAAAACTATCTGGGTTATTCTCATCATACTGTTTCAAGAAATCAATAATCTGATTTGTAAGTACAGTAGGTGTAGAAGCCCCAGAACTTACTGCCACATGTTTCTTTCCTTCAAGCCATGATAAATCAAGCTCTTCAAGACTTCCAATCATCTTTGTTTCTTTATGTGCTTTTTCAACACTTATAGAAGCCAGTTTCTTTGTATTGTTAGAATGTGGATCTCCTACAATAATTACTAAATCAATATCATCATCCATTTGCGCAATAGCTTCCTGTCTGATTTGTGTTGCAGAACATGTTTCTTTCATGATTTCAACATCGTCTAGTACTTCTTTTGCATACTCGCATAAGTCATAGACATCATAAAGAGACATTGTAGTCTGGTTTGTCATGACATAATGCTTATCTTTATCTAATGTCTCTAAATCCTTTTTGGATGTAATTAGATGAATATGTTCAGGATCAATCAATAATGCACCTTCAGCTTCAGGATGATTCTTTTTACCTATATATAAAACATCCTTACCATGCTTTAACTGTTCCTTGATTAATGTATGTGTCTTAATAACATCTAAGCATGTCGCATCCACCACATGAAGTCCTTTACTCTTTGCCTTTTCAATAACGCAGTCTCCTGCGCCATGTGCAGTGATAATGACTGTTCCTTCATTGATTTCATCAAGAAGTTCCATTCTTGTCTTGGTTGCATCCTCGATTGTGATGGCACCACGTTTCTTTAAAGCATCTACGATAAATTGATTATGTACAATCATGCCAAGTACAGTGATCGGACCTGGTCTCTCAGTTGTCTCTTTCACAATATTAATAGCACGAATAACACCCTTACAATATCCTCTAGGGACAATTCCTGTGACTTTCATATTCTTCACCTCAAAAACAATTCTAACATAAGATAGATTAGATTTGTTTTTTTTTCAAATCATGGTATGATAATAGACGCTAAAGGAGGCGAATTATAATGGATTTATTTGACAAATTTCAATTTAATGATTATGTAAAAAAGACTTTAAACAACATACATTTCACATCACCAACACCTATCCAGGATAAGGTGATTCCCCTTGTTTATAAGAATAAAGATATTATTGGTATCTCACAGACAGGTACCGGTAAAACTCATTCATTCTTAATTCCTATTATTGATCGTATTGATACAAGTGCAGACTATGTTCAGGCAGTTATTACAACACCTACAAGAGAACTTGCTCATCAGATTTATGAAAATGCAAAGGAATTCAAGAAAGAAAATCCTGATTTAAGAATATCACTAGTAATTGGTGGTTCTGATAAACAGAAGGCTATTAATAAGCTTTCTACACAGCCACATATTGTTATTGGAACACCAGGACGTATTAAAGACTTATCTTTAAATGAACAGGCTTTAATCATCACTACAGCCACTACATTTGTAGTAGATGAAGCAGATATGACTTTAGAATATGGATATCTAGAAGATTTAGATGCTGTATTATCTAAGATGAGAGAAGACTTACAGATGCTTGTATTCTCAGCAACTATTCCTGAACATTTATGGCCATTCTTAAGAAAATATATGAATGCACCAGAATTAGTACAGATTGATGCACATAAGAAAACAACAGACAATACTAAACATTATTTAATTCATACAAAGCATCATGACCGTTATACAGTATTAAAGAATATCATGGATATCATTGATCCATATATCTGCTTAATCTTCTGTAATAAGAGAACAGAAGCCACTAAGCTATCTGATCAGTTAAGAAGTGATGGTTATCGTGTAGGTGAAATTCATGGTGACCTAGAACCACGAGAACGTAAACAGATGATGAGACGTATCAACAATAATGAATATCAGTACATTGTAGCGACAGATATCGCAGCAAGAGGTATTGATATTGATGGTGTATCTCATGTTATTAATATGGAATTCCCAACAGAAAGAGATTTCTATATCCATAGATCTGGTAGATGTGGTCGTGGTAAGTATAAGGGTGAATGTTATTCTATGTATGATTCATCTAATCAGCAGATGGTTGAATCACTTGAAAAGAAGGGTATTCATTTTGAAGTAAAAGAAATTCGTAATGGTGTATTAACTGATGCGAAGACACGTAATAAGCGTAAGAATAGAAATGCGCCACAGTCTGAATTAGAAAAAGAAATTCAGCGTATTATCAAAAGACCTAAGAAGGTTAAGCCTGGTTATAAGAAGAAAAGAAAGAGAGAAATTCAGGCTATCTACCAGAAGAAGAAAAGAGATATTATTCGTAAAGATATCCAGAAACAGAAAAAAGAACGTGCTAAGCAGGCTCAAAGAGAAAAGCGTGAAAGGGAGAATATGCAGTGATTATAGGTTCACATGTTTCAATGGGTGGTAAGGAAATGCTTCTAGGAAGTGTGAAAGAAGCATTAAGCTATAACGCCAATACATTCATGTTTTATACAGGTGCGCCTCAGAATACGAGACGTAAACCTGTTTCTGAATTACGTGTAGAAGAAGCCAAAGAATTAATGAAGGAAAAGGGAATAGATATGGACAAGGTCGTTGTTCATGCCCCTTATATTATTAATTTAGGTAATACAATCAAACCTGAAACAAGAGAACTTGCCGTATCATTCTTATGTCAGGAAATTGAAAGATGCGATGAAATTGGTGCTACAAGGCTTGTACTTCATCCAGGTGCTCATGTTAAAGCAGGGGACGAAGCAGGATTAGATGCGATTGTATCTGGCTTAAATGAAGCGATGAAACCAGACCAGAAGGTACATATTGCCTTAGAAACAATGGCAGGTAAAGGCACTGAACTAGGAAGAACATTTGATCAGTTAGCTTATATAATTGATCATTGTGATTATCCTGAATTATTAGGTTTATGTTTAGATACATGTCACTTAAATGATGCAGGTTATGATATCTCATATTTTGATGCAATTCTTGATGAAGTCGATGAAAAGATTGGTTTAGATAAGGTATTAGTTGTTCATGTTAATGATTCTAAGAACCCTCAAGGTTCTCATAAAGATAGACATGAGAATATTGGTTTTGGAACAATCGGTTTTGATATATTAGACTCTATTGTATCTAATGAACGCTTAAAAGATGTTCCTAAGATTCTAGAAACACCTTATATTGAAAAGAATGCACCTTATAAAGAAGAAATTGAAATGTTGAAGAAGCATGAATTCAACCCAGATCTAAAAGAAATGTTTAAATAAGCAGCTGTATAGTTGCTTATTTTTTACGTTCACTATTAGGTGAAAATCAATACATGATTTGGTCGAAAAGTGCGTAAATAGCCTATTTTTCTAGTTTTTGATTGAAATAATTTGGACGTAAAACTTTTTGATTGAATTTACGATTGTTTTTGATGTGTATTGTTGAATAATTCAGCTATATTATTACCCTGTCATGTAACGAGCAAGTTATTAATTTTGATGAAAATCCAACAAAGAGGGTGTTTTAAAATTTACGATTGAAAATATCGCGGACGAAAAAGTTTACGATTGAATCTTCGATTGTTTTTACGCGTATTTTTGCTTGAATAAGCTCTATGTATGTATCTAATGAGTGTTTTGTGTTATAAAAAACACTGTTCTATAGTTTATAATTTTGATTTTGTTATAAAGTATGAACGAAAATGGAATGTATTGAAATTACGTTCATTTTAATTGCATTTGTGAGATACTGAATGTATTCTGAGATTGATATTCGTATAATTAAGTGTATTATTCGCTCGAAAATCATACAAAAAGGGTGTTTTTTCTGATTTACGATTGAAATAATTTGGTCGAAGATGTTTTCGATTGAATTTACACTTATTTTAAATTAAAAAGAGCATCAACTTAGTGAATGCTCTTTGGAATGATTTTACTTTTTAATTACTCGCTTTTTTCTTCGACCATCTTTAAAATCTCATCTTTAAGTGTCTGAACCATATCTTCCTGTTTAACACGTTTTACAATCTCTCCATGCTTAATAAGAAGACCTTCACCAACACCACCTGCAATACCAATATCTGCATGACGCGCTTCACCTGGACCATTTACTGCACAACCCATAATTGCGACTGTAATATCAAGATGAATATCCTTTAAGAAATCTTCCATCTCTTTAGCGATAGGAATCAAATCATACTGGATACGACCGCAAGTAGGACATGATACAAGAGTAGGGACACCCTTTAATAAACCTAATTCCTTTAATAGAATCTTAGCAACCTTAATTTCTTCTACAGGATCATCACTTAAAGATACTCTAATAGTATTTCCAATACCTTCATATAATAATGTACCAATACCTAAAGCAGACTTAATAGTGCCTCCTAAGGCAGTACCTGCTTCAGTGACACCTACATGTAAAGGGTAAGGGAATGTTTTAGACGCTAATTCATATGCTTTAATAGTCAACATTGTATTAGAAGACTTTAATGAAATAACGATATCATGGAAATCTAGATCCTCTAGAATTTTTACATGCTTCATTGCAGATTCAACCATACCTTCAGGTGTAGGTTCTCCATATTTCTCTAGAATATCTTTTTCTAAAGAGCCACCATTAACCCCAATTCTAATAGGAATATGCTTTTTTTTACATGCATCTACAACTGCTTTTACCTTTTCGATAGAACCAATATTACCAGGATTAATACGTACCTTATCAATACCAGATTCTATGGCAATAAGAGCGAGCTTATAATCAAAATGAATATCAGTCACTAAAGGAATATGAATCCCTTTCTTGATTTCTTTAATTGCATAAGCATCTTCTTTATCAAATACAGCTACTCTTACAAGTTCACAACCTGCCTGTTGTAATGCATTGATCTGTTTAATAGTTGCTTCTACATCCTTAGTCTTTGTATTACACATAGACTGAATCACTACATGATTATTACCACCGATAGTTAAATTGCCTACCTGTACACTTCTTGTTTCTTCTCTTAACATATTTCTATACCTCGCACTTATATTTTAAGAAACTTATACTACAAATGCAAGGCATAAGAAAACATCCAGCAAAATGCTGGATGTTTATGTTTCATATAGAAAACTCTATCAATTATCCGATTGAGTTAATTTTCTTCTGAAGTCTTGCTTTCTGTCTGCTAGCATAGTTCTTGTGATGGATATGCTTAGTTACAGATGAATCTAACTGTCTTGTGCAATCATTAAATTCCTTAGTAGCAACTTCCTTGTTACCTTCTTCAACAGCCTTTAATACTTTCTTGATTGAAGTCTTTAAAGCGCTCTTTACTGAGTTGTTTGCTAATCTTTTTTCATTATCGTTTTTATAACGTTTAATCTGCTGTTTCATGTTTGCCATAATAATCTCACCTCGTTCTATAGTTTGCTGAACTATAATACCAAAAATGCTAGATGATTGCAATAGTTTTTTTGGTTTTTCCTGTGTGGTAGCACTTATAAAATGAGTATGGTATAATTATAAAGTAATTACAGGAGGAATTTTATGAGTAAAAAAATAGTTTTTATGGGAACTGCATCTTTTTCATTAAAAGTATTGCAGATGTTACTAGAAAATAAATATGATGTTGTGGGTGTTGTCACTCAGCCGGATCGTTATGTAGGAAGAAAGAAAGTACTCACTATGAGTGATGTGAAACAGGAAGCATTAAAACATGATATTCCTGTATTACAGCCAGAACGTATTAGAAATGATTATCAGGCTGTTTTAGATTTAAAGCCTGATTTAATTATTACTGCAGCTTATGGACAGATTGTCCCAACTGCTGTATTAGAAGCACCGCGTCTAGGATGTGTGAATGTGCATGCGTCTTTATTACCACTTTATCGTGGTGGGGCACCAGTGCATCGTGCTATTATTGATGGTCGCAAAGAAACAGGTGTGACTATTATGTACATGGCAGAAAAGATGGATGCAGGTGATATTATCTCTCAAAAATCCACACCAATTATAGATGATGATAACTTAGAAATTGTATATGATCGTTTAACTGATATTGGTGCTGAATTATTAAAAGATACATTACCATCTATCTTTGATGAAACAAATGATAGAATTCCACAGAATCCTGATGAAGTTGTTTATGCACCTATCATTAAGAGAGAAGATGAAAGACTTGATTGGAATAAGACTGCAAGAGAAATCTTTAATCATGTAAGAGGCTTATATCCTCATCCAGGTACATTTACAACCTATAATGGACAGGTCGTAAAAATTTATAAGGGTGAAATTCATAACTGTCCTAATGCTAAAGAACATCATAAAGATGAAAAGAATGGTACTATTGTGAAAATCTTCAAGGATGCGATTGGTGTTAAAGTAAGTGATGGTGTATTTGTGATTACAGAGATACAGCTATCTGGTAAGAAACGTATGTCTGTAAAGGATTATTTAAATGGTAAGAATATATTCGAGGTAGGAACTCAGTTTGAGTAGGTGATATTTATGAGAATGGTAGATCTTATTGAAAAGAAAAAAGATAATGTAGTATTAACTGATGAAGAAATTCATGAATTAATCCAGGGATATACAAAAGGTGATATTCCTGATTATCAGATGAGTGCTTTCTTGATGGCTGTTGTCTTTAATGGACTAACAGATCATGAAACAGCCCAGCTGACTTTAGAAATGATGCGTAGTGGTGATGTGATTGATTTAAGTGGTATTCATGGTATTAAAGTAGATAAGCATTCTACTGGTGGTGTTGGTGATAAGACATCTTTAGTATTAGGTCCAATGGTAGCTGCATGTGGTGTACCAGTCGCTAAGATGAGTGGTAGAGGACTTGGACATACAGGTGGGACTCTAGATAAGATGGAGTCTATTCCAGGACTTAATATTTATGTTAATGAAGAGGATTTTATTAAACAGGTGAATGATATTCATCTGGCTATTATTGGTCAGACAGCGTCTCTTGATCCTGCAGATAAGAAGATGTATGCATTAAGAGATGTCACTGGTACTGTTCAATCTATTCCTTTGATTGCTTCTTCTATTATGAGTAAGAAGTTAGCTGCAGGCAGTGATGCAATTTTACTCGATGTAAAATATGGTGATGGTGCTTTTATGAAGAACTTAGAGGATGCGAAGAAGCTTGCTCGTACAATGATCACAATTGGTCAGCATCTTCATAAGGATACAAGAGCCACTATTTCTAATATGTCCCAGCCTTTGGGCTATGCAATTGGTAACTCATTAGAAGTAAAAGAAGCGATTGCGACACTTAATGGCAATGGCCCAGAAGATTTATTAGAATTATGCTTAACTGCAGGAAGCAAGATGCTGATGATGGCACAAAAGGCAGAAACAGTGACTGAAGCTAGAAAGATGCTAGAAGACGCTATTTCTTCTAAGAAAGCATTACATGCTTTAGAAGAAATGGTTAAAGCGCAGGGTGGAGACAGCGATTATATTCTTTATCCTGAAAAATTTACATTAGCTGAACATATATTTGAAGTTTATGCACCTGAAACAGGATATATTGAAAATCTAGAGGCATTAACTCTTGGACTAGTATCAATGCGTCTAGGTGGTGGAAGAGAAACAGTCCCAGATGAAATTGATCATAGCGTTGGTTTGATTCTACATAAAAAGATTGGTGATTATGTAGAACAGGGAGAACCATTAGTGACTGTTCATGATAATGGTAAATGGACACAGGAAAGAAAAGAAGAATTATTAAGTGCATTCCATTTTAGTAAAGTAAAAGTAGAAAAGCCTATATTGATTGATGAGATTATGGAGTAGTATATGAGTAAATTTTTATTTTTTGATATTGATGGTACGTTAGTTGGAAAATCAAGACATGTAACAGAAAAAACAAAGGAAGCTATTGCAGCCGCAAAGAAAGCAGGCAATAAAGTATTCTTATGTACAGGTAGAGCACCTACTTCTATTGTAGGTGATGTTAAAGCATTACCTATTGATGGTATTGTGGCAAGTGCAGGAGGATTTGTTCAGGTAGATGGAAAGTATATCTTTAAGAACTACATGGATCAATATACTCTTTCAGAAATGATGACACTCTTTGTGAATCATGGTGTCTTATTCTGTCTAGAAACTGAACATGCTATTTATCAAACACCAGGTGTGAATGAATTCTTTGACAAGAGACACAATAAGGAATTTGGGGATAATGTAGAATTACAGAGATTCTTTGAATTAAAACGTCAAGAAGAAAACCGTATTCCTGTCTCTCAGTTTGATTTAGAAAAGACAGGTGTCACTAAGATTGGTTTTATTGCCCCTGATCCTATCGCTTTTTATGATTGTGTAAAGTATATTGCACCAATGTTTAATATTGTGACATTCTCTAAATATGAAGATGATTTCATTAATGGTGAAATCATCTTAAAGAACTGTACAAAGGCAGATGGTGTGAAACGTGTTGTAGATTATTATCATGGAGATATGAAGGATACAATCGGTTTTGGAGATTCTATGAATGATTTCCAGATGATTGATACATGTGAAATTGGTGTCGTTGCAGAGAATGCCCCAGATAAATTAAAAGCTATTGGCACATGTTTCTTCAAGGACCCTGATGATGATGGTTTAGCAGATGTGATTTATGAATTAAAATTAGATCAGTAGGAGATGATGATATGCAGTATGAGATTAAAGGAAAACCACTTCCTGTCGCAATACTTCATTTAGAGAAAGGTGAATCTATTTTAACTGATAGCGGAGCCATGGTGTGGATGAAACCAGCTCTCATTATGGATACCGTATCAGGTGGGATGAAATCTTTATTTGGCCGTGCTTTTTCAGGAGAAACACTTTTCTTGAATAAGTATACAGCAACCAAGCCTAGTATGATTGCCTTAGGTTCTTCTTTTCCTGGTGATATACTTGTGTATGATGTAAGCCAGGGAGATCTTATTGTTCAGAAGTCTTCTTATCTTGCAAGTGAAGAAACAGTAAAAAGAGAAATTTCTTTTTCTAAAAAAGGTACAATAGGATTTTTTGGTGGAGAAGGGTTCATCATGAATAGATATTATGGCTCAGGTTTACTATTTGTCGAGATAGATGGTACAGCTATAGAATATGACTTAAATCCTGGTGAAGAGATGGTTATTAATACAGGTAACCTTGTGGCAATGAGTTCATCTTGCCATATTGATATTGTCTCTGTAAAGGGAATGAAGAATAAACTCCTAGGAGGAGAAGGATTCTTCAATACAGTAGTTAGAGGACCAGGCCATGTAATTGTACAGACAATGCCTATTTCTACACTTGCTGAAAGTTTATCGGGTTTTATGCCTAATAATGATTAAAAGGATGTCAGTGACATCCCAATGGCATCAACTTAAGGATTAAACATCTAAAAAGTTGATGCTTTTTTTAATTTTGTAGAACAATGATGAGATTTCATTTGTGCTTGAATCTCAATCTCAAAAAATAAAATAATTAAGATTAATAGAATCAAAGTATTGAATAGTGGAATCAAAATAGCATAAAATAAACATCAGGGAGATTGATTATACTTCCATATCGTAAGATAGAAATTTACCGTTAATGTGGTCGTTGGACTGCTTGGTAATAAAAGTTCTTACTTAAATAGATTTACACTTGTATTCCAAAGTCTGAAAATGATGTACGATTACAAGCTAAACTTGACAGTAAGAACCCCATGGGCTCGCCCGTGGGAGTAATAAATAAATAGATTTATAAAGTAAGGATGAAAAAAGGGACGATATGAAAAAATATTTAATTTATTTATTAGGAATGAATATATTAGTTTTAGGGATTACATGTAATACATTATCTAATTTAGGAGTAGGGGCTTTTAGTACACTTCCTTATGCAGTAAGTTTTTTAACATTTCTAACATTTGGGCAAGCAAATATTGTTTTTTATTTAATCTTCGTTTGTATTCAAATGATTCTTGAAAGAAAAATTAGTATGAAATTTATTTTAGAAATTCCCTTTTCTTTTATCTTTGGTTTTTTAGTTGATTTATATCAATACATAATACCTACATTAAATTTGAATCTTTATACACAAATGCTTATGTTGTTAATAGGAAATACGTGTTGTGCGATTGGAGTTTATTTAATGATTAAAGGAGATTTAATTATGACACCTGTAGATGGCTTGGTATTAAGTATTTCAGAAGTTTTCCATAAACCTTATTCTCTCTGTAAGAATATGTTTGATATCAGTATGATTCTAGCAACAATAATTACCTGTCTTGTTTGCCATAGTTCTATTTATGGTATTGGTATAGGAACTGTTTTTTCAGCTTTTTATATAGGACGTGTAATAAGTGTTTTAGAAAATTTTCAATTTAAGACATATAAAAATGCTATTAAAAAATAATAACTCAATTGATTGAATTTTAAGTCGGAGGAAAAATGCAAAAAATATACTATGAAATAACAAAAACAATGCATAATTTACCTATAAGTATTTATCCTCATAAAAAAAGCCAATGTCAAATTTGTACAGCACATTGGCATAGGTCTTTAGAATTATCAATAGTGTTTGAAGGAAAAGTTATTTTTTTTAATGATGGGATGAAAAGAATTCGTTATAAGAATGAAGTGAATATATCAAATTGTGAAGAAATTCATTATTCTATACCTCAATATAAAGAATTTGATGAAAAAATTGTAGGATATACAATGCATATAAATTACGGATTTTTAAAGAAAATGATACCTGATATTAAGAATGTATATTTCAATATTGACGAGCCGTTTTTAAATAAGAAAATAACAAAATATATGATGGATATTTATAGCTTTTATATAAGTGATCAATCTACCAGATATATGAACATATTAATGGTGACACTGGAAATGTTAATTTTTTTATACGAAAATTGTAAAAATGAACGTAAAATGATTGAAACAGAAAAGACAAAAGATATATTAGAATATGTTAATAACCACTATAATGAAGAATTGCTTGTATATGAGGTAGCAAAACATTTTGGATATTCTAGAGAGTATTTTTCAAGATTTTTTAAAAAGGAAATTGGTATGCCATTTAAAGATTATTTAACTCAATATAGATTAAATAAATCGCTAATTGAGTTAGAATTGAATAATAAAACAATTACTGATATTGCGTTTAATACAGGATTTTCTAACGAAACACAATACATTAATTCTTTTAAAAAAATATTTAAATTGACACCAGGACAATATAGAAAGTCACATATTAATGACGAGAAAGTCACTAAATAAATATAATTTATCTATTATTATCTATATATTTTAAATATAGAAAGGAAGGATATAATGACAAAAATTACAACTCATTTATTTAGTATAATGTTGTTGTTCTCTTTTGAAATTATTCCAGTTTATGCATCAGATGGATAAAACGTTAATTTTTGATTTACATTCTATAGTTTATGATGATGGAGAAGTTATAGATTCTGTTGTTTTGAAAACATCTAATCTAGAAATTGATGATAGTAAGATAACAAAAGATATGTTTAATGTTCATGCAACAGGAACAACAGTATATTCTAGTCAACTTGAAAAAGAATTTTTTGGTCCTAATTCTCAATCTGGTTTACAACATTGTGGATTATATGATGAAGAAAGAAAAGTTGAAAGTGTAGAAGAAAAAAATGGAAATATTATTTTGCACTTAGTGACCGATGAAGAAACAAAAGGAAAAAACACATTAGATTTTACAGCAAATTTTACAACGTTAAAAGGGTGTAATTCTTTATTGAATATAAAGTATACAATTGCTTTGAATGAGAGATTACCATTAAAAAATGGAAGTGAATTAAGTAATATTCAATTTTTACAAAATGAAAAAATCATAAATGAAGAAATTGATAAATTTAGTGCAGGTGAATCAAATGGGTTAAAATATCAATTTTATACACCTAATAATGCAAATGATGGGAATAAACACCCACTTATAGTATGGTTTCATGGAGGTGGAGAATCTGGATTTAGAGGATTGCACTATAATAATCTTTCTCAATTAAAAGCAAATAGAGGAACTGTTGCTTTAGCAAGCGATGAAGCACAAAATATTTTTAATGGAGCATATGTATTGGCGCCTCAAACTCCACATGAATGGTCAGAAAATATTGATGATGCAACAAAATTGATTAATAATGTTATAAAAAATAATAATATTGATTCAAATAGAGTATATTCTTATGGATGTTCAGCAGGAGGGTATATGGCATTAGATATGGTTGTACATAATCCAAATTTATTTGCTGCAGTAGTATCAACATGTCCAGCTATTGATCAACAAAACATAAAGACATATGGTGAAGGTAGAATAATTACAGATGAAGAGATAAAATCAATTAATATACCAACATGGGTTATTCAAGCTAAAGATGATACAACAGTTAAATACGAAGAAAGTGCATTAAGAGTTTATACTTTATTAAAAGATAAAGGTGCTATATTAACTACATATGAAACAGGTGGACATAGTTCTTGGATTCATACAGCTAAAAATGAACCAGAAAATAATGAAGAACATTTATGGCAATGGACAGCTCAACAATCTTTAAATGATGAAATAAAAATACCTGTAGAAAATGCGATAAAAAATGGGTAATTTAAAATAACTAGGGGTTTCCTATATTTTAATTATCACGTAGTATGGGGTAAACTCACCCCATACTTTTTGTGCGACAGGCAGTCGCTTATATGTCATGTCAACAGGGGCATGACATTTTCT
>NZ_UQGV01000015.1 GCF_900540665.1 uncultured Catenibacterium sp. | reverse complement strand
TTGAAAGTGTTGTCTTACCTGTTCCTGAAAGACCAAAGAAGATTGCTGTATTCTCACCATTTAAGTCTGTGTTAGCTGAACAGTGCATTGAAGCCAAACCCTTTAATGGAAGGTAATAGTTCATCATTGAGAACATACCCTTCTTCATCTCTCCACCGTACCATGTATTAATAATTACCTGCTCATGGCTTGTGATATTGAATGCAACACATGTCTCTGAGTTAAGACCT
This sequence comes from uncultured Catenibacterium sp., assembly GCF_900540665.1. Taxonomy (GTDB): domain Bacteria; phylum Bacillota_I; class Bacilli_A; order Erysipelotrichales; family Coprobacillaceae; genus Catenibacterium. Next base: position 30,408 of record NZ_UQGV01000015.1, on the reverse strand, counting down.
AATTCTGCATAGTTAGAAACCTTAGCCTTAGATGCATTATATACAACGAAATCAGGCTCAAAGTTTTCAAGTTCTTCAGCTGTTGGCTTAATGAACATGTTAGTTACGAAATGTGCCTGCCATGCAACTTCAACGATGAAACGAACAGCCATACGGGTATCTGCATTCGCTCCACAGAAAGCATCTACAACGAAAAGTCTTTTGTTCGAAAGCTCTTTCTTTGCAATATCTTTTACGGTAGCCCATGTTTCTTCTGTCATCGGATGGTTATCGTTTGCATATTCATCAGATGTCCACCATACTGTGTCTTTGGAATTCTCATCCATAACAATGTACTTGTCTTTAGGAGAACGTCCAGTATAAATACCTGTCATAACGCTTACTGCACCAAGCTCTGTTTCCTGTCCTACTTCATATCCCTCAAGCCCAGCTTTTGTCTCTTCCTCGAATAACAACTCATAAGAAGGATTGTAAACAATGTCAGTTGCACCAGTAATTCCATACTTGCTCAAATCAATTTTTGCCATCTTACACGAACCTCTTTTCTTTCTTATTTTCTGATTAGTCATTGGTTAGTTAGTCATCCAATAAAAAATCTCACAACTATAGTACCACATTTTTCGGTAATGTCAACCTTTGTCTATCTGTGTCATCCATTGGAAATGTTCTAATTCACACTAATCTCGTATATTATACACGAAAAATCAAAAAAAATATTGTTTACTCACGAAATATTGGTAGAATACTCTATGGAGGTAGAATATATGAATATGAACACTTCATTCTTCTCTTTTAAGTCAGGATCTCCATTCATGATTATCCTATCTATTATTTTAGGAACACTACTCATGGCTTATGGAATCTATGAAATCTTCTTTAAGAAAGATAAAAGAGAAATTAAAGGAATTTACCATGGTTATAAGAAAGTCAATAACTTATATTGTCGTCCTATCTTCCAGTATTCTTATGGTACAAAGAAGTATAACCAGGCATCTATCCAGGAATTTAAAGTAGAAAAGATTGAAAAAGATTATGTAAAAGGACAGGAATATCCTATTTATTTAGGGGAACAGGCGAATACATTCTATTTAAAGAAGAAAAGCACTTGGTCTAATTATTTATTAATCGTTGCAGGGATCTTATTCTATGTCAGTGCTATTCTAGGTTATCTAGGATTCTAAAAAGAAGTAGCTTTTAATAACTACTTCTTTTTCTATGCAAGAAATAAAAAGTCCCACCGGGTTGCGCATGAAAATCAGTGGCGTGGTGGGTTCTGTCAAAACCATTATACAGTTTTTGATAGTTCTATCAAGATATATTACTTCTTTTTCTTTTCTAATCTTTTTTCTACAGCACGATAAAGTGGTTCTAATAGTTTCTTATTCTTTTTCTTACAAACAAGATAGAAACTATTAGTCGCTTCTTTGTCTATGATTGGAATAATCTTTCTATTATCTGGCTTGCCATCTCTTTCTATAGATAAATTAGAAATAAATGTAGGAAGAGTAGAATTCTGAGTCAGATCCATAAATACTTCTCTATTATCCTGAAGAATAAAATGAGTATGAGGCTGTGTTTCTAAATGCATAGGATACCATACACCAATTCTAGAATACAACAGCATTGTTTGACCATCTAGATTCTTAAAGAACAATGCTTTACTATCTGCAAGAGGGTGATCAGGTGCTAAAGAAAAATATAATGTTTCTGTATCATATAACGCATGATATAAATCTTTATTATCAGGAATCTCATTTAATACAACAGCTGTATATAAATCATTCTCTAAACCAGATAATAAGATATCTGGCATTTTTATTTCTGAAGAAACAGCCATGTTTTCATATATCTTACCAGCATAAGGTACTAAGTCCCATAAAGGTGCAGGAGCACATGCTCCAATACTAATTGTATGAGTCATACGATCATATTCACGTACACGAGCCATCATATCATTTGCTGAAAATAATACCTTCTGTGCATAATCAACAGCCACTTTACCAGTCGCATTTAAAGTAATACGATTCTTTTCACGGTCAAAAATAGAGACCTGCAGTTCTTCTTCAAGCTTCTGCATGGCGCGAGTTAGAGCGGGCTGAGAGATGTGTAATGCTTCAGCTGCTTTAGATAATGTTCCATATTTAGAAACAGCTAATAATTGTTCAACTTGTCCAATTTCAATCATTTATTATTCCTCCTCACTATGCACCCACATTATAGCATAATAAAAAACTGGCATTGTACTTTTCTATTTATTATTAATAGAATGTTTGTAGAGGTGAAGACTATGAAATATACATTTATGGAAAACTTTAAAGATAAAGATCCAGAATTCTATGACTTTTATTCACATTTTTTAAGTGAAGAAGTAATCAATGAAACTACTCTGGATGATAAGAGTAGATACTTATCTATTACTGCAGTACTTGTAGGCACAAAATCTCATGATTTGTTTAAGGACATGTTAGAAGACTTATTAAAATATCTCACAACTGATGAAATCCAGGAAGTGCTTTATCAGGCTGTGGCTTATCTTGGAATTGGTACAGTATATCCATTCCTCACTATTATGAATAAACATGTGGATAAACCATTAAAGAGTGCATCTACCACAAACAGAGACAATCGTATAGAACTTGGTAATGAAAAACAATGTGAACTCTTTGGTGAACATATGAGAGGATTCCAAACAAGTGGTCCTGAAGAAGAACGTCATATCAAGAGATGGCTCGCAGGTAACTGTTTTGGTGATAACTATACAAGAATTGGATTAACTGGTGCACAAAGAGAAATGATTACTTTCTGTTTTCTAGCAGCACTCGGCACTGAACCTCAATTAAAGTCTCATATTGGTGGAAACTTCCATGTGGGTAATGATGCACATTATTTAATCAATGTGATTTCTAACTGTATGCCTTATATCGGTTATCCACGTACTCTCAATGCAATCAGATGTATACATGAAATGGAGAAATAATTATGAATTATACTTTAGAAGATATCAAAAAACAGAGTCCTTATCCTATCGGTGAACTCAATGTAGCATATGCTAAGTATTTTGTAGGTAATAGTTATCTTTATTCTATTAATAATCAGGAAGTCCTTATTTCCAATGTTACTTTTGAACCAGGATGCAGAAACAACTGGCATATCCATCATGGTGCAGGACAGATCTTATTATGTACTGCAGGAAGAGGGTATTATCAGGAATGGGGAAAACCTGCTCAGGAACTAAATGTTGGTGATACAGTCTATATTGCGCCAGAAATCAAACATTGGCATGGTGCAGCACCAGAAAGCTATTTTGTGCATATTGCAGAAAGTGTTCCAAACAAAAATGCTTCAAACCAGTGGCTTGAAGCAGTAAATGAAGAAGAATATCTAAAACTTAGATAAAACAAAACGATCAGGAAGGGATACCTGATCGTTGTTTATTTCAAGAGTTATTTTGAAGGGAGTTTGGAAAATTATTTATTAGGGATCACTCTTGGTAAAAAGGAAGCTGAATTATTATAGGGAGTTGCTTTCTCTTTACAGGTAATATTATGCTTTTTATCTATGAACACATTGTGAACTCATTATTTTTTTCTAGGAAATATGTTATAATGGTATCCGAGGAGGATTTTTTATGAAAAAATCAATCATTACATTCTTATGTTTGATGTTGATCACATTATCAGGATGTACTTATAATACCAAATATTCAGAAAGTGATGCCCCCTTAACTATTACAGGTGGTCTCAGTGATACATTAATTGTTTATTATTCATTTAATGGTGAAGAACGTGAACTTGCTAAACAAGTACAGTCATATACAGAAGGGGACTTACTTTGTTTACAGACTTCTAAGAAGTACTCTACAGATTTTAAGAAGAGAATCAAAGAACATAGAAAAGAAAGAGAAGCTTACGCTAAAGCACTTAAAGAAAATAAACATGATTATAAGAATGAACACGTATTAAAAACACTACCTGCTCTTACAAATCAGATTGATAATATCGATCAATACAAGACAGTGTATCTTATTTATCCATGCTGGGAAAAGGATGAACCACTTATTATTGACTCATTCTGTATGGATTATGACTTATCAGGCAAAACTATTGTGCCTATGTGTACAAGTGAAAAGAATTGGCGTGGACATGTCAAATATTCCAGCAAGAAGAGTATTGCTCACTTTAATAAGATGATACCAAATGCGAACTTTAAACGTGCGAAGACATTTACTGATGTCAAAGACGTTAAAGAGTGGCTAGAAACTATTGATATGATCTAGACTGGACATTGATCCAGTCTTTTTTTGGGAGAACTATAATGAGACATATATTTTTACTTAAACCAGTGAATGATGATTATGATCATCATCCATTTATAGAAACAATTAGAGAAGTGATGCAGGGGTATGATTATGATATATTTATGAGTACATATCCTGATCATGCAAAGAAGATTATTAAACATTATAAAGAACCAACACGTTTTTATAGTGTTGGTGGGGATGGTATGTTGAACCAGGTGATCCAGGGACTTGTCGGAACACCTCATGAATTAGTAGTGATTCCCTATGGAACAGGAAATGACTTCTTTAAGATGATTTCTAAGAATAATGACTCTAAAGAAGTACTAAAGGCCTCTTTGAAGGGGAAAGTTGTTCCTATTGATACAGTTTTAATGAATGATCGCTATTTTATTAATAATGCCTGTTTTGGCTGTGATAGTGTGATTGCGAATCATGTTCATGATGATGTGAAGATTCCTAAGATGTTTAGAGGACATCAGTATGAATATTCTATTTTAAGAAATTTTGTCCAGTATCCATTTTATCATATTAAGATGACAAGTCATGGACAGTTATTATATGAAGGTCCTGTTACTTTATGTGCCTGTGCTAATGCCAAGTATTATGGCGGGGCTTATAAGATTGCACCTCATGCCTCATTAGAAGATGGTCTCATGGATATCGTTATTCTTGATAGAATCAATAAAGGACTCATCCCTTTATATATTAAGAAGATAGTAAGTGAAACACTTGATCAAGATAGACATGCACATGTCTTTACTGTAGATGAAGTGGATGTAGAATCTCAGTATCCATGTAACTTAGATGGTGAAGAAGTAAAGGCTTCTTCTTATCATCTAGAAGTAAAGAAGAATAGCTTAAATCTTGTAGTCTTTGATAATTAGAGAGATGAATGTTTCTATAATAGGAGACAAGTCTTCTTTTCTTGTGATAAAAGCAGCAGACGTATAGAGACCCTTGTCTTTAAGTTTTGTATAGGTCTGTGACTTTAAATCTATATAAGGAATAGCTGCTTCAGGTATAATAACCACCTGATCAAGTATAGAACCCCATACTAAGGCAGTACGTATATCATCTGTAATAATAGGAATATGTGGCTGGAATTGGAGTTCATTTAAACAATAATCGACAATAAACTGACGATAACGTCTGTGAATCAAAACAGGATCATCTCGATAATCAATGAGATGGTTCTTTTTTTCATTCACAAGACTTGGTGGTCCTACCACAATCATTGGTTCAGGTTTAAATAAAAACGATTTCACATTCGTAGAATCAAAAGGTGTTCTTACTAACGCAATATCTATTTCATGTGCAAGTAAGGCATCCACCATTTCATAGGTTGTTCCCTCCTTCATATGAATATCTAGTTTAGGATATTTCTTTCTAAATACATCCATATGATCATGGGTAATTAAATAACCATTAGAAGAAGTAATCCCAAAACGTAAGATCTGTGTTGCAGCACCTTGTACTTCTTTACTTGTCTGTTCATATAAATTAAGCATCTGATTACATCTACGATAAAATAACTGTCCTGCAGGAGTTAATGTAATATGACGATGTCCTCTTTCTATAAGTATTGTATCTAATTCTTCTTCAATTGCTTTTAACTGCATAGAAAGTGGTGGCTGTGAAATATGTAATACACGTGCAGCTTGAGAAATAGTTCCTTCTTCTACAATTGTCTTAAAGTATTTCATCTGTTTTAATTCCATATGTTTCTCCTATAGATTCTATATAAAATATATATTATACATATAGTATAAAACAAGATTATAATGTTGCAAGGACAGGGAGGAAAAAACATGTATTTAATAAAATATTTAAAGCCTTATAAATGGCAGGCCATTTCAGGCTTCATATTTAAACTCATAGAAGCATTTCTAGAATTATGTATACCAATGGCTGTAGCTCTTATTATTGATAACGGTGTGGCGGTACATAATACAAACTATATTACTAAGATGGCTTTTGTGATTTTTGGTTTATCTACAGTAGGATATGCAAGTTCACTAGTCTGTCAGTATTTTGCATCACTTACATCACAGGGTGTAGGGACACTTATGCGTAAAGATATGTATCGTGCAATCAACCGTTATGATTATCAGGATCTTGATATTATTGGTACACCCTCTTTAATCACAAGAATCACCAATGATATCAATCAGATCCAGTTAGCTGTTGCCATGGTTATTCGCTTATGTTCAAGATCACCATTCTTAATTATTGGTTCTTTGGTCATGAGCTTTGTCATCAACTGGCAGGTGGCTTTGATCTTTGTGATTGTTGCACCACTTATTGCGTTTAGTATCTATTTTGTCATGAGCCATACAGCACCTATGTATTCTCATATCCAGCATATTCTAGATAAAGTATCTCTTATCACAAGAGAGAACTTATCAGGTGTCAGAGTCATCCGTGCTTTTAACCAGCAGGAAAATGAACAGAAACGTTTTGAAGAAACAACAACAAAACAAAAAGAAGAACAGATTATTGCCGGTAACTTAAGCGCAGTATTAAATCCAGCTACTACAATCATTGTGAACTTTGGAATTATCGCAATCCTCTATATCTCAGGCTTTAAGATCAATGCCGGCAATATGACACAGGGAGAAGTCATCTCTCTTATTAACTATATGAATCAGATCTTACTTTCTATGTATGTCTTTGCGAATGTTATTGTGATCTTAAATAAAGCCAGTGCATCATATAAAAGATGTGCAGATGTATTAAGTCAGAAACCAGGTATTATTCAGGGAATCAATGAGGCACCAAGTGACTATCAGAACCTTATTACTTATGATCATGTTTCATTCTCATACTATTCTGGTAATGCCTTAAATGATGTGTCATTCAATATCCTTCCAGGTCAGACAATCGGTGTTATTGGAGGTACTGGTTCAGGTAAAACAACACTTATTAACCTGATTCCTCGTTTTTATGATGTCACTGAAGGTGAAATCCGTATCAAAGATCTTCCTATTAAATCATATAAGTTTGAAGACTTAAGAAAAATGATTGGTATTGTTCCTCAGCAGGCAACACTCTTTGGAGGTACAATCAGAGAAAATATGCAATGGGGTAATCCTCAAGCCACAGATGAAGAAATCTATGAAGCATTAGAACTCTCACAATCTAAAGAATTCATCGATAAGATGACAGAAGGATTAGACACCTATATTGAACAGGGTGGTAAGAATGTATCTGGTGGACAAAGACAAAGATTGACTATTGCCCGTGCATTAGTCAAAAAACCAGAAATACTTATTCTAGATGATAGTGCGAGTGCACTAGATTTTGCGACAGATGCAAAACTTAGAAAAGCCTTAAGCACGCTTAATATGACAGTTATTATTGTCTCTCAAAGAGTGAGTGCTTTAATGCATGCGGATTCAATTGTGGTATTAAGTCATGGTGAAGTTGTAGGACAGGGTACTCATGATATGCTTATGAATACATGTGATGTATATCAGGAAATCGTCATGTCACAGATGGAAGGAGGACAGAATAATGAAGAATAAAAGTACTTTAAAAAGACTTATGGCATTCTGTCGTCCTTATCGTATCTATCTTGTAGGTGCATTATTATTTTCTACAATTAACATTATATTCACTCTTTTGACACCAATTCTTATTGGGAAAGCCATTGACCAGATGATTGGCTATCATCAGGTTTTCTTCCAGGGGCTAAGTCAAAAGATCTTCTATATCGCTTTTTCTGTTTTGATGACTGCATTATTCAACTATCTCTTAGTCAGAGCATCTAATAAGATGACTTATGAAATCACAAGAGACTTAAGAACAGAACTCTTTAAACAATACCAGATTTTACCTCTTTCTTATATTGATTCTCATACACATGGTGATATGATGAGCCGTATGATTGCGGATATTGATCAGATTTCAGATGGTTTATTACAGGGCTTTACGAACCTCTTTGGTGGTATTGCGACAATCATCGGTACGATTGGTTTTATGTTATATGTGAATGTCAAGCTGGCTTTGATTGTGATTGTATTAACACCACTTTCTTTAATTGTCGCAACACTTATTGCGAAATATACATTCAAGTTTTTCCAGGAACAATTATCTATTCGTGGAGAAATGAGTGGTTTTGTAGAAGAAATGGTAGGTAATCAGAAAGTTGTCAAAGCATTCCAGCATGAATCAATCAATGAAGAGAAGTTTGATGAAATCAATGATCGTTTATTTAAGAGTGGTGTTAAATCACAGTTCTTAGGTGCACTTGCGAATCCTTCTACACGTTTTGTGAATGCGATTGTCTATGATACAGTATGTATCTATGGTGCCTTTAGTGTCATTGGTGGAGGTCTTACAGTAGGTGGTTTATCATCATTCCTTACTTATGCCAATCAGTATACAAAGCCATTTAACGATATTTCTAACGTATTTACTGAATTAGAAACAGCTTTAGCCTGTGCTGAGCGTGTCTTTAAGATCATTGATGAACCAGCTATTAAAAAACCAGAACATCCTGAGACTATTGATAATCCACAAGGTGTTATTGACTTGAACCATGTGAATTTCAGTTATACACCTGAAAGACCATTGATTACTGATTTTAACCTTCATGTCAATGCAGGTGAAACAATTGCGATTGTAGGACCTACAGGATGTGGTAAAACAACACTTATTAACTTATTAATGCGTTTCTATGACCCTCAAAGTGGTTCTATCTCTATTGATGGTATCAATACACAAACGATGGATCGTTCTTACTTAAGAAGTCTCTATGGTATGGTATTACAGGATACATGGTTATTTAAAGGTACTATTAGAGATAATATTGCGTATGGCTCAAATAATGCGACAGATGAAGAAATCATCGAAGCAGCTAAAAAAGCCCATGCCCATAAATTCATTATTCAGTTAAAAGGTGGTTATGATGCGATGCTGGCAGAAGAAGGCAGTAACTTATCACAAGGACAAAGACAGCTCTTATCTATCGCAAGAATCATGTTAGCGAATCCACCAATGTTGATTCTTGATGAAGCCACTTCATCAATTGATACACGTACAGAAAGACAGATTCAGGATGCTTTTGATACAATGATGATTGGTAGAACAACCTTTATTGTAGCTCATCGTCTCTCTACTATTCAAAAAGCAGATCAGATTATTGTGATGAATGATGGACATATCATTGAACAGGGTAAACATGAAGAACTATTAAAGAAGAATGGTTTCTATCATAACCTCTACTATAGTCAGTTTGAAAAACCAAACTAATAAAAAAAGATTCCTCACGGAATCCTTTTTTATTAGCTTCTTCCTGTTACTGCTTTTCTTAAGAGTTGTTTATCAACCCAGCGTGTAGAGAATCTGAAGTTCTTCTGTGCGAATACAAATGTGATTTCGTTATTTGTATTGAAGTTGATTTTCTTCATCTTACGATAATCGATAAGAAGACGACCTACAAGCATATTTTTTCTACCAACTAATACAAGGTTCGCAATCTGCATTGAATAGATGATTGAATAAATAGCCCATACACTTAAAGCGTTTGAAATGTAGTTCATTTTGTGAGCATTGTATGTTGAAATCATAAAAGCGATACAACCAAATAATACTACAAAATAAAGTACTGTAAGACCACTATAAAAAGCCTTACCTGCAGGACTCATACAGAATTTTAATGAATGATCTCTTTTCTTAGATTTAATAATAGTTACAACTACATTCACAATCATATATGTAAAGTAGAGACCAACGAGTCCAACAAGAAATGCAAGTATAATTAAAACCTGATCCATTCTGTTCTCTCCTTTATTCTTCTTATAATTATACATTGAACTATTCATTTTGGCTATACCCTATTTGTATGGACAAATGAAAAAGAAGAAGTATAATACATAAAAAAAGGGGGAAAATGAAAATGTATACACTTCATTACACAATACAGAACGATCAATGCGACTATACAGGTCGTTTAAGAGATGAAAATATATTTGTTTATTTCTCACGTTTAGCAACTGTAGATGGTTCTTTATCAGGATTCTATAAAGAATCCATGAAGGGAAAGTATGGTTATGTTGTTTCTAAACAATCACTTATATTAACTGAACCTATTTATGAAGATGATGAAATTACTCTTACTACAGAGATTGGACATTATTCTAATGTGATTTTTCCTCGATTCTACTATATAGAAAAAGAAGGTAGACGTATTGGTGAATGTCGTTCTATCTGGACTCTTATTGATCTAAAGAGACGTCGTATTACATCTCCTAAGCGTGCAGGATTGACTCTTCCTGATAATCCTGATCTAGTCAAAGAAGAGCCAGAAACACTATCTACGCATGCTGATAGACAATTAATCAGTACATATACTGTACCTTATAGTGATATAGATACAAATAGACACTTAAACAATACCCATTATCTACGTATCGCTTCTAACTTAATACCTGTAGAAGCCTATGAAAATCATTTCATGGATTCTATTTCTATTAACTATAAAAAAGAAATACTCGCCCATCAGACAATTGAACTCTATCTCACGCATATTGATGATACTTATATCATTGAAGGAGATGTAGAAGGAGAAAACTGCTTTATTGTAAAATTACACATGAAGGAGCATACAAAATGAAAAAAGAACTTCCTATCATGATCTTTCACAAAGACAATCAAGAATATTATGGTGGAGACCAGGATTGGTTTCCTGATGAATGGGCAAGACGTGCAGGATGTGCAAGTGTCTGTGCTGCAGATATGGCCTGTTTCTATGAACATAAGCTAGATATCTCTTATCTAGATTTTTTAGAATTAATGAAAAAGATGTTTAAACTCAATACTCCAGGTATTATGGGTTTCCCATATTTCTATAAGTTTGCGAAGAACTTCAAGAAGTATATGAAACATATTGGTTTGAATGTAGAACCTATTTATCAGAAGATTACTGAATCCCCTGAACAGGGTGTACATTTTGTGAAAACAGCTATTGATCAGGGTCATCCTATTGGTATGTTGATCTTAACTCATGAAGCACAGATATTAGAAGAAGAAACATGGCATTGGATGTGTATTACTGGTTATGAAGAAACAGCATCTGATACATCTATTATCTTCTCATCATGTGGTGAGCGTGTATGTGTTGGTGCTTCTACACTCTTTAATAAGAGTCATAAGAATATTGTGAAGTTAGTAACGTTTAATTAAAGGAAAATTCATAATGCGTAGGGAAACCGAAATAACCTTTATGCAAACGAGGTTAATCCGACTTGCTTCAGAAGAGTGGCAGTTACCTGTTGAACAGGTTATTCACATATTTAAAAAATATGATGTTCTTGGATATATTGAGATAGGTTATGGAATATTTAGTTGTGAAGGTGATGAAGCTGTTTTAGATGATATCACTGATTTCTTGAAAAGAAAGGGTGAGAAGATATGGTGAAACTTTCAAAATTCTGGTGGAATGGACCAACATACATAGCTGAAATGTATATGCAGTAATAACAAAAGATGGATATGTTGTGACTTATTATAAACCGACTAATGGTTATAAATACTATAAAGATCAAAAGAAAATGAAAGGAAAAAAATAATATGACAATTAAAAATTTCAAGCCAATGGAGTGTCCAATTTGTCATCAGTATTTTTTTTCAGATGATACAGATTTGGAAAAAGAAGATCCTGAATATGAAGGAAAAGAAGATGATTATTGTTCACATTGTGGGTGGAAGTATGATTTATATCAGATTGAACATCCTGATGTGCCAAATCTGACGAATGAATTATCTTTAAATGATTATAAAAAATGGTTTCAATCAAAAATTGATGAAAATCCAAAATATGATTATACAGAAGATAATTATACAATGACTCCACATATTTGTCCGATATGCGGAAAATATGAATTTGAAGATACAGATTCTCATGATATTTGCCCTTTTTGCGGATGGGAAGATGATGAACTAATGGAATCTGAGCCAAGTGAATGGGCTGAATCTGCTAATCCACTTTGTTTAAATGATTATCGTAAAGATTATCAGCAAAAAATAAAGGACAATCCCGATTATAGATGGAAATTAGATAGGAAATAAAACAAAGCCATTGAATGCTATCAACATTCAATGGCTTTGTTAAAGGATACATATATCCTCCAACTATGCAATCATATTCTACTAATTTTTAACTTGATTTTCAATAATAATAGTTCATTTGGTAATATGATTACTATCTATTTGTTACAGTCCTTTTAAAATTCCATAGGACTATATAAATTAATCTCAAGATGAGTAATTGGTTCTTCAAACTTGATATAGGCTGCATGAAGTGCTAAACGTGGATAATCAGAGCCTTCATTATAAAGGGAATCACCTAGAATAGGATGACCAATAGAAGCCATATGAACACGGATCTGATGCTTTCTACCAGTCTCTAGACGACATCTTACAAGTGCATGATCTTCCTTATTTTCTAGACACTGGTAATAAGTCACAGCAGGAATACCCTTAGAATGAACACGCATCTTAGAAGGACTGTGTCTATCCTTGCCTAAGTTCTGTTCAATTTTATATTCCTTACCTTCTTTGATATGACCCTCTACATAAGCCAGATATTCTCTTTGTATCTCTTTAATAGACAATGCATGATCTAGATAAGCCTGTATTAAATGACACTTACAGAATACTACTAAACCACTTGTATCATTATCTAAACGATGAATATAACGAACAGGAATATCATATCCCTGTGTCATATAATAAGCACTCACTCTATTAGATAAGCTGTCTGTCTTATGAGGATCATCTGGATAAACCGCAATCCCAATAGGCTTATTCACAACAAGAATCAGATCATCCTCATATACAATATCTATATCCTGAAAGTCAGGTGCATATGTTTCATCATCATGTTCATAAGCAAGAACATCTAATACATCATTTGTATGAAGTATAGGATTCATATTAAATACATGATTGATTTTATAGTCTTTATTCTGTTTTAATAAATGAATTGTTTTGCGTGATAAATGCAGATCTGCCCACAAATCAGATAAAGGACGATTTTCATATTCTTCATCAATAGTGATAAGAAGATGCTGTCCCTGTTTCTTTATTCTCATGGACGATATACAGTCACTTTAATATCAATAGTGACATCAAGTGCTTCTAATGTATCAAGAACATCACGCTTTTCTTTCTTGATATGATAATAATGTGGTGTCATCTTTAAAAGATTTAATGCATCTTCACGATTCTTAATAGAAATAGTTTTCTTAAAATCATGACTCTCTAATACATTAAATGGAAGACGGATATACTTATCAGACTTAGTCTTTACTTCATCATAAATCAAATGTTTAATTTCAATTAAATGATCTCTATTGGCAGTTACATGGATAATATAACCATCCTCTTTAATACATCTAGCAAGTTCTTCCTGATTGACTACAGTGAACATTGCGGTAATAACATCCATAGAATGATCAAGTACTGGAATATTCTTAGAATTACCTACAATCCAGTGAATAGACTTATCATACTGTGTAGCCATTCTTACAGCTAATTTAGAAATATCTAAACCACAATATGTATTCTCATCACCAAGAATCTGTTTCATACGATATGTATAATAACCTTCACCGCAACCTAGATCTAGTATATTTAAAGGACCTTCCTTCTTCTTGATTTCATTCACTACTTCAAAAAGAATAGGATCATAATAACCTTTATCAAGATAAGCCTTTCTCGCAATCAATGATTCCTTAGAATCACCTGGATTATTAGATGCCTTATCAGGATTTAAAAGTAGATTCATATACCCCTGACGGGCAATATCATAACAATGGTTATTAATGCATTTACATGTTTTACCTTCAATTTCTAAAGGTTCATGACATTTAGGACATGCAAGTATACTCATTTTTATTTACCTCGTTTCTATTGCTTATTCGCAATGATATAATAGCATACTTTATATGAAAGATGTAAAATAATTGAGGGTGATAACATGAATATAAAAAAAGCTTTTTCTAATAGTCTTCTCTTACTTTTGAATAAGAAACCATTAGCTAAGATCACCATAGGAGACTTACTAGAGTATACTGAACTCTCAAGACAGACATTCTATAATCATTTTCTAGATAAGAATGATCTTATTGCCTATGTTTATGACACAGTGATTGTGAATGAGTTTGATGAAGATATGTCTATTGACTTTAAATCATCACTCACTCAGACATTAAACAGCTTAAAGAAATATGAAACTTTCATTGAACAAGCCTGTTTAATAGATGGACAGAATTCATTAAAGGAGCATATGCTTCATCATTGTATAGAATTTGATTTAAAGTGGCATGAACACTGTATAGGAGAACCATTATCCAAGGAACTTAAATTTGCGACACTCTACCATACCAATGCCTCTCATAGTATGGTCCTTCAATGGATTCTAGATGGTATGAAAGAACCAATAGATGAACTTGTAGACAACATCAATCATATGCGTTACTTAGGTTTAAAGGATCTATTGAAAAATCATTCTCCATATAGATAATTGTCGCTATTTGTCTACTTATGGATAGAAGTACCTTTTTGTCTTTCGCTATTTATTCTTGTATATATTATGATAGTTCCAGGAGGACGAATACTATGAAATATACATTAATAGGCACTTTAAAAGTTTCACAGATATGTTTAGGATGTATGGGATTTGGAGATGCATCTCAAGGTATGCATTCCTGGACATTACCTTATGAAGACTCTAAAAAGATTATTTTCCATGCTTTAGAATCAGGCATCAACTTCTTTGATACAGCGATGGCTTATCAATCAGGAACAAGTGAAGAATACTTAGGACGTGCTATTAAAGAGTATGGACATCGTGAGGATGTTATTATTGCGACTAAGTATACACCTAAGAGTGATGATTCTATTGATTCAAGAACATATTTCACTGAGTGTTTGAATAATAGTTTAAGAAGACTACAGACTGATTATATTGATCTCTATATTATGCATATGTGGGATTATCAAACTCCTATTGAAGAAACATTAGAAATACTCAATGACTTCATTAAAGAAGGTAAAATCAAAGAAATAGGTATTTCTAATTGCTTTGCATATCAACTTGCAACGGCCAATACTATTGCGAAAGAAAGAGGCTTACAAGGATTTGTAAGTGTACAGGGGCACTATAATCTGATTTTTAGAGAAGAAGAAAGAGAAATGAAGCGTTATTGTGATGAACAAGGTATTGCGATGACACCATATAGTGCACTTGCATCAGGACGTCTCGCAAAACATCCTGGAGAAACATCACAAAGACTTGAAAAAGATACATATGCGTTAGGTAAATATGATGCATCAAGTGATTTGGATTTAAAAATCATTCAACGTGTAGAAGAACTTGCATCAAAGCATCATGCTTCTATGAGTGAAGTATCATTGTCCTGGCTGATGTCTAAAGTGGCAGCACCTGTTGTAGGAGCAACTAAGCTTAAGCATGTTGATACAGCTGTACTTGCGACAGAACTTGAATTAAGTGAAGAAGAAAAACAATATCTAGAAGAACCATATCAGCTACATCCACTCGTGGGTGTCATGGCAATTAATCCTAAATAGTCACATTATTTGTGACTATTTTTTTGTTCTATTGTATAATAGATGAGATGAAGGAGGAGTACTTATGGGACTATTTTCTAGAAAATCAAAGGTGGATTATGACCTTGTATTTAGAGAACAATATAAATCATTAAATCGTATTCATCAGCAGGCACGTGATGAATTAGATTACAAAGTAAAAGAATCATTAATGGAGGTTGTAGTAGAAAAATATCGTGAACTACTAGAACTCATTGATAAAGGGGCTAAACAAGATCCTAAACACTTTGAAGCATTAAAAAAGAATGCAGAAGATGAATTACAGACTATAAAGAATATTAATGAAGATGCATAGAGGAGAAAAATATGAAGTTATATAAAAAAGGCGATGACTCCTCTTATACATTAGGTGTCTTTCCTACAATAGAATTATTAGAACATAAACCAGATATTGTGAAAAGAGTGGTTGTACACTCTTCAATAGAAGAAAACAGAGGATATCCTAAAATCAAGGAATTATGTGCATTACATCATATTCCTATTGATGTGCATGATGCGACAATTAATAAGCTTTCACCAAAGTCTAATTGTTATGCGATTGGGGTATTTAAAACATTCTATGAACCTTTACAGAAGGGGAATCATATTGTATTAGTGAATCCTATGGATATGGGTAATATGGGAACAATTATGCGTACAATGTTAGGGTTTGGTTATCAGGACTTAGCTATTATTCGTCCGGCAGTCGATATTTTTAATCCTCATGTTGTCCGTTCTTCTATGGGTGCATTATTTTCTTTACGTATTCATTATTATGAAAGTATTGATGAGTATCTTAAAGAGTTTGGTGATCATCAATGTTATCCATTTATGTTGAAAGGTGCTAAGAATATTCATCAGGTGAAACCTGTGACACCTCATTCACTGATTTTTGGAAATGAATCATCTGGATTAGATGATATTTATATGACATATGGACAAAGTGTCTTTATTCCTCATACGAATGCGATTGATTCACTTAACTTGGCACAGTCTGTCGGTATTGGTTTATTCCACTTCTCACAGGCTGCATTTAATAAACAGGAGGTACTACGATGAAATATGATTTTGATACAGTCTATGATAGACATCATACAAACTGTGCAAAATATGATGCAGGTCATACAGATGATCCTGATATGATTCCTATGTGGGTTGCAGATATGGATTTCAAAACATTACCAGATATTCCAGAAGCACTCTCAAAACATGCATTAGATGGTATTTATGGTTATAGTACAATCCCGGAAGAATACTTAGAAAGTGTTGTAGGATGGATGAAACGTAGACATGATTTCTATGTTGAAAAAGACTGGATTGTGCCTACACCGGGTGTTGTCACTGCCTTTCATCTTGCAGTAGAAGCTTATACTCAAAAAGAGGAGAGTGTATTGGTACTTACACCAGTTTATTATCCATTCTATCGTGCTATTAAAAACAATGGCAGACGTATTGTAAGAATGCCTCTTGATTTAAAAGATAACCAATATACACTTGATTACAAAGCATTTGAAACTAAGATTATAGAAGAAAACGTCAAAATGATGATCTTCTGTAATCCACATAATCCAGTGGGTAAAGTATGGACTAAAGAAGAACTAAAAACAATTGGAGATATCTGTAAAAAACATAACGTTTTTGTAGTATCGGATGAAATCCATATGGACTTTGTCTATACACCTCATAAGCATATCGCATTCTATGAAGTGGATTCTGAATATAAGAACTTTTCAATTGTATTAACTGCAGCGTCTAAGACATTCAACTTAGCGGCACTTCAGACTTCTGCAGCTATTATTGCGGATGAAAAACTAAGAAATCAATTCAAGAAAGTGAAGATGAGTCATTCTATTTCTGATCCTACAATATTCGGCTTTATTGCGACAACAGTCGCTTATACTAAGGGCGATGACTGGGTTGATCAGCTTCTAGATTATATTAAAGGTAATATGGATTATCTTGATCACTTCCTTAAAACTGAATGTCCTGGTATGTCTTTAATTGATCCACAAGGCTTATATCTTGCCTGGGTGGATATGAGAACACTTGGTATGAGTAATGAAAAACAGGAAGACTTCATGTTAAATAAAGCACATCTTTGGTTAGATGAAGGTTATGTGTTTGGTGAAGAAGGATCAGGTTTTGAAAGATTTAACTTAGCATGTCCAAGAAGTACTTTAGAAAAAGCATGTTTACAGTTAAAGAAGGCATTGGATGAAAGATCTGCATAGTTTAAGACTACAGGGCTATATTGATGATCTGACTTTGGAATATGCTTATGAGTACACCAATCTACAATTAAAGAAGTTTCTTCATACAGATATAGCCTACCAACAGACACTTGCAATACGCTTATTAAATAAGCGTATTGGTTATCAGAAAGACTATCAGAAGCAGTTAAAAGAGATACTTGATGATAATCCTGCTTATTATACAAAGCTAGAAATAGAAGGCTTTTTTAGCCTCTTAAATGAAAAAGAAAATAAAGTAAAATAAAAACGTTTACATCTTTTGATTTTTCTAGTAATAGACAAGAAAAAAGAGTATTATGGAAGTATAAAAGAAAAGGAGAGATAATATTATGGGATTAGTTTCCGCAACAGAAATGTTAAAAAAGGCTAAAGCAGGCCATTATGGTGTTGGACAGTTCAACATCAATAACCTTGAATGGACAAAGTCTATTCTTTTAGAAGCACAGGAATTAAATGCACCAGTAATCTTAGGTGTATCTGAAGGTGCTGCAAAATATATGACAGGTTTCAAAACTGTAGCTGCTATGGTTAAAGCAATGGTAGAATCTTTAAATATCACTGTACCAGTAGCATTACACTTAGACCATGGTTCATATGAAGGTGCTAAGGCTGCATTAGAAGCTGGATTCACTTCAATCATGTTCGATGGTTCTCATTATTCAATCGAAGAAAACATCGAAAAGACTAAGGAATTAGTAGAATTATGCCATGCTAAAGGTGTATCTATCGAAGCTGAAGTAGGTTCAATCGGTGGAGAAGAAGATGGCGTTATTGGTATGGGTGAAGTAGCAGATCCTAAAGAATGTAAGATGATTGCTGATTTAGGTGTTGACTTCTTAGCTGCTGGTATCGGTAATATCCATGGTGTATATCCTGCAAACTGGGCTGGTTTACAGTTCGAAGCATTAGATGCTATCCAGAAAGAAACTGGTATCTTACCATTAGTTCTTCATGGTGGTTCAGGAATTCCTGATGAACAGGTTAAGAAAGCAATTGGCTTAGGTGTATCTAAGATCAACGTTAACACTGAATGTCAGTTATACTTCCAGAAAGCTACTAGAAAGTACATTGAAGAAGGTAAGGATCAGCAGGGTAAAGGTTATGACCCTCGTAAATTACTTGCTCCAGGTGCTCAGGCTATCAGAGACTGCGTAAAAGACAGAATGGAAGTATTTGGCTGCATCGGTAAAGCTGCTGAATAATTTATGTAAGAGAGAAGCTTAGGCTTCTCTTTTTTTTACGTTCATATAAAAAGATTCCTACCACAAATGTGGTAGGAATAAAAGTTAGTTCCAGTAATCTAATTGATCATAATCAGTATAATGTGTTGAGGATGAAAGTTTCTTATAATTATTTTTATTCATTTTCGCATATTCTTTTATTTGAGATTCATCACTCTTATTTGATTTAGTCACAAGTACATCTGATTCATTTGATAATCTATAGAAACGATATGCATCATTCTTTATTACAACAGTATAAGAAGGTGAACCATAACGTGTTTTAGTTTCATCATACTTCTGTATACCATTAGGTAAGTGATCAATAAAATCAACATCTTTTAACTTATTAGATATAGAAGTTGATTTAAAGAAAGAATAACCTTTCTTCTTTTCTCCACTTACAGTAACTTCTGATAAATAAGAACTAGAACTAGGTACTACAAATACTGCAATAACTGCAATTACTAAACAAACAACAATACTTACAATAATCTTTTTTGATTTCATAGGGTCTCCTTGTATTTGAGTTTATTATAATATACAAAAATTCACAGGTTATTATTAAAGTAATTCCAAAGATGTTGTACTTGTGTATGTAATGTTTCTAGTTATATCTCATCCTTTCTTTGTTGTAACATATAACTTATACAACTGTTGATCACTATTTAATGCATCCTTTTACATTAATCATTATACATCATATATATAACAAGCAATTATGAATTATCAGTAATGGTGGATGATAGCGACATAAAAGTATTACATCATACATGACTACTATAATAAGAGAGGTATGTTTAAAACATATCCCCCTAATAGCATAAAAATAGATCACTTGGATTAATTGAATCCATCAAAGTAGTTATAGAGATTATTTCTTGTTATTTGTGAGTAATAAGGCAGTTATATACATGATGAATAAGCTATTTGTAATATTATAAGCTACTATAGAGATACCTACAAGTGGTCCTGCATCTCCTGCAAAGAATACAAATGCGAAATAGAGCAGGAATGAAATAATCATCCCTAAAATGTAAAACATGATAACTGTTTTTAGATTACTAAAAAAATCTTTCATATACGTTCTCCTGATTAGTAGTATTGTTGTTGAATGCATTTAAAGAAGCATAAGTAAAAACAAAAATATTAGAAGATAGAATTGATAATAGAATTTGCTCATGATTTAATCTACTTATATTATGTAAGTACTTACAAAAATATTATACACCATATATAAAATAAGTAAATAGAAAGTATAGATAAATATGATAGTGAATTTATGTGTAAGGATGATTTTTTTGGTTATTATAGAATAAGTATTTTTTAATTTAGATATATGGATCAAATAATAAATGTTATGTTCTGTTATGGAGTACGGTAGTTATCTATAAAATTAAAAGGGACGTTTTTTTTTCGTCCCTTGACTTAAATGATTTGATTTTGCGGTGAATTATCTTAATGATAACTAAGGTAACTTTCCGTTGCTGATGCAATAGCTTTTTTCAAAGATTTATATGATGATCTATTAGTGATTTTCCATAGAGGCTAGGACAAGTAGCTTTTATATCAGAATTGATATGTGTTGCACTATTGCTATTGTATATAAATCAGCCCTTAACTGATTCTCTTTCAAATATTGACTAATCATCATATGTGATTTCAATCACTTCTCTATCTATAAAACTTTTTCTTGCTTCATATGCAATAGATATAAACTCTACTACAAATGCAACCAATATTAATACTAAAACAGTTATAAACACTTTCTTGTAACTTCTCTTATGCTTTTGCACAGGTGAATACAAATCATTATCATCAATATACTGATAATAAATATTTTCAGGTTCTCCAAACTGTTCAACTAAGTCATCATAGCTCATTGTATCTACATTAGGATACTCATCAATAGTTTTACATATATGGTCATATACAGACCTTTTTTCTTTTGGTACGTTATTAAACAAAGATTTTAATTCTTTCTTATATTTCTTTAATGGTTTACTCATCGTCAATTCCCTCCAATATATAATCGATACTCTTAACCATATCATGATATTCTTTCATCATTTCAAGTAGAAGATCACTTCCTTTTGGAAGTAAATGATAATAGACTCGTATCTTTCTTCCTACCTGTTTCTCAGAAGAAGAGATATACTCCCCTTCCATTAATTTATATAATATCGGATATAAAACGCCATCTTTTAAATCAATGACTTGATTGCTTTTTTCTCTAATCTGATTTGATATTTCGTAACCATAACAATCTCCATGATAAAGAACGGCTAATACTAACAAATCTAGTTTAAATAAATTATTTTTTCTACTCATATTCTTTCACCATTTAAAATTCTAACATCAACTATTTGTTACATCAATGTTTAATTCTATTGTATTCTTGACTTACCCTATAACCCCCTAGTATACTAGGTATATATAAAAGGAGGAATAGATTATGATGATATCAACTAAAGGACGTTATGCTTTACGTGTCATGATTGATTTAGCACAGCATGATCGTTCTAAATATATACCATTAAAAGAAATAGCGGCAAGACAGGATATTTCTGAAAAGTATCTAGAAATTATTATTAAATCTTTATCTAAAGAACACTTTGTAGAAGGTTTAAGAGGTAAAGGTGGGGGATACCGTTTAACACATGCTCCAGAAGACTATAGTGTTGCTTCTATTCTTAAGATTACTGAAGGAACATTAGCTCCTGTATCATGTTTAGCAGATGAATGTAATACATGTGAAAGAGCATCTTATTGTAATACATTATCTATGTGGACTGGTTTACATAAAGTGATTACAGACTATTTAGAAGGTGTTTCTTTAAGTGATTTAGTGCCTGCTTCTTCAAATGGTGATGATTATGTCATATAATCATAAATATAATTGAAATAATTTAGAAAATACGAAATATATGCAAAAAATATTATAAATATAGTTGACGAGTAGGTTTATCACTGCTATAATCCCATTAACCTATCAAACAAATAGGGTTAAGGAGGAAACATACATGTCTAATAAAAACTATCATTTCGAAACACTCGCATTACACGTAGGACAGGAAGAAGCTGATCCAGTAACTGACGCTCGTGCAGTACCTATTTATCAGACTTCATCTTACGTTTTTCATAACTCAGATCATGCAGCAGCTAGATTCGCATTACAGGATGCTGGTAATATCTATGGCCGTCTAACAAACCCAACTGAAGATGTATTTGAAAAAAGAATTGCGACTTTAGAAGGTGGTGTAGCCGCCTTAGCAGTAGGTTCTGGTGCAGCTGCAGTGACATATGCAGTACAAAACTTAGTGGCTGCAGGTGACCATATTGTATCTGCAGAAAACATCTATGGTGGAACATTCAACTTATTCAAACATACATTTACTGATTATGGTATTACTACTACATTTGTAGATGCATTAAATCCACAGGAATTTGAAGATGCTATTCAGGAAAATACAAAACTTGTTTATATTGAAACTTTAGGTAACCCTAATTCAGATGTTGTAGACATCGAAGCAATTGCGAAGATTGCACATAAACATGGTTTACCATTAGTTATTGATAACACATTTGGCACACCTTACTTAATTAGACCAATTGAATATGGTGCTGATGTTGTTATTCATTCAGCAACTAAGTTCATTGGTGGCCATGGTACTACTATTGGTGGTGTCATCGTTGATGCAGGTAAGTTTGACTGGGCGGCACATGCAGATAAATTCCCACAGCTTGTTGAGCCAAACCCATCTTATCATGGTGTAAGCTTTGCGAAAGATGTAGGAGCCGCTGCTTATATTACAAGAATTAGAGCTATTTTATTAAGAGACATGGGTGCCACTCTTTCACCAATTCATGCTTGGATCTTCTTACAGGGTCTAGAAACACTTTCGTTACGTGTAGAAAGACAGGTAGAAAATACATTAAAGGTTGTAGAATACTTAAATAACCATCCACAGGTTGAATCTGTATCACATCCTTCAGTATCTGCAGATCCATCTCAGCAGGCATTATATAAGAAGTATTTCCCTAACGGTGGTGGATCAATCTTTACATTCAACATCAAGGGTGATGCAAGAAAAGCAAAAGATTTCATTGATAACTTACAGTTATTCTCATTACTTGCAAACGTTGCAGATGTGAAATCTTTAGTTATTCATCCAGCTTCTACTACACACGCAGAAATGAATGAAGAAGAATTAAAACAGGTAGGTATCCAGCAGAATTCTATTAGATTATCTATTGGTACTGAACATATTGATGATATTATTGCAGACTTAGATCAGGCTTTTGCTGCAGTAAAATAACAAATTCGGAGGAGAATTAACATGAGTAAGGTATACACTAGTGCTGACCAGTTAATTGGCCATACACCATTATTAGAATTAACACATTTAGAAAAGAAATATAATCTAGAAGCAAAGATAATCGCAAAGGTCGAATACTTCAATCCCGCAGGAAGTGTTAAAGATAGAATTGCGAAGAATATGCTTGATGAAGCAGAAAAAGCAGGAAAAATCAATAAAGATACTGTCTTGATTGAACCTACTTCAGGTAATACAGGTATTGGTTTAGCTTCTGTTGCAGCTGCAAGAGGTTATCGTATTATTATTGTTATGCCAGAAACAATGTCTGTAGAAAGACGTACATTAATGAAAGCATATGGTGCTGAACTTGTCTTAACAGATGGAAGCAAGGGTATGAAGGGTGCTATTGCGAAAGCAAATGAACTTGCAGAAGGAATTGAAAATAGCTATATTCCAGGACAGTTCGTTAACCCAGCTAACCCACAGGCCCACTATTTAACAACAGGACCAGAAATCTTTGAAGACTTAGATGGTCAGGTCGATTACTTTGTCGCTGGTGTAGGTACTGGTGGAACAGTGACTGGTGTTGGACAGTACTTAAAAGATAAGAAACCAGACGTAAAAGTAGTTGCAGTAGAACCAGATTCATCTCCAGTACTATCTACTGGACAGGGTGGTGCGCATAAGATTCAGGGTATCGGTGCAGGTTTCGTACCTGATGTCTTAGATACAAAGGTATATGATGAAATCATCCGTGTAACTAATGAAGATGCGTTTGCGACTGGTAAAGAAGTAGGTCATAATGAAGGTATCTTAGTAGGTATTTCTTCAGGTGCTGCTGTTTATGCTGCGATTGAACTTGCGAAAAGACCAGAAAATAAAGGAAAGACTATTGTAGCCTTACTACCAGATACAGGTGACCGTTATCTTTCAACTCCTTTATTCCAGGATTAATATCAAAAATCAAGGTGTAACTGCCTTGTTTTTTTGTGTTTCATAATTAGAAATAATATAAGACTTATTATAAATCTATATTATGATACTCATTAGGAGGAATCAGAAATGGAATATTTAGTATTTGATGTAGGGGGTACTGCGATTAAGTACGCCTTAATGAATGATGAATTAGAAATGCTGGAAAAGGGGAGTGTACCTACACCACATGATACATTAGAAAACTTCTTAGAAGTAATTAAGAGTATCTATGAACAGTATAAGAATGTCGATGGTATCGCAATGAGTTTACCAGGATTATATAATAAGAAAACACACAAAATGCAGGTACCAGGAGCATTAGAATACAATCAGGATGTCGATGTCCTAGAAGAAATAAAAAAGGTCACAACAGAACGTGTTGTGATTGAAAATGATGCTAAATGTGCAGCACAATGTGAAGTGACATTTGGTTCTTTAAAAGGAACTGATGTTGGTGCTGTATGTATTTTAGGTACTGGTATTGGTGGCGGTATAACTATTGGTGATCGTGTCTTTACTGGTGGTCATGGCTTTGCGAGTGAATTCAGTTATCTTTCTACTAAGTGGACAGATAAGAATGGCTTTGATAGTAAGTGGGGCATGGATGGCAGTGTCTTAAGACTTGTAAATGGCATTAAGAAGGCTGTGGAAGCCACTGATCCATTTGATGGTATAAAAGCCTTTGAATACTGTAATAACGGTGATACAAGAGCTTTAAAGGTCTTAAAGGATTATACAGACACTATTGCGATGGGATTATTTAATATCCAGGCAGCAGTCGATCCTGATTGTATTGCGATAGGTGGAGGAATCTCTAAACAACCTATTTTAATGGCTTATATCCAGAAGTCTTTAGATGAACTCTATGAGAAGATGCCTGTGCCTATTCCACAAGTTAAGTTAGTACAATGTAAATACAATAATGATTCTAACCTAATCGGTGCACTTGCAAACTATAAGAAAGTATACTAAAAGAGGCTCAATATGAGCCTCTTATTTTATTCTGCTGATTCAGCAACTGATTTCTTTAAATCTTCAATCGCAACTCTAATTCTTCTTAAAGTTTCTTCTTTACCAAGAATATGAGCGATTTCTACAGCACCACCAGGAGTAAATGCTTTATTTGATAATGCAACACGGATAGGCCACATAATACGTCCATTCTTTAGTTCATGGCTCTTAGCGATATCCATCATCATGTTCATTAATCCTTCGTCATCATCATAATCTTCCCACTTTTCAAGTTCTGGTAAAGATAATTCTAATGCTTCTAAAGAGTTTTCAGGATTAGTCTTCATCTTCTTATGTTTATAGATAGTTGCATCAAAAGGTAATGTTTCATTGACGAAGTCCATTAATTCTGGAATGTCAGCTAATCTTTCAACACGTGGCTGTAATGCTTTAGAGATTTCTAATGTATTTACAGGAATAGTGATGAAGTCATAGTAAGGAGAAGCCACTTTGTGGAATTCTTCTAATGACATGTTTCTTAAATAAACACCGTTCATCCATTTTAACTTATCAATATCAAAGATTGCTGGGGCTTTAGAGATATGTTCAATGTTGAACTGTTCAATTAAATCATCTAATGAAAGGATTTCTTCATCAGCTGGAGACCATCCAAGTAATGCAATGTAGTTAAGGATGGCATCTTTTAAATAACCCTGTTTTGTTAAATCCTGATAAGATGCATCACCGTTTCTCTTAGATAACTTAGCATGTTCATCTTTCATTACTGGTGGTAAATGGATGTAAGTAGGTCTATCCCATCCATATGCATCATATAGAAGGTTATATTTAGGTGTAGAAGCTAAATATTCATTACCACGTACAACATGAGTAATACCCATTAAATGGTCATCTACAACGTTCGCAAAGTTATAAGTAGGGAATCCATCACTCTTAATTAAGATAGAATCATTTAAAGTAGTACAATCTACTTCAATATGACCATAGATTTCATCATCAAAAGTAGCTTTACCCTTATCAGGGATAGTCTGTCTAATAACATAAGGAACACCTGCTGCAAGCTTTTCATCAATTTCAGCCTGATCAAGCATACGACAAGGATCATAATCATTGTCAGCATCTTTATCACAGAAACAATAATGAGCACCGCCTAGCTCAATAAGCTTCTTAGCATATTCATGATAAATAGGAAGTCTTTCAGACTGGATATAAGGTCCACAATCTCCAGGCTTATCTGGTCCTTCATCCCAGTTAAGACCAGTTTCAGTTAAAATATCATAAATTAACTGAGTCGCACCTTCAACTTCACGGTTCTGGTCAGTATCTTCGATTCTTAAAATAAAGTCGCCGCCCTGATGTTTAGCGATCAAATAACAGTATAAAGCTGTTCTTAAATTACCGATATGCATGTACCCTGTAGGGCTTGGAGCAAATCTTGTACGAATTTTTGTCATTTTTCTCTTTACATCTCCTAAAATATATGTATAATATAAATTGCTGTTGGGGTATAGCCAAGCGGTAAGGCAGCAGACTCTGAATCTGCCATTTCACTGGTTCGAATCCAGTTACCCCAGCCATTTTTTTTATACAAATAAACATTTTAAAAAGAAAGCCTGGCTTTCTTTTTTTTATTCGCATAAAAAAATGGTAGTCCGTAGGGGGTTCGAACCCCTGAATGCTTGGATGAGAACCAAGTGTGTTGACCACTTCACCAACGGACCATGTGTGCATAGTATATCATGTTTTTTTTAAAAGTAAAATATTCTTTTATTAAAAAGGGACATTTACTTTCTGTTTTCTTTGTGATTTTCAGAGAAATACTATATAATGAATTCGTCGAGATAAAATCCAATATTTTGACTTAAACTTTTTAACTTTTAACTTAATTGTTTTTTTAATATATATAAACTTTAAATAACCTTAACGAAAGGATTGTATAAAAATGGCTGAAGAAGTAATTGCTATCGAAGGCGGACATAAACTTAACGGTACAGTCACTATCTCAGGTGCGAAGAATGCGACTGTAGCACTAATCCCTTCTATTGTTCTCTCAGATGAACCAGTAGAAATATATAACGTACCAGAAATCTCAGATGTTGATGCGTTAACCGTATTATTAGAAGAATTGAATTGTGTTGTTGAAAGGGATAAATCCGTAGGTGAAATCGGTGTAGATCCTAGAAATATGAAAAATATACCACTTGTAAGTAGTGCAGTTGATAAATTAAGAGCGTCTTATTATTTTATGGGTGCATTACTTGGTAAATATAAAGAAGTAACTATTAGAATGCCTGGAGGATGTTATTTAGGACCTCGTCCTATTGATCTTCATTTAAAAGGTTTTGAGGCATTAGGTGCTGAAATTAATTATGATGAAGAAACAGGAACATATCATTTAAAGGCTGATGAACTTATTGGAACTGAAATCTATCTAGATTTTGCTTCTGTAGGTGCAACTATCAATATTCTATTAGCTGCAGTAAAGGCTAAAGGCCGTACTATTATTGAAAATGCAGCGAAGGAACCAGAAATCATTGATGTAGCCAACCTTCTTACAAAGATGGGAGCTAAAATCCGTGGTGTTGGTACAGATACTATTACTATTGATGGTGTAGAACATATGCATGGTGCATATCATGAAATTATTCCTGATCGTATTGAAGCAGGTACTTTCTTGATTATTGCAGCTGCAATTGGTGAAAAGATGGTTATTCAGAATGTTATTCCACAGCATCTAGATGCACTTATTTCTAAATTAAAGGAAATGGGCGTTAAGATGGAAAAGATTGGCGATAGCATTGTTGTATATGGTAATGATGGTAACTTAAAGCCTGTTGAAGTACAGACACAGATCTATCCAGGATTTGCGACTGACTTGCAGCAGCCTCTAACTACTCTATTAACACAAGGTAATGGACAATCTAAAGTATCTGAAACTATTTATAAAGAAAGATTTAAGCATTGTGCTCAGCTTAATAAGATGGGAGCAGATATCGAATTAGGTGAAGCATGTGCTTATATTAAAGGCAAAACACCTCTACATGGTGCAAGAGTAATGGCTACAGATCTACGTTGTGGTGCTGCCCTTGTGGTAGCTGGTTTAATGGCAGAAGGTAAAACGGAAATTACAAATGTCTACCATATTGACCGTGGTTATGATAATATAGACCACAAGCTCATCACATTAGGAGCACACATTACTCGTTATATGATTGACGATTAATGTTGATAGGAGGAGAAGCTATGAGTGACAAGTTAAAAGTTGGTATTTTAGGTGCGACTGGTATGGTTGGACAGAGATTTAATACTCTTCTAGATAATCATCCATGGTTTGAAGTGACTACACTTGCGGCTAGTAAGTCTAGTGCGGGAAAGACTTATGAAGAAGCAGTAAAAGGCAGATGGAAGATGGATACACCTATTCCTGAAGCAGTCAAGAACATTGTCGTTAAAGATGTTGCGGATGTTGAAGATATTGCGAAAGAAGTTGATTTTGTATTCTCAGCAGTTAATATGAGTAAAGATGAAATCAAAGCGATTGAAGAAGCATATGCAAAGACAGAAACACCTGTTGTTTCAAATAACAGTGCACATAGATGGACACCTGATGTTCCTATGGTTATTCCAGAAATCAACCCAGAACATTATGCTGTCATTGAAGATCAGAGAAAGAGACTTGGAACTAAGAAAGGTTTTATCGCAGTAAAGCCTAACTGTTCAATCCAGTCTTATACACCTTGCTTAGCAGCATGGAAGGAATTTGAACCAACAAAGGTTGTTGTAAGTACATACCAGGCTATTTCTGGTGCTGGGAAGACTTTCAAGGAATGGCCAGAAATGGTAGGAAACATCATTCCTTTAATCAGTGGGGAAGAAGAAAAGTCTGAACAGGAACCATTAAAAGTATTTGGTCATATTGAAAATGGTGAAATCGTTAAAGCTGAAGGACCTATTATTAGTGCACAGTGTATTCGTGTACCAGTATTAAATGGTCATACAGCAACTGTTTCAATTAGTTTTAATAAGAAACCTACTAAGGAAGAATTAATTGATCGTTTAAATAACTTCAAGGGTCAGCCACAGGAGTTTAAGCTTCCACATGCACCTGAACAGTTCATCAGATACATGGAAGAAGAAAACCGTCCACAGGTCACATTAGATGTAGACTATGAAGATGGTATGGGAGTTTCTATTGGTAGACTTAGAGAAGATAACATCTTCGATTATAAGTTTGTAGGTTTATCTCACAACACTTTAAGAGGTGCTGCAGGTGGTGCTGTTGAAAGTGCTGAAATGTTAACAAAATTAGGTTATATTACTAAGAAATAAATTTTAAAAAAGCTATTGTATTTCAGTAAAAAATGATGTACAATACACTAGCAACTTACTTTGAAGTAGCAAATATTTCAAGGCGGAAGGAGATAAGACAATGAGAGCTGGAATTCATCCAAATTACAAAAAAGTTAAAGTAATCTGCACATCATGTGGTAACGAATTCGAAACTGGTTCAGTTTTAGATGAAATCCGTGTGGATACTTGTTCAAACTGTCATCCATTCTACACTGGTAAACAGAGATTTGCGAGTGCTGATGGTAGAGTTGAAAAATTCAATAAGAAATACGGTCTTAAATAAGACGCAAGAACCTGTTCTACAGGTTCTTTTTTTTATGCAAAAAAAGATGTCCGTACTATGTAAGGACATCTATTGGGTCTTTAATTTTTGTGGGGGTCAGACCTTCGCTCTAAATATTTGGGGGTCT
>NZ_UQGV01000014.1 GCF_900540665.1 uncultured Catenibacterium sp. | reverse complement strand
TACGAAGTTCAGGGTTACGCTGGATGTCTTTAGCTTTGATGCATTTAAAGTCAACATCTGGATGTTCCACATCTAAAAAATGACAGAATGTGTTAATCAATTTGATGGGCACAAAAGTCAGAGACTCTTTGTCTGTAAATTTCATGTTATCAAGTATCATAATAATGCTCCTTTCTGAGTGTAATTATTTTCTGATAATTTAATTATACAACACATATCTTCAGAATAGAAGATGCGTGTTATAAGATAGATTAATATTGTTTCATAGAACGTGCAATGTCACGTTTGGTCTGTTTCTCTTTTAAGGAATGACGTTTGTCATAATTGTTTTTGCCTTCTGTCTGTTGGTTGGCTTCCTACCAAAGTGCTGCCTATCCTTGATGAACTGTAATCTTGCATTTAAGTGTTTTTCTTTTAAAGTAAAGAATGCTCAATAAGAAAACATATATTAAGGACTGAATCCATTATTGGGTTCAGTCCTTTTAATACTATATTCCTGATACAACTTTAATCATTAATAATACTAATACAATTGGAATTAATGGTTTAATAATTTTAGAACCGTTATTCACAACCATTCCAGCACCTACATAATGTCCTGCAATACTAAAGCATGAAGCAGCAAGTCCTAATCCCCATAGAATCTTACCTGCTAAGATAAATGTAACTAATGCTGAAATGTTTGAAGATAGATTTACTACCTTTACATTTCCTGTCGCCTTGTCTATTGGCATCTTCGCAAACTTAGTAAATACAAGTAATAAGAATGTACCTGTTCCTGGACCATAGAATCCATCATAGCAGCCAATCACAAATGAGCATACAATCGCAATCAAATATTGTTTAGTCTTTGTCATTCCCACTGGAACTTCTACATCCATATTCTTATCTTTTAATACACAGATTGCGACAACTGGTAAAAGAACAACTAATACCATCTTTAGAATATAATCACTCATAATGAGTGTAAGATTTGCGCCTGCGACAGAACCAATGAGTGCGCCAATGACTGTTCCTGGTACAAATCCCCAATCTACTTTCTTATTCTTAATAAGTCTTGCAGTCGATACAACAGTGCCTGTTGAAGATGATAGCTTATTTGTCGCAATTGCAGCGTGTACTGGTATTCCTGCAAACATATAGGCTGGAAGTGAAATCAGACCTCCCCCACCTGCAATTGAATCTACAAAGCCCGCTAGAAATACTAACGGACATACAATGAAATAAATCCCCATTTTCCCTTTTCCTTTACATAAGATATAAGAGGTGAATACCTCGATTCTCTATTGTAGCGATTTAGGAAAGAGATGTAAACTACCTTTTTATCTGAGAAACATTTAATATGTTTTGTTAGACAGTGTCTAGCAAAGTTCAAAACTCTATTTTAAGGTAAAACAAAAACTCCCAAAAGGGAGTTCTTGAATGTCTCTTGTAATAAGTGATAAATAATATTATCGTTTAGAGAACTGTGGAGCACGTCTTGCTTTTTTAAGACCGTATTTCTTACGTTCTTTAACTCTTGAATCACGAGTTAATAAGCCAGCTGCCTTTAATGTTGGTCTGTAATCAGAACCAGCTTCAAGTAAAGCTCTTGCGATACCATGACGGATAGCACCAGCCTGACCTGAGATACCTCCACCATTAACGTTAACTTTTACATCGAACTTATCCTTTGTACCAGTTAATTCTAATGGCTGGTCAACGATCATTAATAATACGTCTGAAGGAAGGTATTCCTTAGCAGCCTTACCGTTGATTTCGCATTTACCAGTACCTGGTGTTAAGATAACACGAGCTACTGAAGATTTTCTACGACCTGTTCCTCTGTACTGTACGTTTGCCATTTATTCTTCCTCCTACTTTAACTTTAATTCTACTGGTTTCTGAGCAGCATGTGGATGTTCACTACCAGCATAAACAAATAATTTCTTAGCCTGCTGTCTGCCAAGAGTGTTGTGTGGAAGCATACCTTTGATGGCAGTTTCTACGAATCCAGTTGGATTCTGTTCCTGGAACTGTCTAGCAGTTTTAACTTTTAAACCACCTAAGAATCCAGAATGGTGATAGTACTTCACCTTGTCTAACTTCTTACCTGTCATTACTACTTTTTCTGCATTAATGATAACTACATAGTCACCAGTATCTACATGTGGAGTATAAGTAGGCTTGTTTTTACCTCTTAATACTGTAGCAACCTGAGATGCTAAACGACCTAATGTAAGACCAGTTGCATCTACAACATACCATTTTCTTTCAATTGTGGCTTCTTTAGCCATTGTTGTTTGTCTCATTCTTTTTTCTCCTTTTAAAATAACCTTACCGGGGTCTTTTTAAAATGATTTTATCCAGGGAAACGTAATGTCCGTTGATAAGGGTCAGACTGTTTCCTGAACAAACAAACTCATGCATTCTTGTATCAAGGTGCAATACCCCTTGAACAGAACAATCTTATTATAGCAACACACGCACTTTTGTCAATGATTAAAAGAAAAATTCTCTTGAATTTTTCTATTGTTTTCCTTTCTTGAATTCAATGTGATCAAGAACGTGAAGATGATATTCTTCGGCTAATTTTTCTAGATAATGATACATCTCATGACTGAGCTGATCTGGTGAATGAGCATCTAATCCGAGAATAATATCATTGCCTATCATAGAGGCAATCTGAAAGAAATAGGCATTAGCATAAGGATAAACATCCTTCCCATTCATCTTCACTTTACCCTTACGTACGCCTCCTGCATTAAGTTCTAGAGGGGTGTTTGTGGCTTTTGCCTTCTTACATATACGTAAGATGACTTCTTTGCTGACATCGTCTATTTTTCCATATCCCATTAAAAAGAGATCAGGATGGGCTATGTAAGTGAATAGTCCTGTATCCATGGCTTTTTCTAATTCTTCTACATAATTAAGTAAATCTTTTTTTGTAAGATTCTTTCTACCATAGTAACAGTCATGGATGCTATGTTTATGGAAATGATGTCCTAGAATCAAATAATCGACTTCTCCAGAGCTTAATAAGTTCTGATAGTAATCTAGGTAGTCTTCAAAGAATTCTGCCTCAAATCCCTTATATATCTTGATATAGTGGAAATGCTTCTGACAGTTGTTAAGCGCATATAGATAATCTTCTTTTTCATCATAAGGCATACGCATCTTAGGACCATTTCTTAAAAAAGCGCCTATACATGATTTAAGACCTTGAATAGAACGAATAGAAGTCAGTGAATGAAGAAGATGAGAACGGTAATGAGGTAAAGCGATATGACAGCTCATACCTAATTCCTGATAGCCTTCATGCAATGCTGCTTCTACCATTTCATATTCATTACCGAATGCATGTCCACAGCGATATGTATGAGTATGATAGTTAATCATTTTCTTCATAATAAACTTCCTGTAAATAAAGGCCTTCTGGCTTTGCCTTGAATAAACATTTTTTCTTTCCTTTAGAGTTAAGCAAGTCTTCTACAAATTCTTTTGTACGCCAATGGGATCCTACTTGAATAAGTGCCCCAGAGATTAAACGGACCATATAGCGACGGAATCCATTGCCTACAAATCTCATTGTAACAATACCATCTTCTTCTTGTATATCAATTGTTTCTATAACACGGATTGTATCTCCTAAACCATTAAAGACACAAAATGAGGCAAAGTCATGTTCTCCTAGAAAAATCTTTGCACACTCCCTCATAGCCTCTATATCTAATGGGCGATTGTGCTGATAGACATAGAGTCTCTCTATTGGGTTATAAGTTTTTGTAGAAACAAGATAACGATATTCTTTCTTTTTGGCACTATAGCGTGCATGAAAAGATTCATCAACTATGAATGAATCCTTGATATAGATGTCATCAGGGAGGAAATTGTTTAAAGCACGGATCCATTGTTTTTCTGGTATTTCTTTATTGATATCAAAATGGAATACCTGTCCTACAGCATGGACACCTGCATCTGTTCTTCCTGATGAATGAATTGTGACTTCTTCATGAGTGATCTTATAAATGGCTTTTTGTATTTCTTCCTGTACTGTACGTTTATCTGGCTGAATCTGCCAGCCATAGAAATGCGTGCCATCATAAGTCACAATACATTTTATTCTCATAGTATAAAGCTCAAAGCTACAACACTTGAAATAACAACAAGTGAGAAAACAAGAGAAAGGGTATCACCTATATTCCACTTTACCTGATGGTAACGTGTTCTTGTTGCTTCTGGGTTATAGTTTCTACTTTCCATAGCGTTTGCGAGATCATCTGCACGCATAAAGGCAGAGATGAATAATGGAATAATTAAAGAGACAATGGCTGATACCTTTTCTTTAAATGTACCTTCCTGGAAATCAACACCTCTAGAGGCCTGTGCTTTCATGATTCTTTGTGTTTCTTCTAATAGTGTAGGAATGAAACGTAAAGCGATAGAAATCATCATTGCGATTTCATGAGTGGGAAAACCAACCTTCTTGAGTGGGCCAAAGAGTTTTTCTAGACCAAGTGTTAAATCTAATGGCTTTGTACAGGCTGTTAGAAGGGTTGTCATAGAGATAATCAAGACAAGACGAATTAGAATATAGGCTGTCTGTTTTAAGGCTCCAGAATAGATTTTAACAGGTCCTAGAGTACATACGACAGAACCAGTCTGTAAGAATAAGAGATTGAATAAGGCAAGAAAAGCCATCATGAAGATCATTGGCTTCATAGCCTTCATAACATCCTTGAATGAAATCTTAGATAAAAGAAGACATAAAATGACATAGGCAGATAAAATACCATAACCAATAAAGCCTGCATCAAAAAATACAGCAATTAAGAATAATAAAAGAAGACCTATTTTTAAACGTGGATCTCTTTTATGTATAAAAGAGTTAAGAGGAAGATAACGTCCAATAATCATACTATCCATTGTATTCTCCTCCTATTGCGTTAACTAACTCATCTATATCTTTGATAGATGGGTTAATGTGGAACCCTCCCATATTGAGTTCCTGAATGAAATCAGTAATAACAGGTAAATCGATGCTCATTGATTCAAGATAGTCTCTTTCACTAAAGAGTTCATCAACCCCACAATAACGTTCTACTTCGCCATGATTCATGACAACAACATGATCACAATATTTTAAGACATGGTTCATATCATGAGAGACCATGATAACTGTCTTACCACTTTTCTGGAACTTCTTGAATAGTTCCAGCATTTCTTTTGCACCTTGTGGATCTAAGCCCGCTGTTGGTTCATCTAATACAAGAATATCTGGCTCCATTGCAAGTATTCCTGCAATAGCCACTCTTCTTTTTTGTCCACCTGATAATTCAAATGGTGATCTTTCAAGATAGCTTTCATCTAGACCAACAAGTTTCAATACCTTATGGGCACGTTCTTTAGCGTCTTCTTCAGACATACCGAAGTTCATTGGCCCGAAGATGATATCTTTTTCGATTGTTTCTTCAAATAACTGATATTCTGGAAACTGGAAGACTAATCCTGCTTTTTTTCTAAGTGGTTTTAGAACTTCTGGTTTTTCTCCAGCACGAATCACAAATTCATCAATATCTACTTCCCCATTTGATGGAAGAAGTAAGGCATTGATATGCTGGATCAATGTTGATTTACCACTTCCTGTATGACCAATCAGCGCTGTAAAAGAACCCTGAGGGATTTTTAGAGAAACATCTTTTAATGCGATATATGAAAATGGAGTATTCTCTCCATATATATAATTTACTTTTTTAAATTTAATTGACATAATTCTTTCACCAGCTTTTCTTTGTTTATGATAGGTTTGATTGGACAGCCTGAATCATGAAGTTTTTTAGAAATCTTATAGGCAAATGGCACATCAAGCCCAATACGTTCTAACTCTTCTTTTTGAGTTAATACTTTTTCAGGTGTTCCTTCATCAATGATACGACCATTGTCTAATAGAATTACATGATCAGAGAGAGCTGCTTCTTCAATATCATGCGTGATAGAGAGAATTGTCATATTCTGAGTTTTGTTGAGTTCATGTACAAGGTTATTGATTTCAATCTTACCACGAGGATCAAGCATACTTGTCGCTTCATCTAATATAATAATAGATGGATGCATTGCAAGTATTCCTGCAATGGCAACACGCTGCTTCTGTCCTCCTGAAAGTTTAGTAGGTTCATGATCAAGAAATTCAGTCATGTTGACTTTTTTTGCATAAGTCTGGATGATATTTTCCATATCTTCTGTAGGAACACATAGGTTCTCTAATCCAAAAGCGATATCATCTCTGACTGTTGAACCAATAAACTGGTTATCAGGATTTTGGAATACTATACCTACCTTTTCTCTGACATCATAAAGATGTTCTTCATCTAAATGAATTCCATCTACTGTGATATCTCCCGTTTTTGGTTCTAGTAAGCCAATGATTAATTTCGCAATCGTACTTTTACCAGAACCATTATGACCTAATACAACTGTATAGCTACCCTTAGGTACTGAAAAAGAAATATGATCAATTGTTTTGGCACCTTCTTCGTACTCAAAACTTAAATTATTTATGTCTACAGCATTAGCCATATTTAGCCTCCTAATTATTAAAACACGTGTTCTAAGTGTATCATTTTATTTTTGTTTCATCAATATATTCATATTCTGAATACTGATCATCTATTTCCCCGGCAATACTTAATTTATGGTTAAGATTCTCTTTATAGTTAAGTGAGAAATAGCAGCTATAAAGAATATCTAAAATACAGGTAATAGATTCAGTGGATGCAAAATCTCCAATCTTAGTATTCAGCATTTCTCTTGAAGAGATTCTTAAGCTGACATCAGATAAATTAACAAGTGTACTTTTAGAGATACTTGTAATCGCAATGATTGGTGTGTGTTTACTCTTTAATTTTTTTGCAAGATGTAATATATGAGTTGTTTCACCAGAATAAGAGATAATAATAGCACAATGGTCAGAACCGCTCATAGACGCCTGCATCAGGTCATTTCCTGAAATCATAACAGTGTCCACTCTTTTCTGGATAGAATACATCTTTTGAGCAAATGATTGGGCAAGATGCTGTTTATTAGGGCGTGTATAAATATCTATATATTGAGCGTCTCTTAAAAGTTTTAAAGCGTTCATCAAATCATCGTGCTTCATTAAATGTTTTGTATCTTCTATTGTTTCTTCGTGTAATTTAAAAATATTATTAGATATAACAGAAATATCATCACTTATAAGAAATGGAATAGATGCATCAATATCCTGAGAAGCATACATATATTCTAATTCTTCTAAGAATGCTTTCTTAAATTGATTCCAGCCTGCATAACCCATTTTCTTGGCAATACGTATTAATAGTGAAGGACTAGTGAAAGTAGCTTCCGCAATTTCTTTAGTGGTCATGTTTTTTATATCCATACCCCTATTTAAAATAAACTGGATAATAAGTGCTTCAGAATCACTGAAGTGTGTTTGTTCAATTTGATGAATGATCATAGTTCTCACCTCTATCGCTCATTATAGAGAAAAGAGGGCTAAAACGCAAAGAAAACAGCTATTAGGCTGTTTTCTTTAAGGTTTCTATCTTTTGTTTGAATTCTTTCAATCGTCTCTGTTCTTCTTGATAATTAGAATAAAGATCATCAACTTCATCTATATAATATTGATTTTTCTCTTTTGAGAAATAATGTCCCATGCTGTTTTTAGCACGTTCTGTGAGTTCTTTTTTTATTGCTTCTAGATTTTCCATATGAGCTATTAATTGATTTCTTTTTGATGCATATGTTTCTTCTAATTCTTCTACATTTATCATAACATCGTTATTTTTATCAAGATCTTTTATATGTTCCTGATCTTTAAAATAACGATTGAATGAATCTTTTGCTCTGCAAATAGCCTTCTTATATAGCTCATCTTTATCATCACACTTCAACTGAGTGGATAATATATGCAGAGATATATTATAGTGATCGGAGGCGGGAGTAAGATTTACTGAAGGTTTAGGACGCTTTTTGCTGACTTGTCGAGGGTCAGTGGAATTTGTATAAGAAGCTTGCTGAAGGCTTTTTATGTTTGATTTCATACTATTGACTCCCTCCTTTCCGATTACAGTTGTATAATAATCAAGAATTAAGATGAATACAACTCTATTTCTTCATTTGTGAACAACATACACAAATGAATTCCCTTACAATGTGAAATTGTGTGAATGTGATTTGAACAAAAAAAATACCAGAATGAATCTGGCATTATTTCTTAAGTGAAGCTAATTTTTTCTTTAAATCCGCAATTCTTACATTTTCTTCTTCATAATCAGCTAACATCTGATTAACAGCATTCTTTGCATATTCAGCAGCATCTTCACTAAATGTCTTATTTAATTTATCAGTTGCTGTATCTTCGATTTCTTTCTTTAATGCATTAAGGTTATCTACATGACCATCTAACTGAGCTTTCTTTTTTTAAATAATCTTCTCGATTTCTTCTGCATTACATACTACATCTTGTTCGTGATTTTCTGGAATGACAGGTGCATCTTTAAAGTAACGATCATAAGATTCTTTTGCTTTTTCAATAATTTTATTAGTATTCATAGTTATATCCTCCATTATTTCTTGATTTCATTGATTTTCTTTTCTAGATCATTAATTCTTTTTCTTTCTTCTTCATAATCAGCCAACATCTGGTTAACAGCTGTCTTAGTATATTCTTCCTTATCTTTAGGGAATGTGTTATTAAGAACCATTGCAGATTCACTTTCAAGTTCTTTCTTAAGTGTATTTAAGTTATTAACATGACCTTCAAGCTGATTTACTTTTTTAGCGATGATTTCTTTCATCTTATCTTTATCAAACACTACATCCTGTCCATGGTTTTCAGGTAATACTGGTGCATCCTTGAAATAACGATCATATGATTCCTTTGCCTGATCTAAAATCTTTTTAACATCTATATTCATAATTGCTTCCTCCTCTTTTCTTTACGAGTTCATCATAGTCTTATGACCAATTATAAACAATGATTTTAAGAGTACTTTAAACTCAGTTAACAAAGAAAAGCACTTACATTTTAGGAATTTGTGAATATCATTTACAAAATAGAGGATAATAAAAACCCCTATGAAATCATAGGGGCTTTGTGATTAGAATAATCCGATGATTGCCATTGGGGCATTGTCACCTTTACGGTTATAAGTTTTGATAACTCTAGTATAACCACCGTTCTTACCTTTGAACTTAGGTGCAACATCATCAAATAGAACCTGTACAGCAGTCTTTCCAGTTGCTGGATCTACTACATTCTGAAGAATAGCAGCAGCCTGTCTTCTTGCATGAAGATCTCCTCTAATACCAAGAGTGATTAATTTATCAACTACTTTACGAACTTCTTTAGCACGAGTAGCAGTTGTTTCAATCTTACCATGCATGATTACATCAGTAGCTAAGTTACGTAACATAGCTTTTCTATGACTAGATACACGGCCTAATTTTCTATTGTTTGCCATTAGTGTACTCCTTCCACAAACTTAGTCCATTGGTTTAAAACCAAGACCTAATTCATTTAATTTTTCTTTAACTTCTTTTAAAGACTTCTTACCAAGGTTACGAACCTTAATCATATCGTCTTCAGTCTTTGAAGCTAATTCTTGAACAGTCTGAATTCCTGCTCTCTTTAAGCAGTTGTATGAACGTACAGAAAGGTCAAGTTCTTCAATAGTCATATCAAGAACCTTGTTACCTGTGTCTTGCTGTACTTCACTCATAACGTCCATATTCATTGCCTGATCAGTTAATTCGACGAACATATTTAAATGTTCAACTAATACTTTTGCAGCAATTGCAAGAACTTCATGAGGTTTAATTGAACCATCAGTTGTAATCTCCATAGTTAACTGATCATATTTTGCTGACTGACCAACACGAGTTGGTTCAACTAAATATGCTACATTAACAACAGGAGAGAAGATAGAATCAGTTGGAATTACGCCAATAGTATTAACGTATTTCTTGTTCTGATCTGCACTCATGTAACCTCTATCTTTATGAGCATACATTTCCATATAGAAATGCTGACCTTCAGCAACATGAGCAATTACTAAATCATTAGAAATCATCTTAACTTCAGAAGGACATTGAATGTCTGCACCAGTTACTGTAGCTGGACCAGTTACATCAATAACCATTGTTACATCTTCATCTGAATCTAATTCAAATACTAATTTCTTAATATTTAAGATAATAGCTGTAACATCTTCTAAGACACCATCAACTGCTGAGAATTCATGAATAGCACCATTAATTTTTACTGCAAATACTGCAGCACCTGGCATTGATGATAGTAATACTCTTCTTAAAGAGTTACCTAAAGTAGTACCAAACCCTCTTTCTAAAGGTTCGATGACAAACTTACCATAATTTTCATCTTCATTGTATGTCTCAACATTGAAATTTGCTTTTTCAAACTTTTGCATTGTTTCCCTCCT
Organism: uncultured Catenibacterium sp.; assembly: GCF_900540665.1. GTDB lineage: Bacteria > Bacillota_I > Bacilli_A > Erysipelotrichales > Coprobacillaceae > Catenibacterium. Next base: position 21,542 of record NZ_UQGV01000014.1, on the reverse strand, counting down.
CTTTGAGATATTTATTTTATATAAAAGTAATATAAATCAAATTATCCACGAGGACGTTTTGGTGGACGACATCCGTTATGTGGGATTGGAGTAACGTCAGTGATTGCAGTTACTTCTAAACCAGCAGCTGAAAGAGCTCTAACAGCAGCTTCACGTCCTGGACCAGGACCTTTTACACATACTTCAACAGATTTCATACCATGATCCATAGATGCCTTTGCAGCAGCTTCAGCAGCCATCTGAGCAGCATATGGAGTAGATTTTCTTGAACCCTTGAATCCAAGAGCACCAGCGCTTGACCAGCTAATAACGTTACCGTGTTCATCAGCAACTGTTACGATTGTATTGTTGAATGTTGAATGAACATGAGCAATACCTTTTGCTATATTCTTCTTTACACGTTTTTTACCACGTACAACTTGTTTTGCCATTTGTTCTGCCTCCTACTACTTCTTCTTTCCAGCAATTGGAGTAGCTTTACCTTTACGCGTTCTAGCGTTAGTCTTAGTTCTCTGTCCACGTACTGGAAGTCCTCTACGATGGCGAAGCCCTCTGTAGCAACCAATTTCCATTAATCTCTTAATGTTTAACTGAGTTTCTCTACGAAGGTCACCTTCAGTTTTAATATGTTCTACTTCTTTACGAATTTTTGTTTCTTCTTCTTCTGTAAGATCCTTTACTCTAACATCTTCAGAAACGCCAGCAGCTGCTAAGATTTTCTTAGCTGTTGTTGGACCAATACCATAGATATAAGTTAAAGAAACTACCACACGCTTATCGCGTGGGATATCAATACCAGCTATACGAGCCATTGTCTATTGTTCCTCCTAAAAATAATTAACCTTGTCTCTGTTTATGCTTTGGGTTTTCACAGATTACCATTACTCTACCCTTACGCTTGATAACTCTGCACTTATCGCAGATTGGTTTTACAGATGGTCTTACTTTCATCTTGTGTCTGCCTCCTTTGGGAAGATCTATTTGTGTCTAAATGTGATTCGCCCACGTGTTAAATCATATGGAGAAATTTCTACTGTTACTTTGTCCCCTGGTAAAATGCGAATGTAATTCATACGGATTTTACCAGAAACGTGAGCTAAAATAACTACTCCATTATCCAGCTGGACTTTAAACATTGCGTTTGGTAATGTTTCTACGACCGTTGCCTGGACTTCAATTACGTCATCTTTCTTCTTTGCCAAAATCGATCAACTCCTTATGTACCTTTGTCATGATTTCATAGCCATCATCGGTGATAGCTACAGTATGTTCATAATGTGCAGCTAATGAATGGTCTGCAGTCTTCACTGTCCAATCATCACTCATTACTTTAACCTCGGCTTTACCTAAATGCGCCATAGGTTCAACTGCAATACACATACCTTTTCTAAGTTTTGGTCCTCTGCCTGGTTCACCCCAGTTAGGAATGCTAGGATCTTCATGAACCTCAGTGCCAATGCCATGTCCTGTATAGTCTCTAGGCGTTGAGCAGCCATGACTTTCAAGGTAAGTCTGAACAGCATGTGAAATATCAGAAACTCTATTACCTGGTTTAACTTGTTCTAAACCAGCATAAAGCGACTGTTCACATACTTCCATAAGATGTTTAGCCTGAGGAGATACATTGCCAATCGCAAATGTCCACGCAGAATCCCCATGATATCCTTTCCAGCATGCACCTACATCTACAGAGATAATATCTCCATCTTTAAGTACATAATCGTTAGGAATGCCATGAACGACAACATCATTTACAGACGTGCAAACAGCACCAGGAAAATTATAAAGATTTAAGAAAGATGGTGTACAACCATTCTTTCTTATAATCTTTTCACAGAAATCAGATACCTGTTCTGTTGTTAAACCCGGTTTAAGCCATTTAGCGAGTTCCTGATGAACTAAACCTACAACATGACCAGCATGTCTCATTAGGTCAATTTCACGTTCATCCTTAATTGTAATCATTATTTGGCCTCCAGATTTTTCTTGATATCCTCATAAACTGCATCCATAGACTGATCGCCATTAACGTTAGTTAATTCGCCCTTCATTGTATAATAGTCAATAAGTGGTCTAGTCTGCTTTTCATAAGTATCAAGTCTAACCTGTACAGCTTCTTCGCTCTCATCAGGACGCTGATAGAGTTCTCCACCACACTTGTCGCATACGCCTTCAGTTTTTGGTGGATTGAAAACGACATGATAAGTGGTTCCACAATCCTTACAAGTTCTACGACCTGAAAGTCTCTTGATTAACTTTTCTGATGGCACATCAATATTGATAACATTATCAATATCAAAACCAAATTCTTTCGCGATACTTTCTAGTTCTCTAGCCTGAATGATAGTTCTTGGGAAACCATCAAGAATAAAACCGTTCTTAAAAGAGTCAATATTTTCCTTTAAGAATTCCCTTACCATTTCAACTGTATATTCATCTGGAACAAGATGCCCAAACTGAATAAAATAACTAGCAATTACCCCGAACTTTGTTCTTTCCTTTAAAGCTTTTCTAAAAAGGTCACCAGTTGAGATCTGGTACAAGCCGTACTCCTCCACTAATTTTTTAGCCTGAGTTCCTTTGCCTGCCCCAGGAGGGCCCATAAGAATAATATTCAAATCCTATTCCTCCTTCTAATTGCTACTTTCTTATATAACCATGATATTCTCTTCTTGTCAACATACTTTTTATTGCTCTTACAGTTTCTAACGCAACTCCTGTTACGATAATCAATCCTGTACCCCCTAGAGACAATGCATTATTTGATGTCATCTTCCAGATTTCTGGAGCAATGATTGGAATAGATGCAATGATTGCTAGGAATAAAGATCCTACCACAGTTACACGATTTAAGACAGTTCCAATATATTTCTTTGTATCATCACCAGTACGAACACCAGGAATTGCGCCACCGCTCTTCTTTAAATCTTCACTGATCTTCTTAGCGTCGATCTGTAAATTTGAATAGAAGAATGTAAATAGAATAATCATCACGATATAGAGAACGAATCCTATAGGTTTCTGATAATTCAAGATATTGTCAATCATCTGAGTTGTTGAAGTAGACTTCATGAAACTGATGATTGTTCTTGGTGCTGCTAAAACTGATGCAGCAAAGATAACTGGAATAACTGAAGAACTATTAATCTTAATTGGTAGATTAGTAGATTCTTTAGTGTGCATGACTGTCTGTGTATTTGTTGCATAGATGATAGGAATTTTTCTTATTGCTCCTTCTTCAAATACAACAAACACGACAATGGCTAAATAAACAAGTACGAATAAGATGTACCAAGCTAAGCTTGTTGCAGTCTTAGCAGCACTTCCAAATGTAACCATTGATTTAAATGACGAAATAAAACTATTTGGAAGGTTAGCGACGATACCAGTGAAGATTAATAGTGAAGTACCATTACCTACACCTTTAATAGTAATCTGATCACCTAACCACATTGTGAACATAGAACCTGCAGCCATAACTGTGACTACGTACACATATGTCCAGATAGAACTACTCGCTAGAATACTATAACCCTTATCGAATGCATATGTCAATGACCCACCTTGAATTATTGCTAATGCAAGCGTTAACACACGAGTTACTTTATCCTTTTTCTTTTTACCTGTATTACCTTCTTTATTCCACTGAGTTAAAGCTGGGACAACGTCCATAGATAATAACTCAATAATAATAGAAGATGTAATATAAGGAGAAACCCCCAAAGAAAATAATGAGAATTTCTCCAATGTTCCTCCACCAAGCATATTCATAATTCCGAAGATTCCTGAAGAGGTAGCAGCGCTTGTGATTGCACTTGTATTAATATAAGGAATCACAATGCCTGCCCCTAATCGGAATACGAATAGTATGCCGAGTGTAAAGACGATCTTACGACGCAATTCACCTTTTTTAAATACTTCTTTAAAAAAGTTTAGCATCTTAGATCACCTCAGTTTTTCCACCTGCAGCTTCAATTGCCTTTACAGCTGATTTTGAGAATTTGCTAGCCTTTACTGTTAAAGCAACATTTAATTCGCCTCTGCCTAAGACTTTTAAACCGTCTAATGCTTTTTTAACTAGCTTAGCTTCCATAACTGCTTCTAAGTCAACAACAGCACCGTTTTCGAACTTGTTTAAGTCTTCAACGTTGATGATTGCATATTCCTTAGCATTATGATTAGTGAAGCCACGCTTTGGTAAGCGCATGAATAATGGAGTCTGTCCACCTTCAAATCCTGGTTTCTTACCTCCACCAGATCTAGCGCCCTGACCTTTCTGACCTCTACCAGATGTCTTACCATTACCAGAGCTTGTACCACGACCTACACGATTTCTGTTACGACGTGCGCCGTCATTGTATTTGAGTTCATGTAATTTCATTGTTTACACCTCCTACTTGTCTTCAACTTTTACTAGGTGTCTTACTGCGTTGATCATGCCTTTGATTGTTTCTGTTTCATACTTTTCAACAGAAGCATGCATTTTATTTAATCCTAACGCTTTAAGAGTAGCCTTCTGGTTTTCTTTACCACCAATAGGGCTTTTTACAAGCGTAATCACAACTTTTTTATTTTCTGCCATTTTTACGCTCCTCCTATCCATAAATCTTTTCGACTGTGATGTCTCTTAATTCTGCTACCTGTTCAGCAGTCTTTAATGATGCTAAACCTTCGATTGTTGCTCTTACCATGTTGATTGGAGTTCTTGATCCAAGACACTTAGATAAGATATCAGAGTAACCTGCTAATTCAACTACTGCACGGACAGGTCCACCAGCGATGATACCAGTACCTTTAGAAGCTGGTCTTAAGAATACTGAACCAGACTTATAGTTACCAGTGATTTCATGAGGGATTGTACCGTTGATATTTGGAACTGTGATAAGGTTTCTCTTAGCAGCTTCTTCAGCTTTTCTGATTGCATCAGGTACTTCGTTAGCCTTACCTGTACCGAAACCAACACGACCTTTTCTATCACCAATTACAACTAAAGCAGCGAAACGCATTTTACGTCCACCCTTAACAACTTTAGTAACACGGTTGATAGTAACAACTCTTGTTTCGAATTCCTTAGGAGCTCTCTGTCTTCTGTTGTTTTTTCTGTTTCTTCTAGGGTTATTGCCTCTTCTAGAGTTTTCTCTAGAATTTTCTCTAGGTTTACGTTCTTCCATTATTTGACCTCCCTCTTAGAATTTTAATCCAGCTTCTCTTGCAGCTTCTGCAAGTGCTTTTACTCTACCATGATAGATATAACCACCACGGTCGAATACTACTACATCAATATTTTTAGCAATTGCTCTCTTAGCGATTTCAGCACCAACAGCAGCAGCTGCTTCAATGTTTGAACCATTTTCTAACTTCATGTCTACAGAAGATGCTGATACAAGAGTTACACCCTTAGTGTCATCGATGATCTGTGCATGAATATGAGAGTTTGAACGGAACACATTAAGACGTGGTCTTTCTGGAGTTCCAGAAATCTTATTACGAACTCTAGCATGACGTCTTAAACGGATAACGTTGCGTGATTCATTCTTTGCCATGATTCGATTTTCCTCCTTAGTTTATAACTACTTCTTACCAGCAGTTTTACCTTCTTTTCTGATGATATGTTCATCAGAATATTTAATACCTTTACCCTTATATGGTTCAGGCTTCTTCCAAGCTCTGATTACTGAAGCGACATGTCCAACTCTTTCTTTAGAGATACCAGATACTGTGATTTCAGTAGCTGATGGACATTCAACTTTCACACCTTCTTCGATTTCAACTTCTACTGGGTGTGAATAACCAATATTCATTACTAATTTATTACCCTGCATCTGAGCTCTATAACCGATACCAACGATTTCAAGTTTCTTAGTGAAACCATCTTTAACGCCTTCGATCATGTTTGCAAGTAAAGCTCTAGTTGTACCATGTAACTGCTTGTTTGCTTTTTCTTCACTGTGTCTCTTACATTCGATTTCATTACCATTTACTTCGATAGTAATTAAATCAGAGAACTGTCTTGTAAGAGTTCCCTTAGGACCTGTAACAGTGACAGTGTTATCAGCAGCAACGTCTACGTTTACACCTTCAGGTACGATAATAATCTTTTTACCAATACGAGACATTGTTTGACCTCCTAAATAATTTTATTACCAGATATAAGCTAATACTTCTCCACCGATATTCTTAGCTCTTGCTTCTTTATCAGTCATAAGTCCTTGAGAAGTAGATAATACTACGATACCTAAACCATTTAATACTTTAGGGATTTCGTTTACTTTAGCATACTGACGTAAACCTGGTTTAGAAACTCTCTTTAAACCAGTGATAACTCTTTCGTTACCTTTATATTTTAATGTAATAACAATATTCTTATGATTTCCTTCTTCATTTACTACGAAGTCAGTAACAAAACCTTCATTCTTTAAGATGTTTGCTAAATCATTCTTTAGGTTTGAGTAAGGGATAGAAACAGTTTCATGTTTCTGCTGATTCGCATTACGAATTCTAGTTAACATATCTGCAATTGGATCTGTTGTAACCATTTATATGTCCTCCTTCCGTATGTGACTTATAAATTACCAGCTTGCCTTCTTAACACCAGGAATTTCACCTTTGTAAGCTAATTCTCTGAAGCAAATACGGCATAACTTGAATTTTCTAATAACTGAATGTGGGCGTCCACAACGTTCGCATCTAGTATATTCACGAACTTTGTATTTCTGAGGACGTTGCTGTTTAACTTTCATTGATGTTTTTGCCATAATTCTGTCCTCCTAATTATTTAGCAAAAGGCATGCCAAGTTCTGTTAATAAAGCGCGACCTTCTTCGTCAGTCTTTGCAGTAGTAACAAATACGATATCCATACCTCTTAACTTTGCAACCTTATCGAAGTCAATTTCAGGGAAGATTAACTGTTCTTTAACACCTAAAGTGTAGTTACCTCTTCCATCAAATGAATTCTTAGGTACTCCTCTGAAGTCTCTTACACGAGGAAGTGAAATACTTACTAACTTATCTAAGAATTCATACATTCTTTCACCACGTAAAGTGACTTTACATCCGATAGCCTGACCTTCACGTACCTTGAAACCAGCGATTGATTTCTTAGCAGTAGTAACGATTGGCTTCTGACCTGAGATTAATGTCAATTCTTCTACAGCTTCTTCTAAGAATTTAGAATTGTTGACTGCATCACCAACACCGATATTAATAACGATCTTTTCCATTTTAGGAATCTGCATTGTAGATTCATAACCGAACTTCTTCATTAAGTTCTTTGTGATTTCGTTTGTATAACGTTCCTGTAAACGGTTCATGTATTATCCTCCTTCCCCTTATTTCTTCTTATTTTCGATTACAGCACCTGTTTTCTTATTAACACGTACTTTTTTACCATCTTCAATTTTATAGCCAAGTTTAACGATTTCCTTAGCTTTTGTATCATAGTAAGCAACATTAGAAGCATCAATTGGAGCTTCTACAGTAATGATTCCGCCTTCAGGATCTGCCTGAGAAGGTTTAACATGCTTTGTTACCTTCTTGACACCTTCAACGACAACTCTATTACCTTTAATTGCAAGAATTTCGCCAGTCTTGCCTTTTTCGCTGCCTGCAATGACCTGTACTGTATCACCTACACGTAATTTCATATCTTTCGTTCCTCCTATAATACTTCAGGAGCTAATGATACGATTTTCATGAAATCAGCATCTCTTAACTCTCTAGCGACTGGGCCAAAGATACGTGTACCCTTAGGTGTATTGTCATCTTTAATGATTACGCATGCGTTATCATCGAAACGGATTACTGAACCGTTTTCACGCTGAACACCGTATCTTGTTCTAACGATAACAGCTTTAACGACTTCACCCTTCTTTACAGTTCCGCCTGGAGCCGCTTGCTTTACAGTAGCAACAACGATATCACCGATGCTACTTGTCTTTCTATTTGAACCACCAAGGTTTCTGATAACTAAAACTTCTTTAGCGCCTGTATTGTCAGCAACTTTTAATCTACTTTCGTTCTGGATCATAGTAGTGACCTCCTTTCAGACTGTATTAGATAATTTCTGCTTTCTTTACGATTTCTACTAAACGGAAACGCTTTGTTGCAGATAATGGTCTTGTTGCCATAATCTTTACTGTATCTCCAACACGTGCTTCATTGTTTTCATCATGTGCATGGAATTTCTTAGATGAATTCATACGTTTACCGTATAATTTATGTTTTACATGTGTTTCAACAAGTACAGTTATAGTTTTGTCCATCTTAGTAGAGATGACTGTGCCAGTATAGACTTTTCTGTTATTTCTTTCCATAATCTCTCTCCTACTTTTCAAGTTCTCTTTCTCTAATAACTGTTTTGATCTTTGCGATTGATTTTCTTACTTCTTTGATACGAGCAGTATTTTCAAGCTGACCAGTTGCCTGCTGAAATCTTAAACTAAATAACTCTTTTTTGAATTCTTCTACTTTTACAAGTAGATCTTTTGTTTCAATACTTCTAATTTCTTGTACTTTCATGAGTTACTCACCTCTTCCAATAATCTTGCATCTGACAGGTAACTTATGAGAAGCAAGTCTTAATGCTTCACGAGCAGTTGCTTCATCAATCTGACCAACTTCGAACATAACGCGGCCTTTCTTAACTACAGCTACCCACTGTTCTGGAGCACCTTTACCTGAACCCATACGTACTTCCAAAGGCTTTTTAGTCTTTGCTAAGTGTGGGAAGATTCTAATCCAAACCTTACCACCACGGTTCATATGACGGTTGATTGCGATACGGGCTGCTTCAATCTGTCTTGAAGTAATCCAAGCACCATCAAGAGCTACTAAACCGAAGTCACCGAAAGCAACTGTCTTACCGCCCTTAGCCTTACCTTCATATTTAACTCTATGAGGTCTTCTATATTTTGTTCTCTTAGGCATCAACATGATTATTTATCCCCTTTCTTCTTTGCAGGAAGAATTTCTCCCTTACAAATCCAGACTTTAACTCCTAGCTTACCATAAGTAGTAGCAGCTTCTGCAGTGGCATAATCAATGTCAGCTCTGATTGTATGTAGTGGAACTACACCTTCAGAATATCCTTCACTTCTAGCGATATCAGCACCGCCTAAACGACCTGAAACTGAAGTCTTAATACCTTTAGCACCGTTTCTCATTGCGTTCTGAATAGCTCTCTTCTGAACTGTTCTGAATGAAGCACGGTTTTCAAGCTGTTCTGCGATTCTATCAGCTACTAACTGAGCGTTAGTATCAGCATTCTTAATTTCTACTACGTTGATAAATACTTTCTTATCACTGATAAGACCCATTAATTCTTTTCTTAAAGCATCAATGGCTTCTCCGTCTTTACCAATCACTACACCAGGTCTTGATGTGTGAACAAAGATATTGACGCGTTTCTTTGATCTTTCAATATCGATCTTTGCTACGTATGCTTTCTTTAACTTAGCCATTAAGAATTCACGAATCTTAACGTCTTCTAATAAGTAATTAGCAAAGTCTTTCTTATCAGCATACCATCTTGAACTCCAATCACGGTTAACACCAACACGGAATCCAACTGGACTTACTTTCTGACCCATTGTTCGTCCTCCTATCTTTCTTCAACCACACAAGTGATGTGGCATGTTCTCTTTAAAATTTGAGTTCCAGAACCTTTAGCTCTTGCGCGGAATCTCTTTAATGTTGGACCTTCGTCAACATAAATCTTTTTGATATATAACTTATCTTCGTCTGCACCTTCATTATTAACAGCGTTAGCCTTAGCAGAGTTAACAACCTTGATAATAGCAGGAGTAGCACTCTTGTTTGTGAATTCAAGAATTCCGAGTGCTTCCTTAACTGACTTACCACGGACTAAGTCAACGACTAATCTAGCTTTCTGAGGTGATACACGAATAGTTTTTGCTGTTGCTCTTGCTTCCATGTTCAAATCCTCCTATTTATTAAGCAGCCTTATCATTGGCTGTGTGGCCTTTGAATGTTCTTGTTGGAGCAAATTCTCCTAACTTATGACCAACCATATCTTCTGTTACATAAACTGGAATATGTTCTTTACCATTGTATACTGCGAAAGTATGCTCAATAAACTGAGGGAAAATAGTAGAACGTCTTGACCAAGTTTTGATAACTTCTTTTTTACCAGCAGCATTTAATGCTTCAACCTTTTTCATCAAATGTTCATCGACGAAAGGTCCCTTTTTTAAACTTCTTGCCATGATTACTTATCCTCCTTCTTATTTAGCATTACGACGACGTACGATCAATCTGTTAGAATGTTTCTTGCTGTTTCTAGTCTTAACACCAAGAGCCTTCTTACCCCAAGGTGTAAGTGGAGCTTTACGACCGATTGAAGTTTTACCTTCACCACCACCATGAGGATGGTCATTAGGGTTCATAACAGAACCACGAACAGTAGGTCTAACACCTTTCCATCTCATACGTCCAGCTTTACCGTAATTAACAAGACCATGGTCTTCGTTACCTACAGCACCAACTGTAGCACGGCACTTCTTTAAGAATTTTCTTACTTCACCAGACTGAAGTCTAACAATTACATATTTTTCTTCAGAACCAAGGATCTGAGCTGAAACACCAGCAGAACGAGCTAACTGTCCGCCCTTACCAGGATGCATTTCAATATTGTGGATAGTAGTACCTTCAGGCATGTTACCCATTTCCATACAGTTACCAACTTTAACGTCAGTAGTTTCACCAGAAACAATTACAGTTCCTACTTCTAGTCCCTTAGGAGCTAGGATATATCTCTTTTCACCATCAGCGTAATTGATTAAAGCGATGTTTGCAGATCTATTTGGATCGTATTCGATAGTAGCAACCTTACCAGGTACTCCATCCTTGTTACGCTTAAAATCAATAACTCTGTATTTTCTCTTATGTCCACCACCATGATGTCTAGTAGTGATCTGACCCATGTTGTTACGGCCACCTTTTTTCTTATAAGGAGCAAGTAATGACTTCTCTGGAGTAGAAGTAGTGATTTCTTCCTTAGTCAAAGCAGTCATGTTTCTACGACCGTTACTTGTAGGCTTATATGCTTTAATTGGCATGTTTAATCCTCCTATTTAAATATCTGAAATGGAGTGCATTTCAATAGTTTATAATTAGTTAATTATTCTTCTTCACCAAATAAATTGATGCTGTTGCCTTCTGCTAAAGTTACGATTGCTTTCTTTCTTCTAGCAGTCTTACCAACATAACGACCAACTCTCTTAGTCTTAGCTCTAACGTTGATTGTGTTAACGCTAGTAACCTTAACATTGAACATAGCTTCTACAGCCTGTTTGATTTCAGTCTTGTTTGATGATAAAGCAACATCGAAAGTATATTTGTTTTCTTCCTGCATTAACTTCATAGTCTTTTCAGTTAAAACAGGTTTTCTTAGTACGTCAGTAATGTGAGCCATTATTTTAGTACCTCCTCAACTGCCTTGATAGCTTTTTCAGTCATCATTAACTTAGTGCAATCCATAACGTCATAAACGTTTACGTTGCTAGCTTCGATAACTTTAACACCAGGAACGTTTCTTGCAGATAATACTAAGTTTTCTTCTAACTTATCAACAACGATTAATGTCTTTCTTGGGTTTTCGAAGTTACCTAAGAAATTAACAACATTCTTAGTCTTGATAGTTTCGAAAGCGATAGCATCTAATGCAACTAATTCCTGATCGATTACCTTCTGTGATAATACAGATCTTAATGCAAGATTCTTAACTTTCTTGTTAATCTTGAAGTCATAGCTTCTTGGAGTAGGACCAAAGACAACTCCTCCACCGCGCCACTGTGGTGCACGGATAGAACCCTGTCTAGCACGTCCTGTACCCTTCTGTCTCCAAGGTTTCTTTCCACCGCCTGAAACTTCGTGACGATTCTTCACCTTGTGAGTACCCTGTCTTAATGAAGCTCTCTGTAGTAAGACTACATCAAAGATTGCCTGGTTATTTGGTTCGATTCCGAATACGTTTTCGTTAAGTTCTAAATCGTTTAATTTTTCACCATTCTGATTAAATAATGCAATATTCAACATTAGTTTTTCCTCCTTCCACTTCATTATTCTGCAACTGCTTCAGTAGCATAATTTACTAATTCAGCAGCTTCGTTTGTTTTTCCGTTTGCCTTGATACCAGACTTAACGACTACTAAGCCTTTCTTAGGACCAGGTACTGATCCGCTAACTAGTAATACGTTCTTTTCTACATCAACTGCAACAATTTCAAGATTCTGAACTGTTCTTGTGTTTCCACCCATCTGACCTGGAAGTTTCTTACCAGGAGCAATTCTGTTTGGAGCGATTGGACCCATAGAACCTACGATTCTGTGAGCTCCAGAACCATGTCCCTTTGGACCGATGTGCTGTCCGTGTCTCTTGATAACACCCTGATAGCCTTTACCTTTACTTGTACCTGTTACGTCAACTACTTCACCAGCTACAAAGCTATCAACAGAAACTGTCTGTCCAACTTCATAACTCATCATTTCGTCATAACGAAATTCTTTAATGAAGCGCTTAGGAGCTGTGTTTGCTTTAGCAACCACACCTTTTTCTGGCTTGTTTGCAAGCTTTTCTCTCTTGTCTTCAAAACCAACCTGGATTGCGTTGTATCCATCAGTTTCAACAGTCTTCTTCTGAAGAACTACGTTTGGAGTTGCTTCGATAACTGTTACTGGGATTAACTTACCATCAGTAGCGAAAACTTGAGTCATTCCGATCTTACGACCTAAGATTCCTTTCATGAGTTACACCTTTTACCTTTCTTATAACTTGATTTCAATATCTACACCACTTGGTACTTCTAATCTAGTTAAAACATCAACTGTTTCTGGTGTAGGGTTCACTACGTCGATTAAACGTTTGTGAGTTCTGATTTCGAACTGTTCACGAGAATCCTTATATTTGTGAACTGCTCTTAAGATCGTATAAATTTCCTTTTCTGTAGGTAATGGTACAGGACCAACTACCTGAGCACCAGACTTCTTAGCTGCAGCTACGATCTTTTCTGCAGAAGCATCTAGGATCTTGTGATCAAAAGACTTAAGTCTGATTCTGATTTTGTTGTTTGCCATGATTATTCCTCCTTGTCTATTTGTTAGACAACGCTCAATGCGAATTCCCTGAGCACTCTTCCGTTCATGACAACGGCTGTCAGCGTTTCAGCAACCTCGCACATCTTTGCGTTTCACAACGGTCATATAATACCGTAATAAAACAGAGAAATCAACCCCTTTTTACACTTTTTTTAGATTTTTTTAATAAATTTTTCATTGAATAATCCAACACTTTTTGATCATAGAATGTAAGCGCAAACATTTGCGGAATAATATAAAATGAACTTATTTTCTTTTGAAAACATCATTTTTCAGCATTTCTGGATCTATCTAAAATAAGATTGTATACAATAATAAAGTGCTCTAGGTATAAGAAAACACACCTATGAAGGTGTGCTTTGTACTCTATGCCTTTTTACTTTCCTTACTAGTTTACGAATAGTATATCCAGTACATAGGATAATAATCGCAATACAGATTGCGACAATATATTTATTGATCTTAATCGCATCTGAATGAAGTTTAGATGCGTCTATCGTGTTATCAACACGTTGTCCTCTTACAACTAAACGCTGTGTATTAATACCATAGGGTGTACATGTAAATAATGTACATAAGTCTTTCCCTTCTTCTATTTCAAATAAACTATAGTCATCCGGTTCTATAGTAGCAATTTGAACAACTTCATATGCCAAAACTTGGTCATAGACATGAAGATAGAATATATCCCCTTCTTTTAATAAATCTAGTTCTGTAAAGAGTTTAGCACTAGGAAGACCTCTATGGCTTGATAAGACGCAATGAGTTGATTTACCCCCAACAGGTAAGCTTGAACCCTCTAGATGCCCTACACCTACCTGTAAGACAGATGCATCCACTGTATGAGATACAGCAAGCTTTAAATGAATCTTAGGGATTACTATATATCCCATCATACCTAAACCATCTGCATTTAAAAGACTCTTATATTCAGCAAGCTGTTCTTCTGTTGGTGTAAAACGTGCATCATTATTAACTAAAGTTTCATTATAAGCTTTGGCTTTATCAATAGCTGCCTGCTTTTCTTTCTGATTCATCTTCTTCATCTTATCAGAATAGTTAGCAACTACTTTTGATTGATATAATGAATTCCAGTATTCACTTACTGTTGGATAAAGTAATAAGGAGATTCCTGTAATAAAAACAAGTACTGCGATAATTGTCGCCATATGTTTTCTCATCTTACATTCATCTCCTTACTATTTAATAGGGAATGATAAATCATTCCCTAAATAATGTATTTATATAATTAGTTAGTTCCTTCTTTTCTCTTAGAGAATAATACCATACCAGAAGCTAATACTAAAATAGAACCTACAACATAGATTAATGTTGTACCCATACCACCGGTACTAGGTAATAATGAACCAGTGTTGTTTAATACTTTTACATCACCTTCGATTGCTTCATCATTTACCTTGATCTTACCATCAGATAAGATTTCAATCTTAATAGATTTCTGGATTTTGTTGTAACCTTTTGGTGCTTCTGTTTCTTTAAGGTAGTAAATACCTTCCTGTAAACCATGTATATAAACATGACCCTTATCGTCAGATGTTAAAGTTGTGCTGCCCTTTGTCTGATCAATACTATAACGATAAAGTGAACCATTTGGAGTAAACTTAATTGCTTCTTTTTCAGTCGCATTTTCTACTTTTGATAAGATGAACTTAGCGTCTGCAAGAGGTGTATTAGTTCCAGTGTATTTGAATACTGGAATACCATAAGTATAAGTTGTAGTTTCAGATTTATCACTCTCTACATTGTTTTTACCATATGTTAAAAATGTTGTATTCTTCATTGCTGTGTTAATAGGCGCTTTATTACTTACTGTTGCGAAATACTTAACATAAATTTTATTTAATTCACCTTTATCAATTCTTTCTTTATATGTTGTATAGAACAAGTTGGTGAATGAAAGTTCGAAAGTACATTCATCTGTAGGTTTTCATTATTAAAAGGACCTGGTCTAACATTAACCATCCTCTCTTCACCTGTTGTAGGTAAACTTATATTCTTTTTTTGGCTATCAGTAAGATTACAATAAACTTCATAAACAAAACAATTTTCTAAGTTAGGATCCATTACATCGTGTAAAATGTAATTCGTTGCACCAGGTTTCACATTAATAGTTGTTTCAAATTGAACTACTTGACCAAGATTTACAGAGTTTTGCTTACTGTTATCACTTACTGCACCACCATCTAGAATTATCTTATTAACACTTGGATTTTCATGCTTGTCTTTAATTGTAGCATCTGGATTTGTAGTTGTAATAGCACAAGCTGTTCCTGAAGCTGATTCAACTACATAGTAACCTAAATCTAAATTGTCAAATACAGCTTTAGTTGTTTCAGTTTTAGAAGTCGCTGTTGCTACTACTGATTTAGTTTCAGTAATGTTATTTTTTTGTGCATAACCAATTGCATAAATTGCAAGCTTACGAGCTTCAGTATCGTTAGCTTGATTGCCCTTAAATTTCACATAACCATCAGTAGTTGTTTCAAAAAATTTAGTACCTTGAGTTCCAGTAATAAAATCATCCCACTTATCGCCATTTCTCATATATGAATAAGCGTTATTAGCTTTATCATAACTTTCAAGTTTTAGAATTTTATAAATCTTATACTGCTCGCCTACAATTGCATTCTCAAGTGTAATACTACCTTTTGTTGGTGTTGAAGTTGTTGCAGTAGTTTCTACCGCATTAACACCAGTAGCCATTGAAATGATCATCACAAAAGTGCAGACAATGGCTAAAATTCTCTTCATTAATTTCATTTCCCTATCTCCTCTTCTTTTTCCTTAACGCGATTTTTATATATGATCAACAGAACTATAAAACTAGCAACTACCATTACTAATCCTAAATGTCTGTAAATCAGGGTTAATCTGCTACCTACAGAAGGTAGCATCTTTGTACGGAGACTATTAGTCACTATGACTTCATCTCCTACTACTGCCTTACTTGTAGAATTACCATTTACATTATAATCTACAACATATGGCAGTTTATTCACTTTTACTTCTTGAGAAGTATCAGTGATTGGATTGCCTTCATCATCTAATTCAAATACAAAATATGTAGTATTTAATTTAAGATTGATGAATTTTGTGGTCTTCTCTTCTGTTTCACCTGTACTATAAGTAATTGTTTTTACTTGTAGTGGTGAACCATCTCTTTGTGGTTTGTCATATAATCCAAATGTATATGTTCCACTCACTGGTTTATGAGAAGTACCTGCTGCATTATTGATAAATGCTTTTTTAACTACTATCCCTGTCTGTGAGTTATATATAGTGAGATTAAAATCTTCAGCAGAATAAGCGATTTTGTATTTCCTATTCGATTGTGTTTCAAAATAAGCAATACATTGTTTTACATAGTCTGAGTAATCATCGTTATTCTCTTTATCTACACAGATAATATAATAAGAACTATCGTCCTTAATATATCCATCCGGTGTATTTCTTTCTTTGACTTCATAGATTTTATTGTATGAAGTGATAAATGGTGCTTTTACAGTAAATACTCCATTTTCTGTCTGACCACTTGTTTGAATACCTTCAACTCTTTGAATCTTATCTCCATTGAGTAGACATTCATATATATCAAATATAACTCCACTCATTAGATTCGCATTATCCTGATCGATCTTTTTAATAGATAATTCAGGATTGTCCGTACTTGTCGTACTACCACCTGCATTCAGGTTATAGCTGAAGTTTGGAATAACATCATTCTTACCACCATCACTACCATATGACTTCCAATAGACCTTGTTAGATACCGTTGATGTTGTATCTGGTGGAATGTTGACGGTGACTGTATAAGTAATAATAATTTTCTTTTCATTTGGAATTGAGATTTCTAAAGTATTTGTTTCTGGATTAAAAGCTTTTTCTATCTCTACAGAGTTTCCAGCATCATCTTTTGCTTCAATACTTGTAATATCTAATTCTAATGTATCGCCCAGCTTATCCACTAATGTCAGCTTATTGCCATCATTAGATGGTAACTTCTGAGAAAGTGTATTAGCTGTAATTGTATACTTGATTGTTTGTCCATTAAATGTTTCAGGATGGCTTTTATCTAAGCTGTTCTTTTCAAGTGCTGCAGTAGAACTTGAAGTGGCTAGTTGTTCTTCTCCATCATTACTTTGTAATGTGACCTTATTCGCAAAGGTTTTAGACTGTCCACCAAGTAATACTTTAGAATCAGTGACACGACAGACAACCTGTACATCAATTGAACATTCATCTCTTGTATGTTTGTTCTCAAATTCACCTAGTTTAATAAGAGCTTTATTTGTCTTCTTATTATAGTAATAGGTTGTACTTTGATTTTGTCCATTATCATTGATTGCTGTATTGGAATATACATTATAATCATCACCTAAGTCATCCATTGTCTTAGAAACAACAGAGCCTGCTTGACTACCATGCCACTTGATACGTATATAACCAAGTTCCATACCTTCTGGAATATCTTCTAATACACGGTAATCACCGTTCAAGTCACCTGCATAGTTGACTTTAAAGACCCAGGATGCATATATACCATTACCTGTTGTCTGGTCTAGAATATTTGTCGCAATTTTACTTGTGTTATTGTCAGTACCATCTTTAAGAATAGTGGCCTGTTCTCCATCATAACTAAATGTAAAATTGAACTCCTTCAACAAATCTCCTCCACCATGAAGTGACTGCGTAGCATCATTACGTTTATTAAATGATGTATCTGTTGTGTCCTTTAGGAGTACTTCATTCTTATAAGTGAATGTGTCACGATTATCTGTAGGAATCTGTGAAGGTTCTGTCTTAATGATCATATAGATATTTTCATCATTTTCTAGATTGATTGTTTGTTTTGCAGTGAGTGTGAGTTCACTCTTGTTGTTTCCAGTAAAGTTCTTATTATTTGTATATTCATGATCAAATAGATCTTTTTTATCTACTAGACCTGTATTTGAGTCTAAGAACTCTTGATAGTTTTTACATGCACCTATTTGTTTAGTGAGCTTTCCTTGATAGATACCTGCAATAGAATCAGTATGAAGGTAAGAATCAGTGATGTTATTCTCTTTCACTACTGCATCTTTAATTTTTGTACCTTCTCTAATAGCTGATCCATTGACTTCTATTACCCAATAGAAAGTTCCATTCTCCCAAGTAGTCGCATTTTCTACTGGTCTTTCATAATACCAGGCACTCTTATTCACATTGAGGTTATAGAAACCATTCACCTGCGTTGTTTGAGATGCTGTTTTGTTGGTGAAGTTGAATTTATTATTACCTCTCACAACCTTTCCATTTAATGTGAACGTATTAGTGACTTTAATCTGACCGACTTCACTTAAATCCTCAGTCTGAGCATAATAATCAAAGCGATAGCCATAGCTGTTTGACCAGCCAAGTTCTGAAAGTTTAAGTTCAAATGAATTCTGTTTATCAATCTTTAGCCATTTGGATTCTTTATCTTTATAAGCATTTGTATTTGCATCATATTCATAAGCAGTTATTTTTACATAACCAACATAATGCATAATATCTGAACTCAATGCATCCTTTAAAGTTGCATGAGTGATATCAAACTGGTTCTGTGATTTATTCAGATTGACTGTATATTTATAGCTTCCTTCTGGAACTATAAAGCTACTTACTGAAGAATCTTTTTCATAAGTATTATTCTTCTTTACATAGATATCTGAATTCATATGGATTGTTTGATCATTTGTAGTGACATTACTATCTTTAACCTTATGAATCCATGTATAGTCATTCAGATCAAGTGTTATCATAGTTCTATCTAACATACCTGCCAGATACTTTGCGTTATCTGCGTCATTAGCATATACGTTTTTGATTGTCACCTGTCCTGACTGCATTGCGGCATAGACTTCAGGTTGAATCTTTAGTTTATAGGTTACATAGTAACTATCACCTGGATAAACAGTCATAGGATGATCATCTGTACCACTTAGTTTAAAGCGTTTTGGATTACCATCAGTCCAATTCTCTTTATAGTTCGTTCCAGTTGTTTCCCATTCCACCTTATAGTGAGATGAATCAATTTTTGTATCTGTATTTCCTTTAATTTGATATAACTCTACAGAATCTTGAATATATGAGATATAAGGTAACATCTTATCATCAGTTGAACGACCACTATAGTTTAAATAATCAAAGAATGCATAATTCTTTAAAGGATAGTTACTATTCGTATTTAAAGTGAAATTCAATCTGTATTGAACAATATAGTTTCCATCTTGATCCTTTGTATACTGCTTACCATTTGTAGAAATGATATTTTTTGTCATACCATAAGTGATTGATGGAGTAAATGTTTTTTCAGAAGATCCCTTTAAATATGTTTCATCACCTTTTTTATTAAGTACTGATGCTTTATTGATGATTTTCTGATTTCTGATATTTTGTTTATCTGTAAGCAAGACAAAGTAAGTTAATGTTCTTGTTTCATTAGGTTTTAATTCATCTACTGACCAGACAATGCTTCCTGGTTGAGTAATATTTGAGCCACCAATTACTGGCTCAGGAATCTCTTTATCTGAAGTTGGTTGATTTGTTAGATAGATTTTTCCTGGTGTATCAGTTCTTTTTGTTTCATATGGTTTTTGTCCATCTTCATTAGTACCTAATGTTGTAGGTGTATAAGAGATATTGCCTGCATAAGTGACTAGATTCTTATTGTTAGTGAACTTATCGACTACATAGACATTTTTACTGCCATCAGGACCTGCTGATACAGTGAGTGTGTATTTAATATAATCACTACTTGGATCTTTTGTATAAGACTTCTCTACTTTGACATCACTATACTTTTCTAAGAAGCTTGGACCATATTCTAGTTTGATGCTTCCATTTGGGAAGGTTGCTTCTAGAGAGCCATTGTCTTTATCTAATGTAGTAAGATCTACTTCTCCTTCTAAGAAGAAGCTTCCAGAAAGTGTCGCATTATCACCTAAACTTGCTAAGAATTCTTTTGTATAAGTCACAATTGCCTGTCCGTTTTCTACATGAATTGTACCAATCTGTTTATTATTCTTATCAATGATTGGTCTTTCTGTAGTACTTGTAGAACGGAAGAATGCAGGTAGGTTATAGGTAAAAGACCCACCATATTGATTTTCTAATGTATCAGCATGGATATTCTGAAATTCTACTTTAAACTTAAGATATTTAGTATTAGGTGTAATGGTTCCATTTTGTACACCATCACTGTTTTTATCTGTAGATACTTTTACAGATTTTATATTGTTATTTTGTAGGACATAGACTGGATGAGTGGTTGACTCATCAGTAGTAAGAAGTTTTAATGAATCCTGGTCATCTGACTCAGATGGCTGAGAATACTTAACATAGGTATAATTCTGTAAATTATGTGTTTCAGCCCCAGCATGCGTTGTTAATACAAAGGCAGCACATAAGATAAATATACACATTAATGCTTGTGTAACTCGTTTATATTTTTTGACATAGGCATTTAAATTTCTTGTGTGTTTAAAATATTGCACAACTTTCATACGCTAAGGCGCCTCCTTTCTACTGAATTACTCTAAACTTATTTAATGGCCAGATTCTTAATATAATTGTACCTTCTATTTGATTTTTTGAGACATCGCTCACCAATACAGTTCTTGAATCTATGGATAATTGACGATTATCTCCCATACAAAACCAATGATCTTTATCTATACTATGTGGCATACTTATATCACTTTTTCCTAACTCTTTTTTATTAATATAGCTTTCATTGATTTTTTTATCGTTGACTGATACGTTCCCTTTCATATCAATCTCTACTTTATCTCCAGGACCTGCAATAACACGTTTGACAAGTAACTTATTACCACGCCAAAAGGCTATAAGGTCTCCTTGTTTTATTTCTTTCTTTTTAACTGCCACTACAAACTGTCCTGACTTTAACGAAGGTGACATTGTAGAACTGGTTATTTTAAATATATATATTTTTTGAGATACAAAAAGAGCAATCACTATCGCAAGTATAAAAGAAATAGCTTTACTTTTGTGTGATTGTTTCTTATCTCCTCTTACTGGACTATCCTCAATATGTTCATTCGTTTTAACCATCATTTTATTCCATTCTTATTTTGTATCTTTCACAAATAATAAAATCTCACAAAATGTACACTTTGGTAATATTTTACATAAGCGCGGAACCAATACAACGCTTTTCATCTTGAATTTCAACACTTTTTCACCCTGTTTCAGTGAATTTAAACATGTTACATATCATTTTCAATAATATTTCATCCTTGCATTATTGTTTATTGTAATAGCATTACGTTTCATAAATTTTTTTCAATAAAAAAGCCCTCACGCAGGAAGACATAAAAAAAAGGACCTGGCAGCTTGCTATTGTCGCGTCTTCACACTATCGTCGCCGT
>NZ_UQGV01000013.1 GCF_900540665.1 uncultured Catenibacterium sp. | reverse complement strand
TGCCGCCCTGTCACGGCGGAGGTCGCGGGTTCGAGCCCCGTCCAGACCGCCATTTGTAATTTGACACTTCTTCGGAAGTGTTTTTTTGTATCTAGAAATATAAAAGAAGACCGAATGTTATTTACATTCGGCCTTTTGTTTAGAATAAGATAACTAATAACGCAAATATATTGTTTGTCATATGTGTGAGAATAGAAGCCCAGATATTATCTGCACTTTCATATATATACGCAAAAACCAACCCTGAACAAGCATATGGTATCATCTGTACCATCTCAAAGACATTACCCGCAAAGACTGAATTCATCACATGAATAAAGCCAAATAAGAAAGCAGAGACAACGTAAGCTAAGAATCTATTATATTTACGTAAACCTGTAAAAATAACGCCTCTAAAGATTAATTCTTCCCCTATTGGGGCTAAAAATCCTGTCACAAAAAACATAATGGCAGGAATACTTTTAGTGAGTGATTCTACCTGCTGCTGATTCACACTTGATGATTGATCCACAAACAGTTTAACTATACTGCTTCCTATCGCATTGGCACAAATATTAAGGAAGAATCCTAAAAAGCATCCTGCAACAATAATAGAAAGCTTGTTATTCATAAAATCCTTCCACTGACGTCCGATGAACTTTCTTAAGATGATCACTGCAACAAGTGCGGTAATCAAATCTATCACAAAGTTCAGCCAGATTGTTGCAGTATTAGCAGCAACTGAAAGATTAAATGTTAAGATTGCCCATTTTACAATCGCTATTCCAATATAACTATTACAATAGAAGAATAATGGAAGCAAGATGACACATCCTAATACAAGTTCCTGACCTGAAAGTCTTCTAGTAAAACGATCTATTCTTTTTCTCATTAGATTCTCCCTTCATCATAGAACTTATAAGCAATCTCTTTATAGAATAATGCATGAACAGTAATATAAGCAGGCTGGTATGTATAAGCACCAAGTGCCGCACTCAGAATTGAACCAAGTAACCCAGCAATACCATTATCACCAAACACGCCACCAATCATACCGCTAATGAAAGCACACAGAATAATCCAGCCAACAAATGTAAGATTGATAAGGAATAAATCTGCGCAATGACCTTTCATTAAGGCAAATGATTCCTTAAGTGCTGCAAAGCCTTTAATACCATATTCCTGATGTAAATAAGTCATCGCAAACATACGTAATTCAACCCAGATTATTATAAATAGAAAGGCAAAAAACAACACAAACAATAATATCCCACTTAGTGCTGATAGACCTGAAACAAACCCTGCAATAGGTGAAACTCTATAAGGATCACTTATGAGTGCAAATAGACCACCAAATGAGCCAAAAGAGCATGCCAATATAAGTACAATAAAAATAATTGATATAACGAAGATTACAAGCACTTTTGTAAGATATGTTGGTAAATATTCAAGCCAGTTCACAACACCATAGACACCATCATTATCTGATAATTCATATTCGCGATCAGTGACTACTTTTAGTCCCGCTACAACATGTCCTTGTTCTACCGCAAGTAATAACGCTGAAATAATCAAATAAATGATATGCATCATCCCGTTACCTGAATTCAACAAGCTAGGGAATGCTGAAATAACACCTATTATTAAGCAAATACGTGATAAACTCGTTTTGTTGACGCGTGCTATTTCTCTAGCACGCTGTTTGATCATTGAAATATTCATAACTTAATCCTCCTTGATCAGATGTTCAATTAATGCGATGACTCGCTCTACATTCTTCCCATCCTGATATTTAAAGAATTTATTTTTAAATCGTTTGATATCATAATGTTCATTAGAATGTATTGCTTCTGTTAACTCTTCTTCATTATAGCATAACGGACCAGGCATTTCTTTCTTATAGTCCACAAAACATCCAAGACGATGCATATAATCCTTTAAATCAGGCACAAAGAAATACATCGGTTTATCTAAGATAGAATAATCAAAGATAATAGAAGAGAAATCTGAAATAAGTGCATCACTTACCACAAATAAGTCATACGTATTTTCATGACTCATATTAAAGATACGCCCTTCTTCTTCTATCGGTATATCTTTCATAAGTGGATGATACTTATAAAGAAGTACTGTATCCTCATCAAAAGTATGAATGAATTTCTTTCCATCAAAATCGACTGCTTTGAAGCCTTTATAAATATTCCCTCTAAAAGTGGGTGCATAGAGTAAGATCTTCTTATTTTTAAGTTTTGGATATTTTGAATAGAAACGTTCACTGACTTCCTTTTTATAATTTTCATCAAAAAGATGATCTACTCGAGGCATTCCTGTAACAAGTACATTGTCTCTTTCTACAGAAAAGGCAATGGAATAAGGTTCAATCCAATAATCACTATTCGCAATAACATAGTCATAGTTATTAATAGGATATTGTCTTTTGACTGCATTTCCAAACTTCTTGATAGCACCTGCTGCATGCCATATTTCAATAACCTTGACACCTTTTCTCTTATAATGTGAGACAACATAGTTATTATCATTAATAAGTACGATATGAGAGGTGTTAATCACAATTATCTGTTTTATACAGTTAAGAAGATATAAGAAATCATTCCATACTGATTTTTTATCATAATGGATCAATACTGTCTTAATAGAATAACGAGATGAATCAAGATGATTATAGATATCTAAAAAGTCTTCTCTTAAAACATTGTCTTCTAGTGACACAAAAGCAATCTGATTCTTTTTAATAGGAATAAGTGATACAAAGATGTTCACAAATGAAAGAATGATGTTTAATACAATTTTCTTAAGCCCCATGCTGTTCACCTAATAATATATCAATGACACGTTTGCTGGCATGTCCGTCTTCGTGGTTATTAAAACGTTCATTGAAGCCTTTTAAACGGTCATAATCAAAATCATGTATATGAATCTTCTCAAGTAGTGTATCTTCATTTTCTACCACATCTCCTGGAAGATCCTTATAAATATCTAAATAGAAGCCTCTTAATTCATCACGATAGTTTTCTAGATCATACATATAGAAATAGATTGGTCTTTTTAATATTGCATAATCAAAGAAGACACTTGAATAGTCAGTCACTAAGACATCCGCAATTAAGTAAAGATCTGCAATATCTTCTTGAGGATCTACATAATAAACGAAGTCTTTCACTTCATCTAAGTTAAAATCATTCACAATCAAATAATGAGGTTTAAATACAACAATATATTCATCCCCTAATACTTCCTGCCATTTTTTAAAGTCAACTTCTAGCTTAAATGTGTAACCCTTCATATCAAATGAATTATCACGCCATGTAGGCGCATAGAGTAAGATTTTCTTATCTAGAGGTAAATGCATTCTATTCTTGATTGTTTCTACATCTTCTTTTGTATAATTAGATAATATATCATTTCTTGGGTAGCCTGTTTCAATTAGTCTTTCCTTATTGATTCTAAAAGATGTCTGGAAGACTTCTGTAGTAAAAGCACTTGGAGAAATCATATAGTTGTATTTAGAGACATCATTGTCATAAGTGGCACGCATTTCTTCTACAGACATGCCAGAACGATAGAATGTTGTCCCTTCTGGTACTTCAATATCATGAGCCAGCTTCTTTAAAGGTGTACCATGCCAGGTTTGCAAGTAAACCTGGTTATCCTTCTTCAGTACATATTTAGGAAGCTTACAGTTAGAAATCCAATATTTACTTCTTGCAAGATAAAAGAAATAAGGAATACTGAAGTATTCAATAATCTTCGCATTTGGAATAGTGAGATTTTTTTCTTTATGATGCTTTATCGCATATATACAGCGATATGAGGCATATTCTTTATGTTCAGTGATATATTGGTGTAATGCCTTAGGATTATCTGTATAGCCACGACCATGGAAAGATATAAATAAGATTGTATGATCATCACATGGTATGAAGCGATAAACAATTCGATATAATAAGCGAATCAATTTACCTAATATTTTCTTAATCAATTTCATGATGATATTCTCCTTTATTAGGGTCTATTATAGTGAGAATGACTGTTCTAGTCAATCAAACTGATAGAAAGAAAAAGCTCCCTGTAAAGGAAAGCTAATTCTTTTCAAATACTGTTTCAACAACTCTCTGTGAAGAATGACCATCTTCCCAGCCGCAGAACTTGTCATAGAAAGTGACATAACGATTTGCATATTTCTCAGTGATTTCATCCATATGCTTGATTGTGTCAATAACTTCATCTGTTGTGAATACAAGTGGGCCTGGAAGTTCTTCTTCCATATTAATATAAAAGCCTCTTAATACATCACGATATTTATCTAAATCATATGTATAGAATAACATTGGACGTTTTAAGTTAGCAAAATCAAAGAATACACTTGAATAGTCAGTAATCAAGATATCACTCATCAAATAGATTTCAGTAATATCATCATACTTACTTAAGTTAAACGCAAAACCATCTAAACCAGTCAAATCAAGAACATCTGCAATATAATAATGTGTTCTTAGGATAATGACATATTCATCCCCTAATTCTTTTCTCATCTGTTCAAGATTAAGCTTTAACTGGAACTTATAAGCACCATTACCATAATATTCATCATCTCTCCATGTTGGTGCATAGAGAATAACTTTCTTATCTAATGGAATACCGACCTTCTTCTTAAGTTCAATCGCAATGTCTTCTTTATGAGGATCAGATAATAAGTCATTTCTAGGATAACCTGTATCTAACATAGTATCTCCTTCATCCCTATACATAAAGCAGCTCTTGAATATTTCACTAGAGAAGGCATTAGGCGCAATTAAATAATCCCATTCCTGTTTCTGGCGATAGAACTGTGCTTTATATGTAGGAGAAGCTGCAGTGACTTCTTCCTGGTCAAAGGCTAAACGCTTTAATGGTGTACCATGCCATGTTTCTAAAAAGACCTGTCCTTCTCTTTTACGATACCATAATGGCTGTCTTGTATTGAATACAAAGTATTTACATACAGCAAGATAGTAAGCATATCTACGTGTCATACGCTTAACGACTGTTCCACCATAAGGAAGTTTTGTCTTTGTATCATTGAGTACCCAGACAAATTCATACTGCCCTGGGAAGTTCTTCGCAAGATATTCATAAATATATTTTGGTGAATCAGCATAGCTGGCTCCACGGAATGTTTCAAACATAACAAGATTCTTCTGAATAGGTTCATTTTTATATTTATGTCTATAGAGGTACTTATTCATTTCATTCTTGTTTTTAAGAATCTTTTTAGCCTTTACACCTGCTAAGTGAGTTGCAATGATCTTCTGCGCTTTCTTTAAGTCATGATTCATACATGCTTTAGAAAGACTACGACGATAAAGTGATTTCTTCAATAATTCTGGTTCAATATGAGTTAATACTTCTGCCATTGTATCAAAACGTGTTGTTCTCCACTTATCATCCTCACTTCTTCTCACCTTTTTAGCAAAGAAACTTGTAAAATAGTTTGCCATTTTAGCATTAATATAATAATGAATCTGAGGATAATCTTTAGATATCTCTAAGCAGTAATTATGAGCTTCAATAAATTCATCAAAACGACCATCAGGATCCTTAATCTGAGAAAGAGCAGGACGGTTAATTGGGTCATTATGTTTACGTTTAACTAGAATAGCATCTTCTACAAAAGACACATCATTCGTATATTTTAATAATTCTACGACAAAAGGCGCATCTGTATACCAGAAGAATTCTTCTTTAAAAGAAATATGATTTTCTTCAATAAGTGAACGCTTAATAAGAAGGTTTAAGCATGATACATTTCTTAATGCATGTCTAGTACGAATAAGTAAATCAATCTTGAACTGTTCTGGTTCTTTGTCATAAAGATGTTCTTCCTGATGCTTTTCCACTTTTTCAAGACGATCATGGTCTTTATCCTTTAAGTTTCTTTCAATGTTTGTTTCATCGCTCATTGTTTCATAGACCTGTTTCTTGAACCATGAAACCATTCTTTTACCCGCTACAACTTGATTATTAGACTTTTCTGCTTCTTCCATCAAAGCATTCAAACAGCCTGGTAATACATAATCATCACTATCTAAGAAATAAACATAATCTCCCTTTGAGAGATCAAGACCCATATTTCTCTTTTTACCTACTGATGCTTCTCCTGATTCAATAAAAGTGATTGGTAAGTCATATTTATGGATTTTATCCTTCACATCTTCAATAGCATCTACAACTAGAAGCACTTCATAATCAGACAATTTCTGATCTTTAATACTTTCTAAGCAATCATATAAATAATGAATATAACGATTAAATGGTATGATAATTGATAATTTCATAATTAAACTTCCTTCCCTATATTTAAAAAGGCAGGTTACCCTGCCCTTTGTTTATCTAGTCTTAATAGCAGCAAAGAGCTTATCACCTAGTGTACGACGAGAATTAGGAATAACACGCTTTGCGAATTTTTCATCACGTACTTTCCTTTTCTCTTTTGCAGATAAATGATTGTAGTACTCTACATAGTCAGCATAATGATCACATACTTCATCAATATCTCCATATTCACGAAGCATGCCACCTTCAATCCACATAGCACTATCACAAAATTGACGTACCTGTCTTAAGTTATGTGAAATAAAGATAATGGTTTTACCTTGTTCTTTTAACTCAGTCATCTTATTCAGACACTTTTCCGCAAAACCCTTATCACCTACACTTAACGCTTCATCGACAATCATAATATCTGGATCAAGACAAAGGTTAATTGAGAAACCAAGTCTTGATTTCATACCTGATGAATATTTCTTTACAGGCTGATACAGGAAGTCACCAATTTCTGCGAAATTAATAACACCTTCTTTAATCTCTTCTATACGTTTCCTAGAGAGTCCTAATAAAGCACCCTTTAATTCGATATTCTCAAGTCCTGTCAACTGTGCGTTTAATCCTGTATTAATAGCAATAAGTGCCTGAGTTCCATTCACAATAATTTTTCCTTCATCAGGATCGCAGATTCCAGCTAGAATAATAGACATAGTAGATTTACCAGAACCGTTTGTTCCTAGAATACCTACAACCTGACCTTTCTTAACCTGGAAGTTTAAATCCTTTAAGGCATAGAACTTGACATCACTTTTTTTCTCTTTAGATCTTAGTTCATATATTTTAGAAGCATGACGTGCTTCAATTGCAATATTTGAATCCATAACGCCTCCTAAATAAAGTCTACAAACTTAGATTTGAATTTATACATAATACAGCTGCCAAATACAAATAAGAAAGCTGTAATAGCCCAGAAACAGAAAGCAGAATATTTATAATACATAATTCCACGATGATAGAAGAAACAGTCACGATAGCCCTGAACAATATAATAAATAGGGTTAGTTAACATGATTCTCTGTAAAATAGACGGAAGACTCTTCACGTTCCATAAAATTGGAGTCATGTACAATAATAAACGCATAATAGCAAGCACTAGTTTTCTTGTATCACGTGCAAGCATATTAAGTACAGATGTTGTCATAGATAACGAAATCGAGAAGACAACACCACAGAAACAATAGTAAATAAGTCCTACCCAATGCAATGATGGATAATAGCCAGCAAAACAGAATAAGAGTGTCAATATACACATCAAGCAGAAGTGGTCAAACAACTTAGAAAGTACCACTGTAGCTGGAAGAACACTGACTGGGAATTTCATCTTAGTAATAATATTTATTTTAGAGAAGATAGCATTACACCCTGCTGTAATACATGGAGAAATAAAGAACCATACAACCATACCTCCAAGCATCCACCAGATATATTCAATACCATCTACTGACTTACGATTTAATACTAATCCAAATACAAACCAATATGTTAATACCTGAATAATTGGATTCGCAAAGTTCCAGAATAAGCCTAACTTTGAGTCACGCATGTCAGCTAGTACTTCATATTTCGAAATAGAATAAATACGAAACAAGTTCTCGCTGTTTTCTTTGATTACATATTTTACAGCTTCTAACACGTTGGATCCTCCTTAATAATCTATCTTAATATTTATACAGCATTAGACTTCAAAAAGCAATATTAGCCTTTTTTATTATACTTTATTTACATAAAAAATACCATGATTAAAAAAAGGAGGGATATCCCCTCCTCAAATAATTATTTAGTCATCCAGCTTTCATCATGTGGATCAACTTTCCATGCTTTTAACTTTTCTAATGCTTCTTCTTTAATATAGTTGTGTTCAACAGCAACAGGAAGAAGTGCATCATAGTTAGATAAAGTCACGAAATGACAATCCTTATCAGCAAAATTCTTAATAGAATCCTTTAAGCCATAAGTGAAGATAGCTACTAATCCTAATACTTCACATCCAGCTTCTCTTAATGCATCTACTACTTCTAAAGAAGATCCACCAGTAGAAATTAAATCTTCTACTACGACAACCTTCATACCTTCTCTTACAGCACCTTCAATACGGTTCTGACGTCCATGAGACTTGTTTGAACCACGTACATATCCCATTGGTTTATTTAAGATATCAGCCACTAATGCAGCATGAGCGATACCTGCAGTTGAAGTACCCATTAATACTTCACAATCAGGATAGTTTTCCTTTACTAATTCAGCTAAACCTTTTTCGATATCATTTCTTACCTCTGGATAAGATAAAGTTAATCTATTATCGCAATAGATTGGTGATTTAATACCTGAAGCCCAAGTAAAAGGTTCATCAGGGCTTAAGAATACAGCCTTGATACTTAATAAATCTTTCGCAATTAATTCTTCTCTATTCATTATTATTCTCCTTGAAATTGATTAAATACTTCTTTATAAGCAGCAACTGGATCAGCTGCTTTAGTAATTGTACGACCTACTACGATATAGCTAGAAGTCATATCCTTAGCCATAGCTGGTGTAGTGACACGCTTCTGGTCATCTTTTGCATCACTGGCAAGTCTGATACCTGGAGTCACTGTTAAGAAATCTTCTCCTACAGCATCATGAATACCTTTAGATTCTAATGGTGAACATACAACGCCATCTAATCCTGCTTCTTTCGCATTCTTAGCCCATCTAATAGCAACATCCTGAATTGGTTCATGAATACCTAATTCATCATCTAATACTTCCTGGCTTAAAGAAGTAAGACATGTTACTGCGATACATAAAGGACGATCCTTGCCCTTTTCTTCTTCTAAACCTTCAATTGCTGCCTGCATCATAGCCTTAGAACCTGAAGCATGAACATTAACGATATCAACATCAAGACGCGCTAAGTTCTTCATAGCCATCTTTACTGTATGAGGAATATCATGCAATTTTAAGTCTAAGAAGATTGAATGTCCTCTTTCTTTGATGGCCTGAATGATTGCAGGTCCTTCTCCATAGAAGAGTTCCATACCTACTTTCACAAAGAGCGGTTCATCAAATTTATCTAGGAATTCAAGAACATCTGCTTTGTTTTTAAAATCGAGTGCAATAATTACTCTGCTTTTAGTCATAAACTACCCTCCAATTTTTTTATTCTCTATGAAGTATATCATAAAACATATAAACCTGGGAGACTTTTAAAAATAATAATCTAAAAACTTGTCAGATGTTTTGGCGAATATATTGTAATAAACAAACAAAAATGATATAAATTAAAAATGAAAGTTTTTTATAAGGAGTGAATATTTTGAACAAATCTAAATCAATTGTCAAGCAGGCTTCTATTCTAGCACTTGCTGGTATACTTGTACGTATTATTGGTGTTCTTTATAGAAGTCCATTAACCGCTTTAATTGGTGATGAAGGGAATGGTTATTACTCTACTGCATATAATATTTATGCAATGGTACTGCTTATTTCTTCTTACAGTATTCCAACCGCAATCTCTAAATTAATTAGTGAGAAGCTCGCTCTTCATCAATATAATAATGCACGTAAGATTTTCAAATGTGCACTGATCTATATTACTGTTGTTGGTGGTTCTGCAGCAATACTTACATTTATCTTAGCCCCTTGGATTGTGACAGAAAATGCGGTATTCGCATTAAGAATTCTTTGCCCTACTATTTTCTTATCCGGTTTAGTCGGGGTATTAAGAGGTTATTTCCAAGCTTATTCAACAACTGTTTATACATCTGTTTCTCAGATTATCGAACAGTTATTAAATGCCTTTGTGTCTGTAGGTGCTGCTTATTTATTTATTCAGCCATATGCAAATAATCATACATTACTTGCTAGCCGTGGTGCAGGAGGAAGTGCCTTAGGTACAGGTTTTGGTGTTCTTGTTGCACTTATTTATATGGTATGTGTTTATTTAAGAAAAGGCAGACATATGATTGATGAAACAGATGCAGATCCTCGTGTACAGTCAGGACATGCTATATTCCGTTCTATCCTTAATATTGTCACACCAATTATTATTTCTACATGTATCTATAACCTTGTTTCTACAATCGATATGTTTATCTTCTATGGTATCATGCAAAGACGTGGTGTAGAACTGATTGAAGTTGTTAAACTTTATGGTGTTTATGCAGGTAAATATGTTGTCTTAATGAATGTCCCTGTTGCGCTTGCAAGTGCAATGAGTACAGCAACTATTCCTGCAATTTCTAGTTCTTATGCATTAAAAGATTTCAGGGAAGTACGTGCCAACATCAAGAATAGTACTTTTATTACTATGCTTATTTTAATACCTGCAGCTGTAGGTATGGGTGTACTCGCTTATCCTGTTATGGGTCTTATTTTCCCACAGCCTAAGACATTGAAGATTGCCTCTACTGCCCTTACTCTTGGTGCACCTGCGATTGTACTTTATGGTTTGTCTACTTTATCTAATGGTATCTTGCAGGCGATTGGCGCAGTTAAAGTACCTTTAAGAAATGCTGCCAAGGCATTGATTGTCCATGTGATCATCCTTGTACTGATGCTTGTATTAGTGCCATCACAGTTCCTTGACGTTGGTATTTATCTACTTGTTATTGGGACTTCACTTTATGCCTTACAAATGTGTGTCACTAACCAGTTCGCCTTAAATCGACTCGTAGGTTATCATATCAATTTTAAAACTGCTGTTTTATTACCATTAGTTGCTTCATTATTTATGGGTGCATGTGCTTATGGTACTTACTATCTTCTTTTCAAGGTATTCCATCGTGTCTTTATTCCACTTATCCTTGCAATTATGGTTGGTGTGGTTGTTTATTTCTTCAGTATACTATTTATCTATAAAGATCATTTAGAAATGTTGAATGGAATCCCTTATATAGATAAGATTATTCGTAAACTATTCAAAAACAAAGCATAAAAAAGTCCAGACAATTTTATTGTCTGGATTTTTTTTATGCCTTCTTTTTATCAATTAAATCACATACATCCTTCATTGTATGAATAGACATTAATTCTTCATCAGAGAATTCAATTCCTAATTCTTCTTCTAAATCCATAATTAAGTCTACAACATCAAGAGAATCAATACCAAGGTCTCTTAAGTTAGAATCTAATGTTAGTTCCTTGCCTTTTAATTTGCTGCTTAAAGCTTCTTTGATTTTATCAAAATAGTTCATGTTGTTCACCTCACAACATCAATTATAATACAACAATCCCCAAAATTACAATATACTTGTCACATAATCAAAAAATGCATTAATAGCTTCTTCCTGGCGTCGGTAATAAGTTGCACGAGAATAACATGTCTTCCACCAATGCTTATGTTCGTAGAAATAATCTTCTAGTATGATATGATAATACTCATTACCAATAATGGATTGTGACTTTTCTATAAAGATAATTCGTTTGGTAAGTTCCTGTTTTAAGTGTATTCTATTAATTAAATAATCTTCTTTAGAGGAAGAAGATGTTTGATAATAGTCCTCATAGTTGATAGAAGGATAATAGTTTGCCTGGTTTAATGAGTTGAGTATATTCTTGTCCTTCCCATATTGTTTTAGCAACAATCTAATAATTCTTATTTTTTCTTTCTTTGTCATAAAAAAAACACCTCCTATAGGGTATATACCCCATAAGTGGTGTTTTTTCTCATTAAATAATAAAAGATTGTTTAATATCTTCAATATCTTCTTCAGACATACCAATATGATATAGGTAAGCTTTCGCACTGCCATAGTGTTCTCTTAGATAATCTAGGAAAATCATCATATAACGTGGTGAAGATGTAAGATAACTTTCTGTTTCTTCATCCATCATCTCTTTAAGTGCTTCGATAATTTCCTGATTGTTAGCATATGATTCACTATAGTCCTTAACGATATCATGATCATGACATCCTGCAAGTTCTAATAGTAATGCTGTAATAATACCTGTACGATCTTTACCTGCACTACAATGGAATAAGACACCTTCATAGAGATGATCCTTAAATACATCAAAGACAGCTTTGATCTGTTTCTGATGTGCTTCTAACATATAAATATAAACACCACCAAGATCCTTATATTCCTTAACTTCACTAGGCACTACCTTTACGACTGCATCATCCATTAAATTGATTTCAATATTTTCTACATCACGATAATCTTTAAATGGTGATGGCTGAGCCTGTTTTTCAAAATCAGAACGTAAATCAATAGTGACACGTACACCATAATCATAAAGCTTTTCTAGATCCTCATCAGTTGCATTTGCTGGTGATGAAGCACGAATATAATGATGGCTTTTTGTATAATAGCCTTCCTGTGTTTCATATCCACCTAGATCCCTTGTATTTGTCATCTTATCTAAAGCGATTAAACGCTCTTCACTTGTCATATATTGCATATTCTACTCCTCAAAAGGTCTTACTCTTAATGTAACACCTATTTCATCTGTAATTTTCTGACATGCCTTAATCTTTTCTTCTCCAATAATATCAACAACAGTTAATACAACATTTGGAACATAAGCTTTACACTTTTTCGCAAAATCAAGCATATCGTCAAAAGAAGAGATACCAAACTTAGAACGAGTGAGTTCTAAGAATTCTTCTTTTGTAGGGGCATTTAACGAGATAGAGACTGTATCAAAACGTCCTTTGTATTCTGGAGTGACATCTCTACCATAAATATCATTCGCTAAACCATTGGTATTAATACGAATTTTCATATCTTTCTTAATATTACGGATATAATCAATGACTTCTTTGATATCATCCCATCTTTCCATTGGTTCACCAAATCCACAGAAAACAATTTCTTTGAAATCATTGAGATCATACTTCTTGAATTCTTCAATAATCATTTCTTTAGAAGGCTCTTCCTTCAACCATAAAGAATTGTTTTCCATCATTTCTTTTGTCTGTCTTAAACAGAATGTGCATGCACATGGACAACGGTTAGTTGTATTAACATAGCATGTTACTCCTTTAGTAGAGTCTAAATGTGAAAGATCAATATAAGTATTATTGTAAAGTGTATATAAAATAGTCATTTTAAAAGTCTCCTAATTCACTTAAATATTGTTCGAAACATAAGCCATAATAAGTAGGTGTCCCTATTTCTTCACTATAGGCGATACATTGAGATGAGAATTCAGTTGCCTTTTGTACGCAATCATAGAAAGAATGATTATTTAAATAGCCTCCCGCAATAACACTTGATACAACATCCCCTGTTCCACTACGATCTGGTCCAATACGATCCACAATAATACTTGACGTTTTACCATGATCATAAATGAAATTCATAATATGTGAGGCGTCTATTGGTATTCCTGTTACTACAATCATCTGTGGTCCCTTTAATGAAAGTTCATGACACATTTGTCCTAATTCCTCTTTGGAAGGAATGACTTCAGGATAGTCACGATCAAGTAGTGTTACTAGTTCTGTCAGGTTAGGTGTGAGAATATCTGCATAATGAACAAGATTCTTCATACTCTCTGCCATTTCTTTACTATATGTCGCATATAAATGTCCATGGTCTCCCATAACTGGATCTACTAAGACAAATGTTTCTTTACGTTTAAAGGATTGAATGAAATCAATAACGATTTCTACTTGTTCCTTTGAACCTAGAAAACCAGTCGCAATACCATCAAATTCTAGTTTCAAATCCTTATATGTCTGAATATATTCAGGCATATGTTTAGTATAATCATCAAAGTGATATACAGGAAACTGCGTATGGGTTGATAATATAGCTGTAGGTACTGGTACAGCCTGAATACGCATAGTTGATATAATTGGAGCCATAACCGCAATAGAACATCTTCCGAAGCCTGTTATGTCATTGATTAAAGCCATTCTTTTTTGTCTCATAGTCTTACCTCGTACAAGTATTTTATCATATCGACACTTTTTTTCAATAAAGATATAATAGAGATGAGGTGAATAGAATGGATTTTAATGAAAACAAATTAGTGGCTGAAAAATATCAGAATGACTGGCTAATAGAGGAAACATATCGACAGAGTGATTTCCATCAATGTCAGTTTGATAATATAACAACTCAGGATATTATATTTGAGAATTGTTATTTTTATCAGACAGTGTTCAATCGATGTGATTTATCAAATATCAAATTTAATAACTGCATGTTCAGACAGGTGCAGTTTAATAATTGCAAGTTATTAGGAAGTGATTTTTCTGAATCAAGTTTTGATCATGTTATTTTTAATGATTGTCTATGTCATTTCGCAAATTTCTCTTTTATGAGAAATAGAGAGACATTATTTAATAACTGTGATTTGAATCAGGCTATTTTTCAGGATACTACATTGACTAAAACAAAATATAAGGAATGCAGAATGATTCAAACAACATTCCTTCATGCATCACTTAAGAATATAGATTTATCAACATGTCTTGTTGAAGCTATTGAAACAACGCCCCAGGATGTGAGTGGTGCAATCATCGATGAAATACAATCATCTGCTTTTATACATTTGTTGAATATAAAAATAAAAGAGGCATAATAAAATGCCTCATTTAGTGAAATTCATATTCTCAAGATAATTTTTTCCTGCTGTCATGTCATATTGGGCAAGCTTATAGTCATTATATAATTCTTTTTGTGATGATGAAAGATCGTTATATTTGATTATTTCTCCATTATCATTAATCAAAGCTGCATCAGATTCTTCTTTAGAACCTGCTGCGGCTTTTGTAGTTATAACAGGTAATTCATCTAGAACCTTTTCTAATAATGCACTATAGGGTGTTGTTTTAGTTAAGGTTTGTTTTTGTACGAGGGACATAAAATCAGTAGGTGCTACAAGATCATATTGTTTATAGATTCTTCTACCAAAATGTCTTCTTGCATATCTATTAGAATAGATAAAATAATCTGTCTGATGAAGAACAGCATTATTGTTTGTATCCCAATAAATACCAGGCAGATGATCACCATAGAAGACAAATGTAATAGGCTTATTGATACTATCTATCTTTTCAATAAAGTTCTTGACTGCAACATCTGTATGATGAAGTCCCATCACATATTCTTCAACCATTCCTCTCACATAGTCATTAGTGACTGCATTACCACTTGCTGCATATTTTTCTTTACCATTGTAGTAATTGTTGTCATACGGCAGATGATTCTGCATAGTGACTAGGTTGATGAATTTACTAGCTTGAGCATCTACAATTTCATCTATTGTATTTGCATAAGCTGTTTCATCTGATAAATAAGCACTGCGCTCAATAGAAGATTGGTGTTTGATTGGATATTTAGACCCCAAATACATAAACTTATTAAAGCCAAAGTTTTGATAAACTGTTTGACGACTATAATAAACACCAATATATGGATGAATCGCAACCGCCTGATTAAATAGACGAGAAAAAGCATAGGCATGATTTTGAGTTGTTACGAGCTGCGTATAAGGTGTTAAAGCAGCAGAGAAGAACCCCTGATTTAAACCAGTTAAAGCCATATATTCCATATTAGCTGTTCCTCCTCCATAACCTGTACTATACATAAGTCCCGAAGTCGTTGTTTTCATTAAACTTCTAATATAAGGAATAGGATCATTTGCAAGAGTAAGTTCAGGGATACGATATGGATCAGCAAAGCTTTCTGATAATCCCATAACTACAATCTGATCATCCCAGTCATTTCTTCTTCGCTTATTAATTCTAGCAGATTCTTGTGCATATTTCTTATAGATTTGTGTCATTGTTTCTTTACTATAATTTTCTGGTTCATCCATAACAGAAACATCAATATTATTGAGGAACTGTAAGAGAGGTCCATTAACTTTTGCACCAAATAGCTGATTAAAGAAATAAGGTTGATCTCCTAGATCACGCATTAACGTGCTGACATAAGAACCTTCATGATTGAAAAGAAGTGTACCACTAAAGAATATAGAAGTTACAAGAACCCAGATGATGCTCTTTTTAAGAGACATATGAATTAGATAAGGATGCTTCTTTTCTAAATAAATAATTAAAATAACTACAAGAACTACTAAGACAATAGTAGCAATAATGATATTTTTACCCATCATTCCAAGTAAACTCTTCCAGGCTTTAATCATTGCAAGGTCTCCTGGAATAATTGGTTCTTCACGATAAATAACCTTCAAGCGATTGGCTACTGTAATAACAATCTGAGCAAAACCAGTAATCAAGACAGATACCCAATAATGTCTTGTAATAGCCGTAAGGAAACGTGCTACTAAGACAAGCATGAGCGCGTTAAGTAAGACAAAGAATTGTCTTGCAAAGAGTGTGTACCAGAAGATATTGTATGTTTCTATCGCATTGATTTCAATATTGTAACTTGTATTCATTGCGATAAATGATGCATAAGAAAGAATGTAAGCACATAGCAGCATAATGATATTGATTCTATGATTCTTTAAATACTGCTTGATCAATCGAGATTCTTTAGTTAACCATTCATTACTTAATTCAAAGTCACTAAAATGTTCTTCTATTGAGTTAACTATTGTTTTAATCTGTGGAAGCTGTTTAATAAGGAATGTGACTAAGAAAATGACAAAGACAATGACTAAAGCTTCTAATGCACTTAGTCTAAACAGTTTATTAAATGATGTTCCTACAAGATCTTCATTCCAGGATATGATATTTTCTAATCGTCCTGCTCCAATTAAGACAAGAGAAGCAATAGGAATATAGCGCATAAAAGACCATTTATTAGAGAAAAATGGAACATTTCTTAAAAGACGAATAAAATAAATAGCAATCATTACTTCAAAGAATGAAGTAGATGTAGTAAAGCGTAATGCAGTGGACATATCTCCATGTACAATCTTAGAACACAATGGCATCATAGTGACACATAGCACGTTCATTAAACAAAGAAGAATTAAAGAAATGATTGAAAAATGTTTTTCTTCTGATGCTTCGATTACACCTAGATAAAATAATATAAATGTGAATGGAATACTATATCCATCACTTAATCCTAGTGAGTCAATACCACTTAGTGTTGGTAAAAGAAGAAGTGCTAAAAGAATCCATTTTAAATAGCGATGGTTTACCTTCTTCATAAATGGATAACAAATCAAAGAGAGAATAACACCGGTGATTACAGGTGATACATTTCTAATTATTGGTAAGAAGATTGAATAGATTGCATTTGTATCGATTTTTTTGGTAAGCAAAAAACAAACTATTGTAGAGATGAGTCCTACAACAACTGTATAAAGCCATAGTTTAAGTGCTTCTGCAAGACTATTTTCTTTTTTAGAATAAATATATCCTAAAGATATAATAACAAGGTCTAGCCCTATAAGTGTGATGGTATGCTGGACCTGGATAGTACTCATTAAAGTACCTACTTTACTTATATTGATCTGTTTTGCATGGGATGTCCAAAAGAGCTGATCAAGAAGCATCAGTAGAGTCCCTATTATTAAAGATAGATGCGCTGTATGTGTCTTTTTCAAGTTATTTACTCCTTTTTTTATCTAACGCTAAACATTATATCATCTTAACAAAAAAATAACATTAAACAATGCAATAAAAATGCATAAAAAAAAGGGACATGATAATTGTCCCTACTTCTATAATGTCTTAGAAAAAATCATCAACATCGGGCATATTTCTAATCTTCCTGCAAGCATATCAAAGCTAAGTACAAGCTTAGAAAAGGCACTTAGACTTGAGAAGTTACCTATCGGACCAACGATATTTAATCCTGGGCCAACATTATTTAAACATGTAGCAACAGCAGTAAATGCAGATGTAAAATGAACTACAAACTCCATGGCTTCCACTTCATCATCAGCAAGTTTATAGAGTGTTCTCAAGCCTTAATCGATATCATTATTTTCTTTAGAACGGATATATCCAACAATCTGTGATGCAGAAATAGATTTTGAATCAACAATTGTATCTATAGGTAATGATCTGCAATTAGTTTAAGAGGTGTGCGATTCACTTTTACAATAGCTTTTCTTACACCTAACTGTTTACCCATTAATCCTATCTTCATCCATACCAGTTTAGCAAACAAGTGTATCGTCTGTGATGATATAATCAAGAAATGTACCATTTTCAATGGCATCATTAATATTTTCACGTGTCCAATGTCTGATATGATTATTCATAATTCATTGTTCTCCTAAGTTTTAAAAAATAAAGCTCTGCATTGCAGAGCTTTATTTTAATTCTAATGTCTGCAGAATAAGTGCAAGGTCATCGTTTGTTAAATTACAGTTTTCGATTAAGTTTTCAAGTTGATCACACTGTTCACCGCTACCAATGACGTTGAAACGACTGCGCCAGATGGTCGGTAAGATTCTATCATCGTTATCAGGGTCATAATGGCCAAATGAACGTTCCATGTATTCATAGGCGATAGGATTGACATCCGGTTTAAAGAATGTACAAATACGATTGAACAACCATTCCGGGTCGATGTTTGAGATGAAACCGTCATATCCGTCAGCTTCGATATTATCTTCGAACCCAGCCTGAATGAAAGCCTTCCGGCACTGTTCCTGATATGGTCGGTATTTTTTACGAAGTTCAGGGTTACGCTGGATGTCTTTAGCTTTGATGCATTTAAAGTCAACCTCTGGATGTTCCACATCTAAGAAATGACAGAATGTATTAATCAATTTAATGGGAACAAAGGTCAAAGATTCTTTGTCTGTAAATTTCATGTTATCAAGTACCATGTTAATGCTCCTTTCTGAGTTTGATTGTTTTCTGATAATTCAATTATACAACACATATCTTTATAATAAAAGATATGTGTTGTACGATAACTTAATATTGTTTGATAGAACGTGCAATGTCACGTTTGGTCTGTTTCTCTTTCAAGGCATGACGTTTGTCATAATTGTTCTTGCCTTTACAGATGCCAACGATGACTTTGATTTATCCGTTGTGGTATGTGACAGCGGTCGGAACCAGTGTGATACTATCCTGCTGGTTTTTCGCAAGCAGTTTGCGAATTTATGATTTGCGAGCCAGAAGAACACGTTCACGTGTTTCATCGACGTCATACTCGTTTGCTGTATTCCATTTTGTAATGTGCATTCCACGGATAACAACCACATCAAGGCCTTCTGTTGATAAGTATTGTGTGATAGGATGTCTGACTTTTCCTAAGCCAACAACTATAATATGCATATTTTAGACATCACCCCTTAAAGAGTCAATCTATTTAAAAAACATAAAAATCCCAACAAATTCTTGTTGAGATTCATTTTATTAATATGCTCTTGCAAAATAAACTATATGTTTTGCTTTTTTACCACAGCATGGACATACGCCATCTGCTTCTTCATGTTCATCGATACAACGTGAAGTAGCCTGATAAAGTTCCTTGATCTTTAATTCGCATGCTTCTTCACCACACCAGTTCATCTTGACATAGCCACCCTTTTCATCTAATACTTGACCAACTTCTTCTAAAGTATTTACACGAGTAATATGGCTATTTAAGAATGCTGCTGCCTTATCATACATTTCCTTATGGATTGTTTCTAATGTATCATGAATTGCCTGTGGAAGGTTTTCATCTAAGTCCATCTGAGTCTTGACACCATCATTACGTTTTACAACAACACAATGACCGTTTTCAATATCACGTGGTCCTACTTCAATACGTACTGGAATACCACGCATTTCTGCTTCAGAGAACTTCCATCCTGGTGATTTATCACTTGCATCTACACTTACTCTCATACCAGCTGCTTTTAACTGTGCTGCAATTTCATCTGCTTTTTCAAGTACGCCAGCCTTCTTCTGCTGAATTGGGATAATAACAACCTGTGTTGGAGCAAGTCTAGGTGGTAAAACAAGACCATTGTCATCACCATGAACCATGATGATTGCACCTAATAATCTTGTAGAAACACCCCATGATGTCTGATAAACATGCTTTAACTTGTTATCCTTATCTAGGAATGTCATGTTGAATGCTTTCGCAAATCCCTGACCGAAGTAATGAGATGTACCAGACTGAAGAGCTTTACCATCATGCATTAATGCTTCAATAGTATAAGTTTCTTCAGCACCTGCAAATTTTTCTCTTTCAGTTTTACGTCCTGTTAACATTGGGATAGCTAATAATTCTCTTGCAGTTTCTTCATAGATATCTCTCATCATCAATGTTTCAGAACGTGCTTCTTCTTCAGTAGCATGAATTGTATGACCTTCCTGCCATAAGAATTCAGAGCCACGTAAGAATGGTCTAGTAGTCTTTTCCCATCTTACAACTGAACACCACTG
Source organism: uncultured Catenibacterium sp. (assembly GCF_900540665.1). GTDB lineage: Bacteria > Bacillota_I > Bacilli_A > Erysipelotrichales > Coprobacillaceae > Catenibacterium. Next base: position 15,658 of record NZ_UQGV01000013.1, on the reverse strand, counting down.
GTTATATTTCTTTGGAAGATCACGATAAGAATTTACAATCTTAGCATAATGTTCACAGAATAATGTTTCTGAAGTAGGTCTAACGATTAAGTGTTCTTCTAAATCATCCAAACCACCTTTAGTAACAACTGCACATTCTGGTGCAAATCCTTCTACATGATCCTTTTCTTTATTTAATAGAGATTCAGGAATCAACATAGGCATATAGACATTCTGATGTCCTGTTTCCTTAAATCTCTTATCCATATAACTCTGAATCTGTTCCCATAAAGCATAACCATATGGGCGATAAATAATGAATCCTTTTACACTAGAGTAATCCATTAATTCTGCTTTACGACATACATCTGTATACCACTGAGCAAAATCAACGTCTCTTGGTGTAATTGCATCATTTTTAATATTATTTTTTGCCATAACTTTCTCCTCTCTTGTACGATAATATTATAACTATTTTTGTGAAAATGAAAAGGATTAATCCAAATCATGATGATAATAATGTGTTATAATCACTTATTTTGCGATATAGAGTCTTGAAAAACAAGGTGATAATGATAGTGCCTTCAGCATTGTTTCTCGATAATTATCTTGTAATGGGTAATTAATAAATAAGATATTCTGATGTGAAATCAAAGAAGATAGACTATATCCTAAAACAATTGTACATAAGCCAATCATTGAAGAATCCTGTACTAAAGATATTTGATGATCTTGTTTAAGATATAGCTTGTCATCTTTGAGCACAAGTTCCAAACAACCATGCGTGATTTCTTTTAATAAGCAATTTGCCCTCTCCATCATCTGGTTCATAAATGGTGTCATATCTTCTTCAAGAGGAACTGTCTGTTTATGAAGTAATGTAAGAATTTTCTGATTATTGAGGCATTCCTTCTTCTTGTTTTCAATAAAGCGGTCATCTACATAAATAATAAAAGAATATTTTTGAATGATGTCATCACAGAACATTTCAGCATGCTTGATTTTTTCTTCTAATGTGAGATATTCTTCTTTTACTTCTTCAATAGCTAGTAATATCTCATGATAATCCTGTTTAAGTGCTGGAAGATGTTTTTCTAGTTTATGAAGATACCCAATCTCATCTAGGAGTTTCTTATCTTTCTTATAATGAGATAAATAATCTGTATTAAGAACACTGAGTTCTCTAATAAACATCTCTTTAGAGATATCTTCTGTAATATGAAGTTCTTTTTTCTTTTGAATAATCTTTTCAATGAGTCTTTGATGACGCACCATATAAGTTGCTTTTTCTATGCGTTTCTTTTCTAGGTCTTCTCTTGTTTTTTCTAATATTGTTTCTTTTTTAAAAAGAAGTTCTTGAGATACTTCTCTTCCTTCTATTAAACAAGGTTTAGGATGATGAAGAGAGCCACATACAGGACAAGGTATTCCTTCTTTTAAGTCCTTAGCAAGTATACCTGCAATACTATTCATATAATGATGATACATACGCATATAGTCATCGTTTTCACTACCATAAAGATAGACAGCTCGACTATAGGCTTGTTCCAAATCAAATAGGTGGTCCTGTGAGAGTAAGTACTCATCATAAAGTAATGAGAGCTCATTTAATCCTTCTCGACGTTTATCGATGGTCTGCTGCTGCTTCTTTCTAATAGCGGCCTTCTTTTCCATATCATCTAGTTCAGTGACAAGTTCTATTTCACGTAGGACCTTCTTTTTCTTATCCATTAAATTATTCTCTAATGAATCAAGATGATTAGAGTATAAAGATAAATAAGGTTTATTCTTAGTGATATAAGCACGGGCGCTCTGATAGTCCTCATAGCTGTTTAAGAATTCCATTGTTTCATTAATCTGCTGGATAACTATAGGGATTTCACTTGTAATCACTGGTTTTGTAGATAAAAAAGAACGCATCATTTCTTCTTTGGGTGATTGGATCCAGCCATGAATAAATGAAGAAGGCATGATGAACTGCTGCATGAACTGATTATAATTCATAGTTAAAATATCCTGGATATGTTGTTGTGCTTCTTCATCTTCTAGACCATCACATTGAAGAATACATTTTCCTGACTGGTACATACGTTCAATGGTATGTGTGCCATTATTCTGTTCAAATGTAAGATAAACTCTCTTAATAATAATTTCTGTCAAACCAAAAAAAGCGAATGTGAGACCATTGACGACTGTATTATGATCTTCAATATAATTTAAATGATTCTTTAATGAAGTGAAGTCAGTCTCAACATTCTTATCAAATGTTTCTATTGTAAGTTGTAATAGGTTCATAATATCCTCCTATTACCATTATAGAAAAAGGAATAGCCTTTTGCTATTCCTTAGTGAGAAAATCCCATTTTTCTACTTCTTTTGTTTTACTTACAACAAGGAAATGATCTCCTGGCTGAATAATATAATCAGCGCTAAAGTCCATTGTCATCTTAGGTGAACCCTGAGGCTTGATTCCTACAACGTTCATGCCATAAACACGACGAATATTAACATTAGAAAGTGTTTTACCTTCCCAATCCTTAAGTGTTTTAATTTCAACAATAGAATATTCTTCATCAAGTTCTACTAAATCAACAATAGAACGTCTTAATAAATGTTTAGCAAGCTTATAAGCCATTTCTTTTTCAGTATTGATGACACGATCAGCCCCTACTTTTTCTAAGATGATTTTCTTACGTTTTGTACGTGCTTTCGCAATAACATAAGGGACATTTAATTCCTTTAATAATAGTGTACATGATACCGCTTCTTCAAAGTGTTTAGAAATAGCTACAACTGCAACATCAAATGTATTGATATCAAGTTCTAATAATTGTTCACGATCAGTGACATCTGCGACAATTGCTTTTGTGACATTATCTTTAATTCTACCAACACATACTGGGTCGATATCAACCGCAAGAACTTCTACTCCAAAGTCTTCTAATGTTTCAGCAAGTGTACATCCAAAGATACCTAATCCTAAAATAGCTACCTGTTTTGGTTTATTACTCATAATTACTCCTCCTAGCCAACAAGTACATCCTCATCTGGATATTTAAATTCTTTTACGTTCGTATCATGTGAACGTTTAGTAAATAAGATCATTAATGAAATTGGACCTATACGTCCCGCATACATTAAAAGTATATCTATACATTTTCCTACTATGCTTAAAGCAGGAGTCACAGAAGCACTCAAGCCTACTGTACCAAATGCAGAGAATACTTCCATCAGGATATTCAAATAATCCTGTTTAGGTTCTGTTACAAGCATGATGGATGATGAAACAATACAAAGCATCAATCCTAAGAAAAAGATAGAAAAAGCTCTTACAAGCATTCTTTTTTTAATACGACGCTGGAATACAGTTGTTTCTTCAATACCACGATAGGTTGTTCTCATTAATAATAATACAAGTGCAAAAGTAACTGTTTTAATACCTCCAGCAGTAGATGCAGGAGAACCACCAATAAACATAAGCGAACACATTAATATTTTTGTGATTCTATTAAGTGAATACATATCAACAGTAGAGAATCCAGCCGTACGAGTTGTCACTGATTGGAAGAATGATACAACAAGTTTATCCTGAAGATTCATTTTACCAATAGTTAATGGATTGTTGAATTCCATCACAAAAAATAATAATGTCCCTACTACGATTAAAGACACAGTCATCACTAACACAATTTTTGTATGTAAAGCAAAACTGCCAAAAAGATGATGCCATGAAAAACTTGATGATCTTCTTTTTTCTTTAATATATTTATCACGAATATCTAATACAACAATAAAACCTAATCCACCCATGATAATTTCAAATGGAACAATGAAATTAATGATAGGATTTGTATTATAGGCAATAAGTGATGTTGAACCACATAAATCAAATCCTGCATTACAAAATGCACTGATAGAATGCCATATACCATAATAGATTCCTTTTAATGTCCCTAAACGTGGTATAAAGAACATTGAAAGGAAAATAGTACCAATCACTTCAATAGTGACTGTATAGATAAAAATAGTTTTAAGTAATCTTGGAAGCATGTTTAAAGAATTCTGATTAAGCGCTTCAGTAAAAACAAGTTTACGACTTAATGTAATTCTTTGTCTTGCAAGAAACAAGAACAGATATAAGAAAGTCAAGAATCCAAGACCACCAATTTGTACAAGTATGATAAGAACAATCTGCCCAAATAAATTATATTGATCTACAACAGTTAAGGGTGAAAGCCCTGTTACGCATACAGCCGAAGTTGAGATAAACAAGTTATCTAGAAAACTTGCTGCATGATGTTTATTTGCGAATGGTAAAGAAAGTAATATAGCACCAATTATAATAACTGCAAGGAAAGAAAGAGATACTTTCTTTGGTGCAGAAAGATGACCAGAATGCTTTCTTTTAGCTAAAACAATATCTTTCATAAATATTTCTCCTATAATCGCATCTATTCTAACACCAAGATGTGACAATTCCAATACTAGTCTTTCTTAGAAACATAATATTGTGTAATTTCTTTTTTAGAACACTCATAACCAATAACTAAAATAGCACCTGCAAGATCTAGTGCAAGATCCTTCATAGTATCAGCAAGTGCTTCATGTCCTTCTAATGGTTCATCATCACTTGATACAATTGTTGCACGTGTTGTTGCCATATATTGCTGGTTATTGGTATGGAAGATATCATCCACTGTATATTCACATAGTTCCCATATAGCCCCTACAGCAAGCGAGAAGGCAACAACAAATATATATAATAAGGCACGATGCATAAATAGATATTTAGTACGCATGACTAACATCTGTAACAACCATAAAGCGATAAATGAAAGAATGATTCCTGAAGTGAAATGAAGTAATGAATCCCACCAGGCTATTTTTCCATAGAAGTTTAAGCCATCCCCAAGTACTAATCCTAAAAAAGCAAAGGCTGTAACACTGATATGTACTTCAACTGGCACTTCAAAGTTTGCAAACTTCTTCAAGAGTCTTGGTGAGATCAATATGATACTCATCGCAATATATTGTAATAGTGAGAAGAACAATCGCACACGTATTTTTTCTTTTTTTACATAGAATAAAGCAACCATTGTCACAATCGCAAGAATAAGAACAATAAAAGATAAGATTCTTTTAAAAATTCTAACACGGCGCTTTGTTTTTTCACTGTATTCAAATTCATTATTATTCATGAAATTTCCTCCTAGTTTAAGTATTATATCACACTTAGACGGTTATGGGCCTTAATTTTATGTTAACCAAAAAAACTCCTAGGCGCGAGCCTAGGAGTTTAAGTGAAAATCAATGTTATGCTTTTCCTTCAAGAATAGGGTTTACAGTAGTATCAATGATTTCCTGTAAAGTATTACAAGATCTGTCAAATTTTTCCTGATCAGATTCAGTTAAAGGTAATGTTAAGATTTCACGGATACCTGCTCTGTTGATGATTGCTGGAACACCGATATATAAACCTTCATGACCATACTGACCTTCAAGGTAGCATGATAATGGAAGAACTGTATTTTCGTTGTTTAAGATTGCATCTACTAATCTAGCAAGAGACATACCGATACCATAGTAAGTAGCTCTCTTCTTGTTGATGATTTCATAAGCTGCATCTCTAACCTGTTCGTAGATTCTCTGTAACTGGTCAAATGGAACTCCTCTTTCTTCTACAACTTCAAGAAGTGACTTGCATCCGATATAAGCGTTTGTCCAAGATACGAATGAGCTATCACCATGTTCACCCATGATATAACCATGAACTGAAGCTGGGTTTACTTCGAAGAAGTTACCAATTTCATATCTTAATCTTGCTGTATCAAGCATAGTTCCTGAACCAAGAACCTGGTATGGATGAAGACCTGTAGCCTTCTGCATTACGTAAGTCATGATATCACATGGGTTAGATGCTACTACAATAACACCATTGAATCCTGATTCTTTAATAGACTTACCAACTGAAGCCATAATCTTTGTGTTAATTGCAACTAATTCAAGTCTTGTCTGACCTGGTTTCTGAGCAGCACCAGCAGTTACAACGATAACGTTTGCATCTGCACAGTCAGAATAATCACCTGCATAAACCTTTAATTTACCGCTTGCATATGGTAAACCATGAACTAAGTCCATTGCTTCCCCTTCTGCCTTTTCAGTATTAACGTCTACTAATACTAATTCATCAATACCCTTGTGGTTCATTAAAGTATAAGCCATACTCATACCTACAAAACCTGTACCAACTAGAACAACCTTACGGTTACCCTGAGCAGGCATATCATTTAAATAATCTGTCATTGCCATAATTCATTTCACTCTCCTATACCTAGAAGTATAGTATAATCATTTCCTAAATACAATAAAATATTTGCGTTTTAAATAAAAAAAATTATTTAAATTTAGTTGATAAATCCAAGCTTTTTTGATGAATACGTTTTCATTGTTTCAAAGAATGTAAGTGTAAGCGAATTCATCACAATGAATTTATTTTTTTGCTTCCAAAGGTAAAAATTGACTTTTGGTCAACTACTAGTATAATTATAAGTGGAGGTATTTATATGCATGCTCTGACTGATATAAAATCTAAAATAGAGAAAAATAAAGAAGAAAAAAGGGAACGTCTTCTAGCAAGTGCATCTACGCTATTTGCTGAAAAGAATTTTAATAATACATCTATTTCTGATATCGTAAATAAAGCAAAAGTCGCAAAAGGTACTTTTTATTTATATTTTAAAGATAAATATGATATTAGAAATCAGATAGTTCAGGAAATCAGTAGCGAACTTTTCGATAATGCAATGAAAGAGTTAAAAAAACATAATGAGATTACTCATTTTGCAGATTCTTTAATATTTATTATTGATCATGTTATTAATGATCTTGTTGCTAATCCAACAATCCTCACTTTAATGAATAAAGATTTATCTCTTGGTGTTTATTCTCAGGAACTTACAAAGATTCTAGAAGAAACAGATCATTTGAGTCTTTATGAATTGTTCAAAGATGGCGTTCAAAAAGAGAATCTAGATATTAAAAATATCGATATTACATTCTTTACTATTGTAGAACTCGTTGGATCAACTTGCTTTAGCTGTATAGTAAATAGAATTCCTTGTCCTATTGAAGAATATAAACCTTATCTTTATGATTTAATTCGTACCTTACTTCATGCTGCTTAAAAAAAGCAGCATTTTTTTATGCTGCTAAAACTTCACTTACATAGTCAAGAAGCTTTTTAGTGTCCGTATAAGTTTCTTCACGTGTATTTTCTTTAAAGACAACTGTAATGATTGTTTTATTCTTTACTTTAGAATAAGTGACTAAACATCTTTTCGCAAGATTAGTAAAGCCTGTCTTACCACCAATGACCCTTTCATCATAATATGGAGAATCTTGCTGGGTCATCTTGACATTCTGCATTGTACGATATTGATTTGATTCAAAAGTATAGTTTGGCGTAGAAATAATATTTCTTAATTCTCTATTCTTATAAAATGCACTCGCAATAAGTGCCATATCTTTTGTACTGCATGTTTCTTTAAGCCATCCTTTCTCTGCATAACTTAGTCCATGAGGATTAGAAACTTCTACCTTTTTACAGCCTATTTTTTTAGCTTTCTTATTCATTGCACTAATAAACGCATCATAACCACCTTGATAGTTTTCAGCGAGGGTGAGAGCCATTTCATTAGAACTTTTTAAAAGCATGCCACGAATAACATCTTTAAAAGGAATCTGTTCACCATCATGAACAGGTTCAGTATAGACAAACACACGATCTGGTAAAGACATAATATTCTTTGTAGTAAGAAGATCATCATCTTTATAATACTCTATTGCGACAAGTGCACTTAATAGCTTAATTGTAGAAGCAGGATAACGAGATTCCTGTTCATTTTTCGCATAATACACCTTTCCTGATTCTGCATCCATCACAACTGCAGACACTTCTTCTGTATTAAGTGCTGGCTGAGGGATGGATTTGATTTTCTTTTCTTTTTGTTTTGCGGTATGCGAGATTGTATTTGTTTTCTTTTTTTCTGGCTGCTTTGAAGTACATGCACAAAGCATGAATGCAGCACATATCATTCCAATCCATTTACGATATTTCATTTTTTATCACCTCTTCGAAACATAATAACTATTTTAAACCTATTCATCAATCTTCTTCCATCATTTTTCATTTTTTTTGAATGATAATATGTTATAATGATTTGGTAAAGGAGAAATAGTATGGTTAATTATCCCAACCTGAAAAAGGCATCGGTTAATGTGTCCATTCCTAAGAATTCTACAAATAAGCACTATACTGCTTTTCGTGGAATGAGTTTGGAAGAAGACATCAACCTATCTAACACCTATTACTTATCTGTTGATCAGGCTGTCATCTATAAAAAGCCGACACCTATCCAGATTGTAAAAGTCGATTATCCTTCACGAAATAAAGCCCGTATAGTTGAGGCATATTACCAGGCGCCATCTACTACGGATTATAATGGTATTTATAAAGGCAGATATATTGATTTTGAAGCCAAAGAAACCAAATCATTACGATTTCCTTTTCGTAATATTTCAGAGCATCAGATCAATCATCTTGAACGTGTACAGCGTCATGGAGGAATTGCCTTTATTATTATTGCCTTCACATCTGTGGGCGAAGTCTATTTACTGGATGCTTCAATTATGATAGAACGCTTTTTTCATGACAAGAAGCAACATATAAGTTATGATGAAGTGAAAGAAAGTGGACATCTTATTAAGCAGGGCTACCAGCCTAGACTGGCTTATTTAGATGTAATCGATGAATTTTACCTTAAGGAGGACACTTTATGAAAGTTCAATCAACCAAGGACGCAAAACAAATAAAAAAAACAATCAAAATATGTATTATCGCATTATGTGTTCTTGTAGCGAGCGGTAGTGGTTACCTTGGATTCAAGATTTATCAGCAAATCAGCAATTTTGATATTGATAATCTTACAACAACTTCCTACTCTTCTCAGGTTTCTCAAGATGGAGAAACCTATTACAAGTATGGCAGTTCAATCGGGAAATATGTAAGTTATGATGATATTCCTGAAGTAATGATTGATGCTGTTATTTCTGCAGAAGACTCACGTTATTTTGTACATAATGGTTTTGATATTCCACGTATTATCAAAGCATTTATGACAAATATCTTAGCACACCGTACTGTTGCAGGTGGTTCTACAATTACTCAGCAGCTCATCAAGAAGACATATTACCCTGATGAAGAGAAGACAATTGAAAGAAAGGTTGGAGAAATCATCCTTTCAATTGAAGCAACTCAGCAGACTACTAAACAGAAAATACTCGAACTTTATCTCAATAAGATCTATTTCGGTAAAGCAAATAGTTCCATTGGTATTTATGGGGCAAGCTATTATTATTTTGGTAAGAGTCCTGATCAGTTAACTTTACCAGAAGCTGCATTACTTGCTGGTACTATTAACTCACCAGTCTCATATGACCCATTCAAGAATTTAACTCTTGCAACAAAAAGAAGAAATATCATTCTTAACTTAATGCATGATCATGGATACATCACTGCAAAAGAGAGAGACGATGCAAAGAATGTAAAAGTAGAAAACATTTTAAAGAATGATCCAATTCAGACAAATGGCAAATATGCTTCTTATGTTGATCGTGTTACACAGGAAGTAAAAGAGCTAGGTTATGATCCTAACAAAACTAAGATGACAATCTATACATATATGGATCAGGATATGCAGCAGTATCTTGATGATGTATCATTAAGCAAGAATTATAAATTTACTGATAGTGATATGCAGGCGGCTGCTTCAGTACTTGAATCAAAAACTGGACGTATTATCGGTCTTATGTCTGCAAAGAATTATCGTGCGAATAACTCAGATGCAACTTATCTAGATTATGCTTATACATTAAAAAACAGAAGACAGCCAGGTTCTTCAATTAAACCTATTATTGACTATGCAACTGCATTTGAATATCTGAACTGGTCTAGTGGACATACAGTAGATGACTCAGAGTTCACTCAAGGCAGCTGGCATCCAAAGAACTGGGATAACAACTACCATAATGATGTACTTCTAGAAGATGCACTCGCAAATTCCTGGAACTTAGCAGCCATTCATACTTTAAATAGTGTTGTGAAAAAAGTTGGTAATAATCAGGTTATAAGCTTCTTAAAGGGCCTTGGTTATAACATGGGCGATGAAGATTTCAACTTGAACTATGCCATCGGTGGATGGAAATATGGTACAACTCCTACAATGCAGGCAGCCGCTTATGCAGCAATCTCAAATGGTGGTACTTATATCAAACCTCATACAATCCAGAAGATTGTCATTAATACAACTGGTGAAACAATCAATGTTGATGATAATATCCAGAAACAGGCAAGTGAGGGCATGAAAGATTCTACTGCTTTCTTACTTCGTCAGGTTATGACAAGCTATGTAAAGAGCAATGGAAGCTACTCAGCATTTAATGTTGGAAGTCAGATTGGTGCTAAAACTGGTACTTCAAACTTCGATTCTACTATCCCTGCACTCGCTGGTAAGGACAAAGACCATTGGTTATGTGCTTATTCACCAGATTATGCATGGGCTTGCTGGAATGGTTTCCCAGGAGAAATATCTACAAAGAAACATAAGTATCTTGCAAGTGGTATGAATGATGCAAAGACTATTGCGGCAAAGATTGCGAAGAAGCTTGCAACTCGTAAGTTACAGAATAGCTACGAAACACCTAGCAGTGTAGAACAGGCTCGTATGGTTAAGGGTGCATATCCTTATGTATCTCCAAGTTCTTCTACACCATCAGAAAAGATTATGACTGCATGGTTTGTCAAAGGGCATGGTCCTAGTGGTGTGGATGATGGTTCTTCTTATGCAGATGAATATAAAGTGCCTGAATTAACATCATTTAATGCTTCTTTAAATTCCAATAATTCAATTTCTGTTACATTTGGTTCTTATGATCCTGAATTTGAAGGTAAGATCAGCTGTGTTGTAGAAATCAGTGATGGTTCTTCTTCTAGAACTGAAACATTATCTTCAACAAGCGGTACACTTGAATATCATGCTGAATCAGGAAAGACTTATACAGTAACTGGTTATTATAAACTAAAGAGTAGTGACACAACTTCTAATAAGAAGTCAGTAAGATTAACTAGTAGTGGAACAAGTGAACTAGGTACTGCAAAATTTAGTGTCAGTGCGAACGGTGCAGCAGTTGCAAATGGTTCTACTATTTCAGCAACATCTGTCAATATCAGCACATCTGGTCCTAGCGGTCATACAATGACAGTTTCATGTAATGGTAATAGTCAGACATTAAACTGTGGTAGTGGTGCGACAATCAGTGGTTTATCAAATGGTAGATCATATGTGATTACTTTTACTGAAAAGAACTCTAATGGTGAATCTAAATATATTGGTTCTATCCGTTTTACAGTACAGACAGCAGAAGGTCAAAATGAAGATTAAGAGGATTCCAAATGGAATCCTTTTTTGTGTATTAAAAAAGAAGCCCAAAGGATTCTTAGAGCTTCTTATTCTTCTCTTTACATATATCTACTAAAGGACATTCTTTACAATGAGGTGACATTGCCTTACAGTGATATCTTCCAAAGAAGATCATCTGATGATGTGTTTTGATCCATCTATTCTTAGGAATAGTTTTCATTAATTTCTTTTCTACAGTAAAGACTGTATCATCTGGTTTCGCAAATCCAAGTCTTTTAGAGATACGTTCAACATGTGTATCTACCGCAATAGCTGGATAACCAAATCCTTCCGCCATAACAACATTGGCAGTCTTTCTTCCTACTCCTGGTAATGATATTAAAGCATCATGAGATGCTGGTACAACGCCATTAAAGCGTGCCTGAAGAGTCTCAGCCATAGCCTTGATATTCTTTGCCTTATTTCTATAAAGCCCTATAGAATGAAGATCTGACTCCAATTCAGGTAATGATGCATCCGCATAATCATCTACTGTTTTATATTTTTGAAAAAGATGCGATGTGAGCTTATTGACTGATTCATCTGTTGTCTGGGCAGACAACATGACTGCCACAAGCAATTCTAAGTTATTAGAATGATTCAACACACAACGTGCATCAGGAAACATCTCATCAAATGTATTGAGTATTCTATCTTGTTTTGTTTTAATCATTTTCCCACCAGTTATAATTTCTTACTTCTTCACTGACTTCTGGCTCTTCTTCTTGATATTTCTTAATATAGTTCTTAGAATGAGCCCAGTTTTCTAATACTCTCTCTACATATCTAAAAGAGAGGGCATTCGACTTTACGGCTTCTTTTAAAGCAGACACAATCATCTCATCATCATAACCAGTTCTTTTAAACTGATTGATATATTCAATATCCAAAGTACTCATTGTACGTCCAAAAGCATCTTCGAATACTTCTACAAGGTTTACTTCTTCCTTCTTTTCAACCTTTATTCCAAGTAATAGCTTTTCTAAAGGTTTAAAATCAATTTTTAAATTAATTCTATCTAGATAATGACGATCTACAAGACCTATCATGATATCATCAATTTCTTTAATAGATAATGAAGAAAATTCAGCCACTTTTTGAGGATAAATAGGTCTTACCCCTAATTCACTCAAGGTCATCATCAATAATAATATATGTGTTTCTTGGTCTGTTAGTCCTATAGACTTCCCTTTCAACAAAAGAAGTTTCTTAAAGTCTATACATTGATAATCTGTAAGTATTTGTGTACTCATAGGCGATAATATTTCACGAACTTTCCTTCATCTAAAGAATAATAGAAATAATAGAGATGATCATCGTCCTGGTATTTACCAAAATAAACAAGATCTCCATTTTCATATCCAATTGTTAAATCAGTGACATTTACTTTATATTCATTATTGATTGTTTGAATGACATCTTTCTTTTTTACAACAGAACCACTATAAGAATCTACTAATTTATATTGAGTATTGTAGACCTGATATACTTCCTTTTTTTTCTTATCTTTAATACGAATGATATAGTAGGTCTTAGAGCTGTTATATTCATTGAAATAATCATCATAGTTAAGCTTATACTTATTAATAATCTTGTTTCTTTCTAATGCGATGTTATTTTCACGATTGAAATAAGGGACATGTATGTTCAACATACAGAAAGAGACAAAGACAAGAATGACCACTAATAATGCGATAACTACACCATATATCCAATTATTGTCTTTCTTATTATTATAATTCATATTGACCTCCATAGTGTCACTATTATAGCGCATTTAGGTCCAAAAAAAAAGAGATTCGTTAATTTGAATCTCTATTAGAACTGCTTAAAATCATAAATAGAATTCTTAACATACTTGCAAGAGTTGCACATACACCAGCAACATAAGTCAATGCAGCAGCATAAAGCATCTGCCATGCGCCAGCATATTCGTTTTCATTTAGATACTGTGCTTGTAATATCGCAAGTCCTCTTTTAGAGGCGTTAATTTCTACTGGTAATGTAATAATCTGGAAAGCTAAAAATACCACACATTAAGAAGAATCCTAAGAAAGCAAGCTTTGTAGAACCTAAAGCAAGCCCTATCATAATCGCAATCCATCCTAAATAGTTACCTACATTACATAATGGAATAATCGCATTTCTTACTCTGATTGGCATATAATTTTCATGATATTGAATAGCATGACCACATTCATGAGCTGCAACAGCACAAGAGGCAATTGTTGTACCATGATAAATATCACTAGAAAGACTGACACTATTATTGGAAGGATCAAAGTGATCAGATAATTCCCCTTTTACTTCATAGACAGGAACATGTGTCATACCATGAGAATCTAATATTTCTCTTGCAACCTGTGCCCCTGTAATTCCACGGCTATTTGGTTTACAACGATATTTCGCATATGTCGACTTAATCTTTGCCTGACAATATAGAGAGAATACCATCGCAATACCTACTAAGATAGTACCAAGCATATATCCTGGATTTGTCATTAAATAATAACTCATTTTCATCAACTCCTGTAAACTATTATACATGAAATATATTAACTGTATATAAACAAAAAAGATGCATTAGTTCATTGCATCTTTTAATCTATTACTTGGTTTGAAAGAAACTGTACGACTAGCAGGAATGATAATAGGTTCCTTAGTCTTTGGTGAAACGCCTTTACGTTCATGACAGTGATTAATTTTAAATGTGCCGAAGCCAGAAATAAGAACTTTATCACCATCAATCATACTTTCTACCATCGTATCAAAAACTGTATTCACAAGAATTTCAGCGTCTTTTTTTGTTAAATCTCTTTTTTCAGAAACGATATTAATTAATTCTTTTTTATTCACTTCTGTAATGCCTCCTAATAAATTATCCTTGAGTAGTATATCAAAATCTACATATCATTTCAAGAGATAAAATACAAAAAAAGCACGTAATAAAGGACATAAAATGAATTACTCTTTTTTAGATCTATAAGCCTTTTCCCAGAACTTATTTCCTTGTTTTATGAACTGGTTTTTAGAAAAAAACGTGATATCTAGAGCACTTTCCTTTTCTTTTCTAATATCTGATGCAAAGGACTTTAAGGTATTTGCGACACGCCATTTATAAGGAATATGATTGATTAAAAAGTAAGCTCCAACCTTTAAAAATCCTTTATAATTGGCATGAGTGTTCTTACAATAAAGTGATAATATTTCGTCTGCATAATCACAATAATCAACTTCATATTCGTCACAGTAGATTACACTATAAATTGTTTTATGATTCATCAATTTTTCATTATTCTTCATATAGTCGAGCATGCAGGAAGGTATTGTTTGTGATGAAATAGGGAACATAAAGATAATTGTATTATTCTCTTCTACATCTTTTGCTTCTATTACCTGTAATGTTTTGATTGATACATTTCCTTTAAGATAATGTGAAAGCTTACCGGCTTGATTATACATGATCTTATTTGTATAAATGAGACCCGATAAGATTATAAGAATATTATCCACGATCAACACCTCCAAATGTCTTAAGTGAGTTAACTAAATCTTCTTCTGTACAAAAATAAGTATTAATAGAAGAAATAAAATAACCTAGAAGTGAGTCATTTAAATAATTCATCAACATCTTCTGTTCTTGTTCAGATATATCACCATAGCCTATAAGAAGGATTTTCTTTGATTGCTGAGCCAAAGCCGCATGACAGATTGTGCCATCTACTGTTGTATAATAAGGCTCATATGAAGAAATATTGCGTTCTATAAAGGATTTAAGAGGTGTATCAAAACATCCACTATAAATATGTGTAACTAATATAATAAGAGAAGCCTGCCCAATCCATTGGTTGATTATTGAAATATCATCGTGATAACGACATGGAATCCTCTTTTTAAGACAAGTATAATCGCCTGTGCAAGGACTATATTTAATATTATTAAGATTGACTACAACGCTTTCTTTAAAAAGTTCTAAAGGAATATCTTTATCTGTAATAACTATATTTTTCATAGATATCGCCTCCTAAAATAATTTTACAAGAAGATATGAACAAATTCAATAAGAAAAGCCTTCCCGCAGGAAGGCATAAAAAAAAAGGACCTGGCAGCTTGCTATTGTCGCGTCTTCACACTATCGTCGCCGTTATGATGCTTAACTTCCG